>NZ_JBQJIL010000014.1:0-129 GCF_052078715.1 Lysobacter sp. CA199 | reverse complement strand
GCTTTGGACTGCCCAGGAATTTAAGACACTCGCCAGCCTCAAATTGAGGCACGCTCAAAGGCCTCAGGACTGACGCCGCCCAGATGGCTGTGGCGGCGGGTGGGGTTGTAGAACATTTCGATGTAGTCG
>NZ_JBQJIL010000013.1:0-261711 GCF_052078715.1 Lysobacter sp. CA199 | reverse complement strand
ACCGCACAGCGCCTTGAACTACAGACCACCAGCGCCCGAGGCCTTCATGCCTGCCAACGCAAGTGCACATCCACGTTTAGCCGCTTAAACTAACTTTACTTCTGGACCAGTTAACGCAGGCCAGTCACGATGAGCTGCTTAACGGTGAGATCTTCTACACCCTACGCGAGGCCCAGGTCGTGATCGAACAATGGCGACGCCACTACAACACGGTGCGACCGCACAGCGCCTTGAACTACAGACCACCAGCGCCCGAGGCCTTCATGCCTGCCAACGCAAGTGCACATCCACGTTTAGCCGCTTAAACTAACTTTACTTCTGGACCAGTTAACGCAGGCCAGTCAGTATTCATGTAACCACCGCCATACGCCATTACGCCGCATTGATCGTAGTACGCCATCTCTACCTTGCAGTTCGCGCCGCCTTTGGACTGGCATTGGGCTATAGCCGCCCTTTCCGCTTTTCGTTTGCTTGGCATCCCGCCGGCAAGTCCTATCTTGCCTGAAGCGCTGTCTCCGGCGAATGCCCCCCAACGTCTCGCGTATTTAGGTCCACCAGACGAGCCGCTTCCGCCCCAATTTTGGTGATTCGCTCCGGGAACACACTGCGGCTGGCCGCCCGCACCGATAGGGTTGGTAATCGTGCCGTCAGGGCAGCCATCAGCATAGGCGGCGCCAACGACGAGCAGGCCAAGTAGTGGGAGCCATCTAAGCATTTTCATTCCATATCTCCTGACCCCTAACGGCACAATTCAGAATCAACTCACTCCGCTATATTTTTTACTATCAGAATCTTGTCTTGTCTGATTCGCAACCGGCGGCGGCGTATACCCCGCCGAACCCGGACGGTAGGTATTGGCCGGCGCATTACCACCGCCACCACCGCCACCACCCGCAGACTGACCCGGGAAGTTATTGGTGCCGTAGTACGAACCCATCACGCCGCTGAAGAACATGCCTGCCATCGGCGGCGCGGTGATGATCAATGCCGACAGGATCATACCCAGACCGCCCTGCTGCAGGGCCATGCTCATCAAGCTTTCTGCCCCAAGTCCAAACCTGTTCGTGACCCAGAACGCACCGCCCACCGCCAAGGTCATGTCGATCGCGATGGTCGTCATGGTTATCAGCACCGCCATCGTCATCATGGTCGCGATACCGAAGAACAACCATTTTTGGAACAAGGCCTTGGTCTGATCGAACAGCAGACACAGGATGAAGAATGGCCCGGTGCCTATGAACAGAGCCATAGCGATCTTATTCAGCATCATCGCGATCATGGCCATGATGACCGGAGCCCCCAGGCCTACGCCGATCATGTCCATGGACTTCTGTTTGGTTTCGTTGGTCATCAGGCTGTCGCCGACGTCCACGGAGTCCACCGTCTCCAGGCCGACCTGCAGCACGCCCAGGATCTTGTCCATGTCCTTGTACGGGCCACCGTCATCGCGCCCGGTCATGACCTGACGCACCACGCTGGGTCAGCGCGCTGTAGCTCCTGTTGGCGGTCACCGCGGCCGACAGAGCGATACCGACGATCAGCTAAGCAAGGGCATTACTTCTTTGATAATAGGTCGACGTATACCACGGCACCAAAACTATAAGAACGTAACTAGCGTGCCATCGCCCACTAAAATCGCACACAATTCCGCTCAAAAAAAAACGCCCCGACGGGGCGTTTTTTACTGACCCATTATCTATTGGACGCGCTCTGGATAGCTACAGCCAGAATAGAAAATCTTACAGCTAGTCGTCCCAGCCTTCTTACAATCTTCCATCGCATAGGTTGACGCCTGACCCTCCTCAGCCGCGCTGGCAGATGTAAAGACAAATCCACCACTTGTCCCAGGCCCCGTAGCAGAAGCAACGCATTGATCGAAATACTCAATATTCTTTGCGCATGCAGCTCCACCCTTGGATTTGCAGTGCGCTAAAGCAGCATTGAGGGCCTTTCGCTTGCTCTTCTCTTCACTTGAGACACCTACTGCGCCAGTTACTGGGTCATAAGCTACCGCGCCAAACCGTCTGGCCCATTTAGCATTAGGGGCAGAGTTTGAAGACCCTCCTCCCCAGTTTTGATGGTTAGCTCCGGGAACACACTGTGGCTGACCACCAGCACCAACGGGATTGGTTATGGTGCCCTGAGGACATGCGTCAGCTTTAGCGCTCGGAGTAAAAAGCACGAGGACCATCAAAGAAAGGGCAGTACAAAAGAAAAATAAAGTCTTCATATCAGCGCCCTCAAATTAGGCATCGTTAAAAGCCAATCCAAACTGCCACTACCACCGCGCAACTCCGCCCTACTCTGGCCATGCCACTAAAACCTCAATTTGGCGCAGGAGCAACACATGAGACTCAATCGTTACTAGCGCGATTGCGTGCCTAATTCGGGTTGTCAACTAATGCGCCCCGCCTTGGCCACGGCTTGTTTGTTCTCTGGTTACCTGCTCCCTCACCGGTGCCACCGGCGGTGGCTGATATCCCGGCGATCCCGGACGATAGCTATTGGCCGGCGCATTACCGCCACCACCACCGCCACCACCCGCGGACTGACCCGGGAAGTTATTGGTGCCGTAGTACGAACCCATCACACCGTTGAAGAACATGCCTGCCATCGGCGGCGCGGTGATGATCAATGCCGACAGGATCATACCCAGACCGCCCTGCTGCAGGGCCATGCTCATCAAGCTTTCTGACCCAAGTCCAAACCTGTTCGTGACCCAGAACGCACCGCCCACCGCCAAGGTCATGTCGATCGCGATGGTCGTCATGGTTATCAGCACCGCCATCGTCATCATGGTCGCGATACCGAAGAACAACCATTTTTGGAACAAGGCCTTGGTCTGATCGAACAGCAGACACAGGATGAAGAATGGCCCGGTGCCTATGAACAGAGCCATAGCGATCTTATTCAGCATCATCGCGATCATGGCCATGATGACCGGAGCCCCCAGGCCTACGCCGATCATGTCCATGGACTTCTGTTTGGTTTCGTTGGTCATCAGGCTGTCGCCGACGTCCACGGAGTCCACCGTCTCCAGGCCGACCTGCAGCACGCCCAGGATCTTGTCCATGTCCTCGTACGGGCCTTCGTCGTCGCGTCCGGTCATGACCTGACGCACCACGCTGGACAGACCGTCGGTCAGCGCGCTGTAGCTCCTGTCGGCGGTCACCGCGGCAGACAGCGCGATCCCCACGATCAGCACCGACTTCAGCGAGTTCACCACCAGGCCCATCATCGGCTCGCGCGACTGGCCCGTGGCGATGCGGAAGCCTTGCACGACGATCCACAGGGTCACCGCCGTCGCCGCGAATGCGCCGATGATCTTGCCCACGCGATCGAGCAAGCGATCCTGGTAAGCCGCGATTACCGTGTCCAGATGATTCTTGATCAGGGCGAAGAACGCCATGGCCGGCAGATCTCCTGCCTGCATATGCATCCAGTCCAACAAGGAACCGGCCCCCAACGACACCATGTGACTGTCCATACGCCTTCCGTCTCCGTCGATCCGGGCCTACCCGGCCGCTCTGCTTCTATTTGCCGTTGCACTACTGGCCGCCGCGCGTCTCACGCGGCGGTGCGTATCAAAGATCGCGCTGCCTAGCCAACAGGAGACCCGCCTCCAAAGCCGCGCCTTGAACCACGGTCGAAGCGATGTTGCCCAGGATGTCGCCCTTGTCCTTCTTGTTCTTCAGCGCCTTCTCGGCCTGCGCGATCATGTCGTCGTTCAGCGCCTCCAGCACTGCCGTGTATGCATCGAGCATGTACTTGCCGTTCTGGAAGTCGGCAGACATCTGCGCCGACAGCTGGCCGGCCTGATTGGTATTGGTGAGCACCTTGCCGTTATCTTGCGAACCAGTGATGCCGTCGCGATTGCTGACCAGATCCTGGACCTGCTTATCGCGCTTTTCGACGTCCTTGAGCATCTTGACCATCACGTTGAAACGCAGGTTGCGCACCTGGACGATGCGCTGGCAGATCTTGTACTGCTCTGTGGCGACGCCGGTCTTGCCCATCTGGCAAAGCACATCCATGTCCTGATTGACGCCGCGCTCCTGCAGCTCTTCGATCTTCTGCTCGCGGAAACCCGCGGCGGCTTTGAGATTGAAGTTGCCGATATTCAACGAATTGTAGGTATCGGTCAGCGTCTGCACCTGCTGCTTCAGCTCGGTGAGCTGCTGGACCAGCTTGGCTTTCTGGATACCGAGCTGGATCTTGTTGGCGATCTGAGTGATTTCCGATGCCAGGTAGGCATGCGCCGGCGCCGGCGTCAGCGCGGCGACACCGAGAGCCACGGACAGCGCCAGGCTCAGGCCGGTAGCGGAGAAGCGGGACGAAGATTCATGGTTCATGGTCGTTGGTCCTTGAAAGTTTGAAGACGATCGGGAGGGTCTGTGAGGCTTAAAGGTCGCGCGACTTCGCTGCTTGCAAACCCGCAGCCAATGCCACACCTTGCACGGCCGACCCGATCGCGTCCTTGCCGGTCTTCTTGTTGATCAATGCCTTGCTGGCAAGCAAGGACATTTCGCCGTCCACAGCCTCCAACATCGATTCGTAGGCTTTCATCAATGCGACGTTGTTCTGCATGTCGACTTCCAACTGCGCTTTCAATCCCGCAACAGCCGCGTCGTTCTTCATCAGCTTGCCGATATCGCTGGCGGGAATGCTCTTTCGATTCTCCTGAAGCTTGCGAATATCGGCATCGCGCGCATCGATGTCCTTGAACATCTGCACCATCGCGTTAAAACGGCGATTGGTGATTTCCACGCCCTTCCTGCACCACTTGAGCTGGTCCTCGGCGACGCTGCTCTTGCCCTTCTGGCAAGTCTCGATGCCGTAGCTGAGATCGCGCTGCTTGAGTTCGCTGATCTTGATGCGCTCGCCGGCGTTGAGGTCGAGGCCGAAGCTGCCAATACTCATTGCAGCGAGCTTGTCTTTCTCCGCCTGCAGCTGCTTCTGCATCTGAGTGTACTTGCCGAACTCCTGCTCCACGTTCTTGAGCAGGACACCCTGATTGGCCCACTGGGTGGGCTCGCTGGCGCACAAGCCGACCGGGTAGCCATACACGAGGTAGCACAGCTGCGCCTGCGCGGGGCGAGGCAGCAACAGTGCGCCCACGCCGATCAGCAGCGCGGGCAGCATTGACCAAACGGAAGATTTGACGTGCATCGGTCGATTCTCCTTAGGTATCCGCCCCATCCTGCGGCGGACGACGTTACTGCGTTTGCTTACCGGTAAAACGGGCATCTGCCCCGACAGGGGTCAGGCCCGCGCCGTCCGCCCTTCGGCAGCCGGCTTGCCCTTGCCCGAACCCTTGCGGTTGGCATAGAAATCGGCCAGCCACTGCTCCGGGGTCAGGTCGTCCTGGCTTATGCCGGCCTTGGCGGCGGCTTTTTCCAGAACGTCGTGCATGATTTCGATGTTGTCGGTCGACGCCGAGATCACCGCCAGGGCGTCGTCCATGCCGCGCAGGTTGAGCTGGCAGACCGTCGCCGCGTGGCCCTGCTTGACCAGAAAGCAGCGCGAACGCTCGTCCAGGCTGCGCACCACTTCGTACTCGGCATCGGTGAGCTTGAGGCCCTCGATGTAGTCCTCACGGTTGGCGTTCGGATTGGGCAACAGGATCAGCGTGGCGGTCTGTTCGATCAGCGAGGCGGAGATGTCGCTGGCCAGCGCATCTTCCGGGCTCTGCGTGGCGAAAATGCCCAGGCCGTTCTGCTTACGGATGGTCTTCTGCTTGTTCTTGGCGAAATCCTTGAGGGCGCCGCCGCCGTCGAGAATCTTCCAGAACTCGTCCATGACGTAGATTAGCGGGCGTCCGTCGATCAATTGCTCCAGACGGTGCAGCAAATAGTTGATGACCGGGACCCGGACCTCGGCGTTTTCGAGCACCTCGGTGTAGTCGAAGCCGATGATGTTGGCCTTCTCGAGGTTGATCGTGTCGACCGGGTTGTCGAACACCCAGCCCAGCGAATTGCCCGCGGTCCACTTGCGCAGGCGCGCATACAGGCCGTCGTCGCCCATGTTGGGCAGGCTCTTCTGCAGGTTGGTCATGCTGCGCAGGTGCATCGGCGTGTCGAGGATGTTCTCGACCGCGCGGTAGATATCCTCGTCCTCGCGCGCCGAGTACTGGCTCTTGTTGGCCAGCACCTTGATCAGGTCCGAGAGGAACTGGGTGTTCTCCTCGTTGTTCTCGCACTGGAACGGGTTGAAGCCGGTCGGCTGGCCGTTGTCGAGCGCGAGGTAGTTGCCGCCGCAGGCGCGCACGAAGATCTCCGCGCCGCGATCCTTATCGAAGAAGAAGATGGTCGGCGTCGGCTTGAGCTTCTGCACCTGGCTGAGCAGGAAGTTGATCAGCGCGGTCTTACCGGTACCGGACTTTCCGATCACCATGGTGTTGGCGATCGCCTTCTCGCCGAGCGAATTCTCGGCAGGATGGGTGGCGTGGAAATTGAAGTAATACGGCTGACCGTTGGTGGTCTGCAGCGTGGTAACCGAATCGCCCCAGGGATTGTTGTGCTGTTTGCCGGTGGCGAAGTTATGCAGCGGCGACAGGCCGAGGAAGTTCAGCGAGCTGACGTTGGCCAGGCGCGTGCGGTACTTCCAGTTGCCCGGGAACTGCGAATAGAAGGACGAGGTGACCGCCAAGTCTTCCTTGGCCGAAACGAAACCGGCGTTGGACAGTTCGGCGCGCGCGGCGGCGACCTGCGCGGCCAGCTTTTCCTGGCTGTCGGCGTAGACGGCGAAGGTGAAGTGATACTCGCCGAGCACGAAGTTGCCCGAAGCGAGCTGGTCCATCGCGTAGTCGAGCTCGATGATCTGACTGACCGCCTTGTCGCCGGAGGACACCATCATGCCCTTGGTGCGGTCGAGCGCCTTGAGCGCGTCCTGACGGCCCATGGGGCTGAAGGAATGGGTGATGACGTATTCGAAATCGAGATACTTCAACCCGTTGAGAATGCCGGGATAGGTGCCCTCGGCATACTCCTTGATATTCAAGATAGCGCCGAAATGGTTGGCGCCGGTCGGCGTGGTGACGACGAAATCGCCGGACTTGGCCGAGAAGGTCAGACGGCTCACCGGCAGGTAGTTATAGACCGGCGCGTTGAGCACCGGCACCGGCTCATCCAGGCGGTTGAGCAGGTAACCGAAGAATTCCAGCGCCTCGGAGAACACGACGCCGTTCTTGGCCTCGTACATGCTCAGGCGGATGGGTGCGTAGTCCTTGATCACCGCTTCGACGTTGCCGGCCAGTTCAAGGGTCTTGTTGATGGCTTCGTCCTGCAGATCCTGCAGACGCTGCGTGTCGGTCGCCTTTTCGGAGAATCGCTTGCTGCCGACGATGGGGCGATAAATCATCGTCAGGTACAACTCGTTCTGCATCAGCTTCTGCGCGGACAACGAGGCGAAGTAGCCGTCGGACAGGTCCTGATTGAAGATCTGGCCGAACTTGTTGTCGGTGCTGATGCGGCGGCGGCGGCGCATATCGTGCACCCAGAACGCCACGTTGGTGAAATCCGGCGCGCGCAGGGTCTGCAGCAGGCGGTTGAAGGTGTTATGACGATGTTCGAGCTCCCACTCCTCGCGGCCGACGAACGGCAAGCCGCCCAGGCGCCACACCAACAGGAAATCGCCACCGGTGGTCTTGAGCACGGTGGGCGCCACATGCGTGGACAGCGGTATGAACTCGCTGACGGGGGTATCGGGCGTGAACATGAAGTCGGTGGCGTATCCGTAGGGATGGGAACGAATCGGGTATCGCTACCGGCGATGAGGCGTCAACGCGACGCCCCAAGCCGGTTGCAGCCACCATGCGCGGGGCGCATGGCGGCTGCGGTCAGCATCAGCCTTTCTTGTCGCCCGGATTGCGATAGTAGTTGGGCGTAAACACCCACATACCCTGGTGTTGCTGCAGGTTCCGCATCTTCATGCGGAACTGCAGGCGCAAGCCGAGCAGGCGGAAGATCATTTCATCGCGACGTGCCATCTGACGCATGATGAAGATCACGACCGGCAACAAAAGAATGCAGAACATGTCGATGTAGAACGTCAGCAGCAGGCAGGCGCCCGCTCCGAACGTGAACGGGACGTACGGCACGCCCAAAAACATGGGCGGGCGCGTACAGCCCCGGAACAGCACGTTCTTATGCATAGTTCTGCAGCAGCGACATCGCCATCATCGCGCCGGACTTGACTTCCGAGCCGACGTTGTCCGGAATGACCATCTTGGCCAGCTGCGCGGCCGCGCCGATCAGGAAGCCGCCGATCAGAACCGGAGCGACGTCGGCGATGCGCTTGTGAGCGAAGGCGATCTGGTAACCGGCGAAGATCACCGCGATGGTGACGATCGCGACCGAGGCAATGTTCAGCAGGCCGTTCAATTTGGTCAGGAAGCCGCCGACGCGCGTCTCAGCCGTCTGCGCGAAGCTGACTTCCGGCAGCATCAACATGACGACGAAAACGGTGGCCATGGCGAAAGCCGACAGGAAGTTCTTGAAGTAAACGTTGGAGTTCATGAGATATCCCTTCTGTTCGTTGTGGGCGAAGTCGAGCTAGGTACGTGGGTGACGCGTCGGTGGAGGGGAAACGCTTGGATCGATACGGGTACAAATGAGGACACGGATGCAACTGAAGCGGCCGACTAGAAAACGAAGGCCTGGTCGCCTTGCGAAGGCGGTTGCGCGGGTGGGCGCGCGGGCGCATTGGCCGCCGGCCCGCGCATCAGCGAGACGCTGACCGGTTGCTGCAACTGCGGTACGGCCGCGGCCATGCTGGGCGCCATCGGCGCCGGCTGAGCGGCGGCGGCCATCGGCAGGTTCGCGATAAGGTTGGCTGAGGGCTGAGCGACCGCGGCGAGCATCGCCGCCGAGGCGGCGGCCTGGGTCGCGGCGGTATCGGGCTCGCGCACGCGCGAGGCGATCAGGGCCTCGGTGCGGGAGGACGCGCTGCGGCGAGCAGGCGCATAGACCGCCGGAGCCATCGCCGCGATCTTGGGAGCGCCGGTGGACGGCTGCTTGGGATCGCCGATCACCGCGATGGCCTCGACGCCGGAAGCGCCGGCCTGGCTGCCGCGCATCGACGCATAGATCTTCTGCACGTAACCGTGGCGGAAACCGGTGGTGAAGTTACCGGAGTAATAGCAACTGAAAGATTTGCCCCAGTCCTGCGAGCGCGTGTAGCACTCGGCCAGGATGCGCGAGCCGGCCTGCAGGTTCGGACAGACGTCGAAGGCCTTCTCGTAGGAGTCCAGGCCGTACTTGCCGAGGTTGTAGCGATTGACCTGGGCGACGCCGAGGGAAAAGTTGTAACCGCGGCGCTCAAGCATGCGCACGGTGGCGACGGCTTCGGGAAGGTTCTTGGGCTGGCGCACCAGACGGCCACCCACTACGCCGATGGCATAGGGATTGAAAGACGATTCCACGCGCACGACGTGATGCATCACTTCGTGCGGAACCGCCAAGCCCGTGCAATTTGTCAGTTCAATACCGGGCAACATTCCCTAGTCCCCCCCTGCGCCAGCCTTGGCGTTGTGTCCTTCCCATTATAAAACGGATAGCGACAAGGCTGCGAACCCAAATCGCCGACATAATCATTCACGTTCCAGCCAGCTTTGTCAACGACACCCCGCCCGCCGCCGTCAGTTCGCGGCCAGCTGGCGCTCCGGACTGAAGTCGATGCCGGTGATGTAGCGCTGCCCCGCATGGGCCTTGATGTGGACGACGATATCGATCGTCAGCTGCAACAAGCGCTTGATCACCGCGAACTCCAGGCCGGACCCCTCGGCCGAGGCCTTCACCATCAGCGAAAGCTGGTCCCAGGTCTGGGCCGTGCTGCCAGCGTGGCAGCTGGTGATGGACCCCGGATGACCGGACGCGCAATTGCGAATGAAGTAGAAGGATTCGTCGCCGCGCAACTCGGCCAGGATGATCCGGTCCGGCTTCATGCGCAGGCAGGCTTCCATACAACTCTTGGCCGTCACGTTGCTCGTGCTTTGTCCACCTTTCGAGTAGAGCAAGTGCACGACATTGGGCTGGGTGATGAAGAGCTCACGGGCGTCTTCGATGGTCACCAGGCGCTCGTAGTCGGGAATGTGACCGACCAGCGATTTCATGAAGGTGGTCTTGCCGCTGCCGGTGGCGCCGGCGACGACGATGTTCTTCTTGTATTGCACCGCTTTCTTGAAGAACTCGGCGTAGTTGCGCTGGGCACGGATCTCCAGCAGCTCGCGGTCGTGCTCGCTGACCGACGCGGTCGTCTCCAGGATCTGCTCGAAGAATCCGTCTTCCTGATACTGCTGCAGGGTCTTGTTGTGCTTGGACGGCAGACGGATGGTGATCGAGACCTTGCCCGCGTCGCAGGCCGGCGGAATCACGAACTGCGCGCGCTGCCCGGTCGGAAAGGTCAACGAGACCACCGGATCGGCATCGGTGATGCGCTGCCCGGTGTTGCTCTCGTTGACCACCGCGGTGCAGAACTGCCGGGCCCGCTCGAAATTCAGGCTCGGCACTTCCAGGCGCTGCCAACCGGCACGGGTTTCCAGGTACAGCTCACCCGGCCGGTTGATGCAGATTTCCGTGACATCCGGGGAGCTCATGTACTCCAGGATGCCGAGTACCTGGTACTGATACTCCAGGAAGTCGTTGGAAACCTGTGCTATCGGTGAATTGTCTGAATCCATTGCCAGTGCTTGCCTTGTTCCGCTCAGCGCAGGACCGAGGAGAAGTCCACGTCCTTGGCGACGTAGATGTTCACGATCGAACCCTGATTGACGGTGATCGTCGCCGGACGGTTCACGCTCTTGTCGACCGCCTGGTTGGCCAGACGCTCCATCGCACGCGCGGTGTTGCTTTCATACGGCTGGGTGATCACGGTGCCACCGTTGGTCACCGTGGTGCTTTCCGGGCCGTTGTCGGCCGCGGCGTACTTGAAGGCGTCGCTGATCAGGCTGATCAACAGCGCCGAGGCGATGCGGCTGCCCCAATGCGCGTCGTATTGGCCCGGAACACCCGCGCCGCCGAGGTTGTCGACACCCGGGCTTGCCATGTTCACGTCCAGACCGGTCGGCGTGGTGATGCGATCCCACAACACGGCGACACGCTTGAGGTCGCCAGCATTGCCCTGGTAACGGCCGGAGACCTTCGAGCCCTTCGGCAACAGCAGGCGGCGGCCGTTGACCGAGTAAATCGGCTCGGTGACCACGCAGGACGAGAAGCCCGGGATGTCGGTGACGATTCGGGTTTCCATCACGCAGCGGATGTAGGTACCGCGCAGCAACAGCGTATCGGGGTTGTACAGCGGCTGCGCCGAAGCGATCTCTCGGTCGGGCTTGGCCGCCGCTGCCTGTCCTCCGCCCTGCTGCTGGGCGATCAGCGACGCCATGTACTGCTGATCGGCCGACACACCTGCGTCCTCGGGGTTGCCCTGGTTCGAGCCACCCTCGCCCAGCATGCGGCGTTCCAGCAGAGACGGGCCGCGGTCGCGCTGCTCGCCTTGAGCCGCGGCGATATCCTGCGACGAAGCCGGCGGGGGTGCGGACGGCGACTGCACCACATCGATCGGGTCCGGCGGAGTCGGCGGCAACGGCGGCAACGGCGGCGGCTGGGTGCCTACCGGCGCCTCGGGCACATTGACGACTTCTTCGTCGACCTTCTTCGGCTCATCGTCACCGGAAGTGGCGCTCTTGAGCAGGAAGAATGCGCCGACCAGCAACAGCAGCACGATTCCGCCGAGGAACAACAACGCCTTTCGATTCAGGCGCTGCACGTCGGTGCTTTTGAGCATCGGCGCGTTGGCGTCCAGATCCGGCGAACCGGCCGCGCCACCACCGCCTTGCTGGCCGTAATAGGGATTGGAGCCGGCGTAGCCGTAGCTGCCGCCTTCCTGCGGAGTGCCGTTGTCGGGCTGACCCGGCTGATTGGGAGGCATGTTCTGGCTCATTTCTGCTTCTTCCTGCGCAGACCGACGACGTTATTGCCGTGACGGATGATCAAGTAGGGGTATGTGCCGTGAATCACGATCGTGTTGCCCTCGACCGTGGTGTTGACGACGAAATCTTCGCTGCCTTCGCGCTCGCGTCCGAACACCGCCGGGAAATTGCCGGTCGGCAAGTTCTTGAGGCCGCTGATCTTGACGTAGGTAAACTGGCCGTCGTCGTACACGTTGCTGGGCACCAGCCAGGATTGCTTCTTGCGGCTGGAAAATTGGTAATCGAAGTTGTAGACGCGGTTCTTGTCCAGCGTCGTGTTCAACTCCGTGCTCACCTGTGCGGTGCTTTCCTGCGCCTTGGAGAACTCGGTGCCGTTGGGATACACGAACTTGATCTTGTACTGCACGCCGGCCTGCTTGGCCTGCTCGAGCACGCGCCAGTCGGTCGCCACCACCTTCAGTTCCAGGATGTACGAGTGCGTCGTAGTCCGGATCATCATGTTGGTGTCGACGTCGGTGTTCTTCGGCTTCAGATAGAAGATGTTGTCGCGACGGCTCAGATCCCAGCCGCTGCTGAAACCGGTGCTGTAGTCGAGGATGTTTTCGCTGGGGCTCAATTCGATCTGAGTGGTGATACCCAAGCCGGTACGCACCTGATAGATGCGGTTGGCCTCGTACTCATACTCCTGTACCACCTGCGCCGAGGCAGGCAAGGCCAGACCGGAGACCGCCAACAAAAATAGGGCGATCAGACTGTGTTTACGCAAGCAGTTCATCGGGTGCTGACTCCATTCGCAGTACCGGTCGGTGCGGGTGCAGGTGCCGCCGGCGTGCCAGCCGGCTGGGCGGGATTCGGGACCGGCGCGACGCCGGGTTGCGGGGCGACGCCGGGTTGCGGCGGCACGGTGCCCGGCGGATACGCGGCCGGAGCCGGAGCCGCGCCGGGAATCGGCTGGCCGGTGGCCGGGTCGATCGCGGGCGCCGTGGGCGCGGGGGGCGTCGCGCTTGGAACCGGCAGGCCGGTCGCCGGATCGATTGACGGTACCGGAGGCGTGGCGCCCGCGGTGGCCGGCGCCGAACCCACCGGGTACTCCGGCGCAATCGGCGGCGACGGCGCGTAATCGTTGTCGACGCGGTAGCTGGTGACCTGGAAGCCCATCGGATTGAGGACGCGGTTGGCGTCGTCCATCTTCAGATTCGACTTGTAGGTGTACTCGATCGCGGCGATCTTGCTGTCGATCGGTGTCTGTCCGCCGGTTTCCTTGCTGAACAGGCTACGCTGGAAACGCACCGAGGCGGTCTTGGTAGCGCCGTCGCCGGCGTGCAGTTGGATGCTCAGGATGCGTACGCGAACCGTCTTGTTCTTGCCGAACAGGGTGATCGGGTTGTTCGGATTGAGTTTCGAAAAGACGTTTTCGTAGGACCTGCTCACTGACGGCGTAGCCATCGCGAACACCGTCGCCCAATCGCGGTCGCCGATCTGCGAGTAATCGAAGGATTCGCGAGCCATCACGAAGTGCGAGATGTTGCTCTTATTGATCGCCTCGCTGGAGGTGATGCTGTTCTGGCTGAAGTCGTCGCGCAGCCGCGCGACCGTGGCCGTGCCGGTGTAGGCGTCGGCCATGACCAGGTACGGCACCTTCTCCTTCAGCGGCAGGAAGTAGAAATAACCGCCGGCAAGGATCAGCGACATGATGATGGACGCGAAGGCCACCATCCACGCGCGCTTCTCGCTGCGCCGCGCCAGATCGGCGACGGTGACCTCGAAATTCACCGCCTTGGCGACGGCGTTTTCCACCTGCGGAGTTACGTTCTTTTTTCCGAACATCTATGTTGCATCCATAACGATGGAAGTTCGCGGCGCGCCGATCGGATCCGGACCCGATCAGCGCGATGTCTCCGCCGGCGCGGACGATCGGACGATCAGGGAGAAGGCGCCGCCGCGGCCGGTGCCGAAACCGCCGAACGCACCACGATCTGGTCGCCCTCGCGCGCGATGACCACACCGTGGCCGCCGTACGCGGTGTTCAGCTGCGCGACCGCGTCGGGCAGGCTGGTGGTGTTGATCTGGGATACGCCCTGGTGCAGGGTGAAATCCGAATAGTGCTGGTAATCCAGCTTCATGTTCGAATCCTTGGCCCAGCGCGTGAGCATGTTCTTGAGCGTGCCGTCCATCGGCGACGGGTAGAACACGTACGACTTGTGCAGCGGAATCTCGTCGGGAATTTCGGCGTAACGGTTCACCGGCTTCCAACGGCCGCCGAAGTCCGCCGCGGGGCGAGTACCGCAGCCCGTCAGCGCCACCGCCAGCAGAATCGCGGTCAACAGACGCGGGCTGATTGCAATTGAATTTCTCACGCTTTCCCCTGCCATAGGTTGATCTTGTACCCGCAGTCGTCCGGACGGTGCCTGGGCGCGGGCGTATTCGGCCACGTGCGCATGGCACCGTGTTTGCGGTGTTATCGGAATTGAGGCGGCCAAGCAAAGGCCGACCAAACTGAGACAAAGGACACGCTTTGCGCGCGCGGGTGCGTAACGTCAGCCCGCTTTGTGCCGGGTCGCGACGACATGGCCACGCCGGATGCACGGCTCACGATGTTCGTTCTGTCCATGAACTCCCCCTACTATCGACTAACTCTTCCGAGCGCTAGTGACACTCGTACCCAAAGAGTAGTCCGAACCTGAAGCTTACGACAAGTGGGTATGAGATATCCATCGCAAGAATGCAATTAAAGTGAGACCAACCTCTTGATAGCGGCATCTAACGTGGCCCGATTCTTGGCGAAGCACAGTCTCGCCAGGCGCTGCCCTTCCGGTGGCGACTCGTAGAACGGCGACAGCGGGATCGCCGCGACGCCCTTTTCCACGGTGAGCCAACGGCAGAAGTCGGCGTCGTTCATATCGCTGACTTGCGAGTAGTCGACCAGTTGGAAATAGCCCCCCGGGACCGGCAAGGGCTTGAGCCGCGTGGTCAATAGTTGCTCGCGGAAACTATCTCGCTTGTCCTGATAGAAGTATCCCAGCTGTTGATAGTGCTCAGGCTCAGCTTCGATCATCTCCGCGAACGCCCACTGTGCTGGAGCGAAGCTGCAAAAACTATTGTACTGATGGACTTTACGCAGTTCGGCGGACAAACCGGCCGGCGCGATGCAATAGCCGATCTTCCAGCCGGTGCAATGGTAGGTCTTGCCGAAGCTGGACACCACGAAGGCGCGCTCGCGCAGCTGCGGGTAGCGCAGCACCGATTCGTGGCGGCGGCCGTCGAAGACGATGTGTTCGTAGACCTCGTCCGACAGCAGCCACAGGCCGGTGTCGTCGAGCAGTTCGCCCAGGCGGGCGATGTCGTCGGCATCGAACATGGCGCCGGACGGGTTGTGCGGCGAATTGATCATCAGCAGACGGGTCTTCGGCGTGACCGCCGCGCGCACCCGGTCCCAGTCCACGGCGAAGGTCCGAGGGTCCAGCGGCACATGCACGGCGCGGCCGCCGGCCAGGTCGATCGCCGGCTCGTAGCTGTCGTAGCACGGGTCGAGCACGATCACTTCCTCGCCCGGCCGGACCACCGCCTGGACCGCGTCGAAGATCGCTTCGCTGGCGCCGGAGACCACGGTGACTTCGCTGTCGGCGTCGGGGAGATAGCCGTAGCACAGCTCGGTCTTGGCGGCGATGGCCCGGCGCAGGGCCGGGATGCCGGTCATCGGCGCGTACTGATTCTTGCCTTCGCGCATGGCGCGGCCGAGGGCTTCGACCAGGCGCTGCGGCACGTCGAAATCCGGGAAGCCCTGCCCCAGGTTGACCGCTTGGTGCTCCAGCGCCAGTTGCGACATCACGGTGAAAATGGTGGTGCCGACTTTCGGCAGCTTGGTGGCTAGCGTCATGGCTTGGAAACGGAAGGCCTGCGGGGATGCAGAGTGTACGGAATGTCAGTTGCGCCCAGTGAGACCGCACGCGGCCGTGGCCGGATGATGCGAAGACATATGAATATGACGGCGCCGCGCTGGACAGCGCGACATCGGGCCGGTCCACTGCGGTGGCCGGCCCCGCCCGTCGGCGCGATTTGCACCGCCGCGACCGCCCCAGGACACTGCCCTCATGCGCGAACTGCAGGTCGTCAATGCCGCCGAGCTGGCCCTGGCCTACGCCGCCGCGGAGTATGCGGTGGCCCTGGACGGCGATGCGCTGCCATTGCGGGTCGGCCGTCCCGCGCGCGACCTGGAAGCCTACTGGCCGGCCGCCCGCTATCTGTTCGTGAGCGCCTGGAACCCGGCTTCGCAACCGCATTCGGACAGCGCCAATCAGGCCGCCGACGAGCGCCTGGTCGCGCGCCTGGACGCAGCCAGAGTGCAACGCCACGCCGCCTGGGCCCAGGACGAAGCCGGCCAGTGGCGCGAGCCGGGCTGGCTGCTGGCCGATCTGGACGACGCGATCGCCAACGCCTTGGCCCGCGATTTCGGCCAGGCCGGCGTGCTGGCGTGGCGCCGCGGCGAGCCGGTGCGGCTGCGGATGCTGATCGCGCGGCCGGCGGATGCCGAACCGGGCGAACACACCGACTGGGTGGCGGATTCGGGCTGACCGAAGGCGGCCGGGGCGGCTTTCGGCTTGATCCGGGCTGCCGTTGCCGCACACCACCGCCGATACCGATGCCGGTACGAGACCTTTTGTGGGAGGGGCTTCAGCCCCGACGCTTTTCGATCGGTGACCGCAACCGCAACGAAAGGCGTCGGGGCTGAAGCCCCTCCCACAAGAGATCTCCCCACCGCGCTGCAGGCTCGAGCCGATCGGGCTCGCTACGACTGAGGAGAAGCATCGGCCCTCCTTCACCGAGCCCAGCACCGAGCCCAACGCTCACGACCCCGGCGACTCGCATAAAATGCCGGTCCCGCGGCCCCGTCGGTCGTCCGTCCAAGCCTGATGCCGCCTTCCGAACCCTCCGCTCCCCCGCTGCTCCTGGCGCGCGGTCTGCGCTTTACCCGCAACGACGAGCCGGTGTTCGGTCCGCTGGACTTCGCCGTCGACGCAGGCGAAGCCTTGCTGGTACAGGGCGATAACGGCGCCGGCAAGACCACGTTGCTGCGGGTGCTGGCCGGGCTGCTGAGCGCCGAGGACGGCGAGGTCGAACTCGACGGCCACCGCTCCGATCCGGCCCGGCGCGCCCGCGCGATCGCCTACCTGGGCCATTTGCCTGGGCTCAAGGCCGACTTGAGCGCGTTGGAGAACCTGGATTTCCTGTGCGGCCTGCAAGGCCGGCGGCGCAGCCAGTTGCCGTCCGATGCGCTGGCCATCGTCGGCCTGGCCGGTTACGAAGACGCCTTGGCCCGGCAATTGTCGGCCGGCCAGAAGAAGCGGCTGTCGCTGGCCCGCCTGTGGATGTCGCCGGCACCGCTGTGGCTGCTCGACGAACCCTACGCCAACCTGGATCTGGAAGGCATCGAGCTGGTCAACCGGATGGTCCAGGCGCATCTGCGCGAGGGCGGCGCGGCGTTGGTGACCACCCATGGCGCATATGCGGCACCGCCGGTACGTACGCGGCTGCTGGTGATGGAGAAGGTGGTATGAACGCGTCGGCGGGATCGCACCCAAAGTCGCCCGGCGACGGCGCGGCCATGCCTGGGCTGATCGGCTCGGCGCGTGCATTGCTCGCGCGCGACCTGCGCCTGCTCTGGCGCCGCCGCGGCGATGCGCTGCAGCCGGCCCTGTTCGCGCTGCTGGTGGTGATGCTGTTCGCGCTGGCCCTGGGCGGCGACCGGACCGCGCTGGCCAAAGTCGCCGCCGGCGTGCTGTGGCTGGCTTCGCTGCTGGCCGGGCTGCTGGCGCTGGACACCTTGTTCCGCGGCGATGCCGAGGACGGTTCGCTGGAGCAATGGATGCTCGCGCCGGTGCCGCTGGGCTGGCTGGTGGCGGTCCGCACGTTCATGCATTGGGCCACGACTTCATTGCCGCTGTTGATCGCCACCCCGTTCCTGGGCGAGCTGTTGTACCTGCCGCGCGAACAGTTGCCGGTGCTGCTGATGTCGCTCGCGTTGGGCACGCCGTTGCTGAGCCTGCTCGGCGCGGTGGTCGCCGCGCTGACGGTCGGGATGCGGCGCTCTGGTATCCTGGTGGCCTTGTTGGCGCTTCCGTTGTACGTTCCAGTGCTGGTATTCGGCGCGGGCAGCGTGGCCCGCTCGGCCCAGGGATTGGACCCGGTAGGCGCTTTGCTGTTGCTGGCCGCCGGTCTGGTGGTGGCGCTGCTGCTGGCGCCGTTGGCGGCGGCCGCGGCGATCCGCATCGCGCTGAACTGACGGCGCGGCCGCATAGTCGGAACTCAAGGTACTGACCCATGCGGCAGCCCGGCTGCCGCGCCCCTACCGTCCAGGCCGCTCGCGACCCAGACGCCAAGACCTTCGAACGAACCACTGAATGAATCCACTCGTCCGCTGGTTTCACAAACTCGGTTCGCCGCCCTACTTCGACCGCTTCGCCGCGCGCTGGGCGGTCTGGGGCTACGGGCTGGGTTTGCTGGTGATGGCCTGGGGCCTGTACGGGGCCTTGTTCCAGGTGCCGGCCGACTATCAACAAAAAGACAGCTTCCGCATTCTTTACATCCACGTGCCCAGCGCATGGATGAGCATGGCGGTGTACGGCCTGATGGGCTTGTACGCGGCGATCGCGCTGATCTGGCGGATCAAGCTGTGCGAGATCCTGGCCATGGCCTGCGCGCCGATCGGCGCAGGCTTCACCCTGATCACCCTGGCCACCGGTTCGATCTGGGGCAAGCCGATGTGGGGCACCTGGTGGGATTGGGATCCGCGCCTGACCACCGAGTTGATTCTGTTGTTCCTGTACCTGGGCGTGATCGGCCTGTACCACGCGATCGACGACCGCCGCGCCGCCGCGCGCGCGGCCGGCCTGCTGGCCATCGTCGGCGTCGCCTTGCTGCCGGTGATCCGTTATTCGGTGGTGTGGTGGAACTCGCTGCACCAGGGCCAGACCATCAGCCTGCTGGGCAAATCGGCCATGGACCCAAGCATGCTGGCGCCGCTGATCTGGATGGTGATCGGCACCAAGCTGTGGTTCGTCGGCGCGCTGCTGACGCGTGCGCGCGCCGACAATCTGCGCCGCGAACAGGGCAAGGCCTGGGTCGCCGATCTGGCCGGCACCGCGACCGGATCCGGCAAAGCCGCGGAGGATGCGCGCTGATGGAATACCGCAACTATGTCATTGCCGCCTACGCGGTCTTCGTCCTCGTGCTGGGCTGGGATTTCATCGCCAGCCGGCTGCAGATCCGCCGCGAGCTGCGCAATGCGCGCATGCGCGCGACGCGCGGTGCGGCGCGCCGTCCCAACAGTGAATTGAGCCGATGAACCCTACCCGCCGCCGCCGTCTGCTCTGGGTGCTCGGCCTGGTCGCCGCCGCGGGCGTGGCCACCGCGCTGGTCGCCACCGCCCTGCAGCGCAACGTCGCCTACCTCTACACCCCCAGCGAAATATTGCGCGGCGAAGCCGGCGAACACGCGCGCTTCCGCCTCGGCGGCATGGTCGCGGCCGGCTCGTTCCAACGCGCGCCCGGTTCGATGGATGCCAGCTTCCGGGTCACCGACGGCGACGCGGAGATGCCGGTGAAGTACAGCGGCATCCTGCCCGATCTGTTCCGCGAGAAGCAGGCGGTGGTGGCGACCGGCCGCATGCAGGGCGATGTCTTCCTCGCCGAGGAAATCCTCGCCAAGCACGACGAGACCTACATGCCCAAGGAAGTCGCCGACAAGATGGGGCAGGCGCATAAGAAGCACGATGTCGCCGCGCCGGGCGGGGCGGAGGCTCCGCGTTGATCTATTTCGCTGTTGGAGCAAAAGCGAATCCCCCCTGCCTCCCTTTTTCAAAGGGACGGGACGAGGTGACACACGAAGGTCTGTGTCGCCATGCCGAAGGCGGAAACTTGCGCGCTGCCAATACTCACGCCGTGACTGCCGCACGAATGATCTCTACGCATCAGGAGGGTCCAGGCCGACTCCCTCTTTCGTCGGTTATCGGAACCGCCGCCAACCACCGCAAGCCCCGCAACAAGGCGACACCCCATGCTGCCTGAACTCGGCCAGATCGCCCTGATCCTCGCCTTGCTGATCTCGATCGTGCAGACGGCATTGCCGCTGCTCGGCGCGCACCGCGGCATCGACTCGTGGATGGCGATCGCGCGTCCGGCCGCGTATTCGCAATTGCTGTTGATCGGCTTCGCGTTCGTGATCCTGACCCAGGCCTTCGTCGCGCAGGATTTCTCGCTGCGCTACGTCGCCGAAAACAGCAACTCGCTGTTGCCGATGGCGTATCGCTATTCGGCCGTGTGGGGCGCGCACGAAGGCTCGCTGCTGCTGTGGGCCCTGGTGCTGGCGCTGTGGACCGGCGCGGTCGCGAAGTTTTCCAAGGCCCTGCCCGCGCCGGTGATCGCGCGGGTGCTCGGGGTGATGGGCGTGATCAGCATCGGTTTCCTCGCGTTCCTGATCTTCACCAGCAATCCGTTCGCGCGGCTGCTGCCGGCGGTGAACGAGGGCCGCGATCTGAATCCGTTGCTGCAGGACCCGGGCCTGATCATCCATCCGCCGATGCTGTACGTCGGCTACGTCGGCTTCAGCGTGCCGTTCGCCTTCGCCATCGCCGCGCTGCTCGACGGCAAGGTCGATGCGCGCTGGCTGCGCTGGACGCGGCCGTGGACGAATGTCGCCTGGGCGTTTCTGACCCTGGGCATCGCGTTGGGTTCGTGGTGGGCGTATTACGAACTCGGCTGGGGCGGCTGGTGGTTCTGGGATCCGGTGGAAAACGCCAGCTTCATGCCGTGGCTGGCCGGCGCGGCACTGCTGCATTCGCAAGCGGTCACGGAAAAACGCGGCAGTTTCCGCGGCTGGACTTTGTTGCTGGCCATCGCCGCGTTCTCGCTGTCGCTGCTGGGCACCTTCCTGGTCCGCTCGGGCGTGCTGACCAGCGTGCACGCCTTCGCCGCCGATCCCTCGCGCGGTTTGTTCGTGCTGATCTTCCTGGGCATCGTCATCGGCGGCTCCTTGCTGCTGTATGCGCTGCGCGTGCCGTCGAGCGAAGCCGACCCGGGCAAGCCGTTCGAACTGTCTTCGCGCGAGACCCTGCTGCTGGCCAACAACCTGCTGCTGACCACGGCCTGCGCGATGGTGCTGCTGGGCACTTTGTATCCCCTGCTCGCCGATGCGCTGAACCTGGGCAAGATTTCGGTCGGCCCGCCGTACTTCGCGCTGATGTTCGTGTTGCTGATGACGCCGCTGGTGTTGCTGCTGCCGTTCGGGCCGTTGTTCCGCTGGCAGCGCGAGCAAGCGTCCAAGCCGCTGGCGATGTTGATTCCGTGGGCCGGGCTTGCGCTGGGCTCGGCGATCGCCGCGTATTTCCTGGCCCCGCAGGGCCCGTGGAAGGTCGCCGCCGGCGTCGGCGGCGCGGTCTGGGTCGCGGCCGGAACCTTGCGCTTCGTGTGGACGCGACTGCGCGGCAACGGCAGCCGCTTCACCGCCGAGATGCTCGGCATGACGCTCGCGCACCTGGGCGTGGCGGTGTTCCTGATCGGCGCGTTGTTGGTCGAGGGCCTGAGCGTGCAGCGCGAAGTGGCGCTCGCGCCGGGCAAGAGCCTGGACCTGGGTCGCTATTCGTTCCGCTTCGATCACGTCAAGCACAGCGTCGGGCCCAATTACGAAGCCGACTACGGCACGGTCACGGTGTTCGACGGCGACGAGGTGCTGACCGTGCTGCATCCGGAGAAACGCGCCTACGTCAGCGGCGGCCAGGTGTTGACCGAAGCGGCGATCGCGCGCGGCATTACCCGCGACTTGTACGTCGCCCTCGGCGAACCGCTCGGCGACGGCGCCTGGGCGGTTCGCGTGCATATCAAGCCGTTCGTGCGCTGGATATGGCTCGGCGCGCTGTTGATGATGCTGGGCGGGTTCGTCGCGGCGACGGATCGGCGGTTCCGGCCGAAACTCGCGCACGATGCGCACGCACCCAAGCCCGATCCGTTCGCAGCGACGATGGCCGATGGCCCGACGGCGTTCTGGGAAGAAAAGCGTTACCGCGACAACGACAGTTCATCGCCTGGCGATGGGCTCGTCGATGCGCTCGATGGAGACCGCACATGAACAACAGTCGCTGGCTGCCGTTGGCCGTTTTCGCCGTACTCGCGGTGCTGCTGGGCGCCGGCGTCTGGCTCAGCCGCAATCCCGATCGCGAGAAACTGCCTTCGCCGCTGATCGGCAAGCCGGCGCCGCAGTTCTCGCTGCCGGTGCTGCACGAAGCCGGCCGCCTGATGTCGACCCAGGATCTGCGCGGTGCGCCGTACTTGCTCAACGTCTGGGGCAGCTGGTGCCCGGCCTGCCGCGACGAACATCCGGTACTGACCCGTTTCGCCGAAACCAAGCGCCTGCGCGTGATCGGTTTCAACTGGAAGGACGAACACGCCGACGCGATGCGCTGGCTGGAGCAGTACGGCAATCCTTATTTCGTCGTGGTCGCCGATTACGAAGGCAAGGCGGCGATCGATTGGGGCATCTACGGCGCGCCGGAAACCTTCCTGGTCGACGGCCGCGGCATCGTACGCTGGAAGTTCGTCGGGCCGCTGACGGATAAGGTCATCGCCAACGAACTGCTGCCGATCTTGTCCGATATCGAGAAATCGCGATGAAGCTGGGCGGGAAAAACAAATCCCCCCTGTCGCCCCTTTTGCAAAGGGGGGAACCCGTTGTGCGAGTACGCATCACCCCGGACGCTCTTGCTGTTCCCTCCTTTAAAAAAGGGAGGCAGGGAGGATTTGCTTTTTCGCAGTTCGCCCGGCGCCTGATCGCTGGCGCCGCCTTGACCATCGCATTGAGCCTGAGCGTCAGCGCCCCGCTGACCGCGCAACCCGCCAACGACCCCGCTCCGCTGAGCTTCACCAGCGACGCGGAAGAACGCCGCTTCCACGCGATGGTCGCCGAACTGCGTTGCGTGATGTGCCAGAACCAGTCGCTGGCCGATTCCAACGCCCAGATCGCCCACGATCTGCGCCGCGAAGTGCTCGATCTGATGCGCCAGGGCAAGACCGACGCGCAGATCAAGGACTTCCTGGTCGCACGTTATGGCGAGTTCGTGCTGTACCGTCCGCAGGTCGAATCCAAGACTTGGCTGTTGTGGTTCGGTCCCGCGCTGGTGCTGTTGGCCGGCGGTTTCGTGCTGGCGCGGGTGATCCGCGCGCGCGGCACGCCCGCGCAGGCCCAGGCCGCGCCCAACGACGAGGATCAAGAGTGGTGATGGCGGTAACGATGACTCAAACCCCCACGGTGGTATTTGTGGCGGTCGGCGCGGCGCTGGTGGTGTTCGTGCTCGGCTACGCGCTGGCGCCGTTGTGGCGCTCGCGACCCGCGCTGGGCGTGGGTCTGGGCTTGGCGTTGACCATCGCCACGGTCGGGCTGTACCTGATCGTCGGCACGCCCAACGCACTCAAGCCCGAGCAACTCCGCGCGCCGCAGACGCTGGCCGAAGCGGTGAGCCAGCTGGAAGCCGAACTCGAACGCGACCCCAATCAGATCGAAGGCTGGCGCCTGCTCGCCAGCGCCTATACCGCCGAGGGCCTGGGCGCCAAGGCGCGCGACGCCTATGCGCGCGCGGTCAAGCTCGCGCCCGACAATCCCGATCTGTTGGCCGAGGCCGCCGAAGCGCGCGCGCTGGCCACCCGCGAGCGTCGCTTCGACGCGCAGGCAGTGAGCATGCTCGAGCACGCGCTGCAGCAGCAGCCGATGCATCAGCGCGCACGTTGGTTCCTCGGCATCGCCCAGCGTCAGGCCGAACAGCCGGCCGAGGCCGCCAAGACCTGGGAACCGTTGCTCAACGTGGTCGACGCAGACACCGCGACCAGTCTGCTCGAACAGATCAACGGCGCGCGCCAGGAAGCCGGATTGGAAGCGCTGTCCGCGCCGGCCGCAGGCGTCGCCGCGACCGCTTCGGCCGCTGGCGGCGGCCTCAAGATCAAGGTCGAGTTGGCGCCCGCGCTGAAGGCGCGCTTGCCGGCCAACGCCAGCGTATTCGTGCTGGCGCGCCAGGTGGCCGGCCCGCCGATGCCGGTCGCGGTCGAAAAACATCCCGCCGCGGCGTTGCCGCTGCAGGTGACCCTCGACGACGGCGACAGCCCGATGCCGACGATGAAGCTTTCGCAGCTCCAGCAAGTGCAAGTGCTGGCGCGCGTGTCCGCGTCGGGCAACGCGATACCGCAAAGCGGCGATCTGACTTCGCAGCCGGTCACGGTACGCACCGACGGCAAGGATGTGGTGACCGTAGTGATCGATCGCGTGGTCGAGTAAGCCAGCGTTCCTGCGCGTGCGGCGGATGCCACACCACTTTTGTGGGAGGGCTTCAGCCCCGACGGCCTCCGATCGCCGCGCGCTACCTGAAAGTTGCACCGCTCCGATCGTCGGGGCTGAAGCCCCTCCCACAAGAGACTTCGCGACAACACTGCGGTCGGCAGCCCGATCTGCCGCATGCAAACGCAAGTCCGATCCCGATCACGGTGCGCAACGATGGTTTAGGCTGGATCGCCGCACCATCACTTCAACCCGAGGACGCCGGCAACGCCGGCCACACGAGCAAGGCATGACCGAATTCATTCCGCCCGGCACCCGTCACATCGACCTGCCCTCGCCGTTTGCGATGAAGCGAGGCGGCGCGCTGCACGGCGCGCGCATCGCCTTCGAGACCTGGGGCGAACTCAACGCGCAACGCGACAACGCCATCCTCATCGTCACCGGCCTGTCGCCGGACGCGCATGCCGCGGCCAACGCCGGCAACCCCGAGCCGGGCTGGTGGGAGGCCATGCTCGGCCCGGGCAAGCCGATCGACAGCGACCACTGGTTCGTGATCTGCGTCAATTCGCTGGGCAGTTGCAAGGGGTCGACCGGCCCAGCCTCGATCGATGCGGCCAGCGGCGAGTTGTACCGGTTGGAATTTCCGGAACTGTCGATCGAAGACGGCGCCGATGCCGCCGCGCACGTGGTGCGCGCCCTCGGCATCGAACGCCTGGCCTGCGTGATCGGCAACTCGATGGGCGGCATGACCGCGCTGGCGCTGCTGGTGCGCCATCCCGGCCTGGCGCGCACGCACATCAACATTTCCGGCGCGGCGCGCGCGTTGCCGTTCTCGATCGCGATCCGCTCGCTGCAGCGCGAAGCCATCCGCCTGGACCCGCAATGGAACCAGGGCCATTACGACGACGCCCACTACCCCGAGTCGGGCATGCGCATGGCGCGCAAGCTCGGCGTGATCACCTACCGTTCGGCGCTGGAATGGGATGGGCGTTTCGGCCGGGTGCGGCTGGATTCGGACCGCGCCGACGAGGAGCCCTTCGGCCTGGAGTTCGAGGTCGAAAGCTACCTGGAGGGCCATGCCCGCCGTTTCGTGCGCCGTTTCGACCCTAACTGTTATCTGTATCTCAGTCGTTCTATGGACTGGTTCGACCTGGGCGACTACTGCGGCGACGCCGACGGCCTCGACAATGATGAACAGGTGCGGCGCGGGCTGGCCTCGATCCGGCTCGAAAAGGCCATGGCGATCGGCGTCCACACCGACATCCTGTTCCCGCTGCAACAGCAGCAGGAAATCGCCGAGGGCCTGCGCGCCGGCGGCGTGGACGCAAGCTTCGTGCCGCTGGAATCGCCGCAGGGGCACGATGCGTTCCTGGTCGATATCGCCCGCTTCGGCCCCGCGGTCGGCGGATTTCTCGCGCAGCTGCGGACAGGCGTAGAATCTGTGGCATGAACGCCACCGACGCCCTGCCCGACCTGGACTTCCCCGGCCACGACAAACTGGTCGCCGCGATCGATGCCGCCGTCGTCGCCGGCGACGAACACGTGGTCACCGCGGCCTTGCGCAACACCTTGTGCAAGATGATCCGCGACCGCGACGTCAACCTGCCCGACTGCGTGTTCGATCCGATCCAGGATCACTACGCGCGCCGCGAGCTCTACCGCAGCCCGCGATTGGGCTACAGCGTGGTGGCGATGACCTGGGGCCCGGGCCAAGGCACGCCGATGCACGATCACAGCGGTTTGTGGTGCGTGGAAGGCGTGTGGGACGGCGAGTTGGAAATCACCCAGTACGAGTTGCTCGAGCGCAACGGCGAGAACTTCCGCTTCCGCGCCGCTGGCGGCATGCACGCCGGACCCGGCAGCGCCGGCAGCCTGATTCCGCCGCACGAGTACCACACCATCCGCAATGCCAGTAACGACTCCGTCGCGGTGTCGCTGCACATCTACAAGGCGCCGATGGAGTGCTGCTCGATGTTCGTCCCGCGCGAAGGCGAATGGTTCCGCCGGGTCGACAAGGCCCTGGAAACCGACGAAGCGGCCTGACCGCATCGCGCCGGGCCTTCGCCCGGTGCGTCAAGCCGTCGGCACTGACATCGGTCAGTACGCAACTACGCACGAATCCGGATAATCCCGATCGCAGTTAGCTCGTTCGCGGGCGACCAGCGCGTTGGCGCGCGCGTGGCCAAGCGCGGTGTTTCGCGCCACTGCAGTTCCCTCCCAGCCGCCGCCCGGAGTTCGCCGATGCTGACCGACCTGCTGCTCGCCGCCGTCCACCACCTGCTGGTGTTCGCCCTGATCGCGATGCTGGTGGCCGAATCGGTGCTGCTGCGCGGGCCGATCGACGCGGCCGTGCTGCGCCGCCTGGCCGGGCTGGACGCCGGATACGGCATCAGCGCGCTGATGCTGTTGGGCGTGGGTGTCGCGCGGGTGATGTACGGCATCAAAGGCCTCGACTTCTACGATCACAACCCGTGGTTCCACGCCAAGTTCGGCGCCTTCATCCTGGTCGGCCTGCTGTCGATCCTGCCGACCGTGCGCTTCCTGCGCTGGCGCAAAGCGCTCAAGGCCGACCCAAATTTCCTGCCGCCCACGCACGAGGTCGGCACCTTGCGCCTGCTTATCCGCTTCGAACTGATCCTGGTCGCGGTGATCCTGGTCTGCGCCGCAGCGATGGCGCGTTACGGCGGGTTCTGAAGCCGGACCACGCCGCTGTTCCCATCAGCCTCAGCTCACCAAGTACGCGCTGAGGTGAAAAGCCAGATTGGCCACCGAATGGGCCAGGAACGGAAACAGCAGACTGCCGCTCTTGAACCGCAGCCAGCCGCCGGCAATGCTGCCGATGAAAGGAAACAAGGCCGACATGGCGTCGAACGAGAACTTGCCGGCCGAATACCCCAGCCCATGCCAAAGGCCGAACACGACGGCGGTTATGCCGATCACCGCCCAGGGCATGCCCTGCTCGCCCGATCGGCCTCGGATCAATCCCAGCAGCAGCGCCGGCGCCACGCCGCGATAAACCAGCTCTTCCGACAATCCGGGCATCGTCGCCTGGAACGCGAGCGTCTCCGCCGACGGCATTCCAGGCCGGAACAGCAACCCCAGCCCCAAGCCCCACAGCACGAACAACCCCAGCGCGATCAGGCACGGCTGGAGATTTCTTTGCGCCAGCGTCAATCCCACCGCTTCGGGTTTGATCCTGAGCGCCAGCACGGCCGCGACGGCCAGAATCAGGCTGTAGAGCTTTCCGGCCCAGTTCCACTGGCCGCCGAAGGGATCCAAGGCCGCCGAACTGGAAGCCAGCCCAGTCACCAGATCGTCGAGCCCGAGATACACGGCGAAGGCGATGCCGACGCCGAAACTCAGGCGTTTGTCGAAAGGCTTGAACAGCGCGAAGACGACGAACGCCGCGATGGCGAAAGCGAGCGAAAAGATGGCTGCGTCCATGTGCCTCTATCGTAAGGTCGCCCGACCGGGCGCGAGCGCTCCGGCTCAGGGCTGTGGTCGGATGTTCGGCACGGAAACAGTGGCGGTCAAGCAGTAGTCGGTCATCGATCCGCGACTCGGGAGCGTCGCTGCCCGGCATCGCCCATACCGCGTCCATCCCGCACCCGGGACGCTCAGACGTCGCGCGTGGGCGCCGCGATCTCCTGCGCGAACACCAGTCGGTGCCCGTCGGGCGTCTGCACGAACATCTCGCGCATGCCCCAGGGCTGGTCGTGCGGCGGCGCCAACGAACCCAAGCCGCGCGCGCGGGCTTGTTCGAACAAGGCATCGATGGCATCGACCACGACGTAACCGAAGTAGTTGTGATCGCCGATCTCGCGCGGCGACAGGGCACCCGGGCAACTGCCCAGGCGCAGATCGCAGGCGCCGCGGCGCAGGAACACCCAGCCCGGCGGCTCCAGCCAGCGTTCGAAGCCGAATCGGGTTTCCCACCACGTCGCGGTGACTTCGGCATCGGGCACCGCGAGCACATAGGCGCTGTGCAAAGGTCGGGCGATATCGGTCATGGGCACGCTCTTCTTGCGGGACGCCGCACTGTACCAATTACCGCCGGCCAGGCGGGAACTGCTCGGGACGATCGGTTCCCTGTGGACGTCTAAACATCGGAAAAGTGCGCGACTCATCGCGCCGAGCAGGTACGGCAGCCCTTCCCGGCTGGTAGGACACCAACGTATCCCCGCAAGGATGCGGCGGCCCTGGGACGCGACGCGACGATCCGTCCACCGACGGCCTGTCGAACCGGCGGTCTCACCTGCAACGAGCGGATCGGGTAAAAATAAGAGCGCCGCAGGACCTCCTTGAGGTACGCGTATGGTTCTGGCCCGAGACCGAAGATTCAGGTAACAACCGCAAGGGAGCGCCGCGATGAAATCCTGTGTTCACTACGCTGTTTGCGCGGCACTTTGTCTCGCATCGGCATCATCCATTGCCGGGATGGAAAAGGAGAGCCAAAGCACGCGTCCGGATCTGTTCTTTGCATGGCTTTCGCCCGCGGACCAAGCCGAACCGGTTTCCGTCTATTTCGACAAGCGCGCGAACTCCCACCGACTGACCGAGCATTGCAAGAGCGGCCTTCCCGTCTACAAGTTTCAACAGAACACCCGGTACACCTGCAAGGCGGACTGGTACCCGCTCGATAGTTCGGATCCCTTTCATGCCGTCGGCGTCACGGTAAAAGGCCCGATTCCAAAATCGGATACGCATCAGTTCGGGATGTTTTCGTTGAAGCCCACGCGGACCACTCGCTGGAACACGAGGGCGATCATGCCCGATGAGCAGGCGGCACTGAAGGCCGTGATCGACACCGACAAGCCTCGCCTGCGTCTGCCCCGGAAGCAGTTGAAGCTCGCCTCCGCAACAGCGGTGTCTGTCTCGGATAAAGGGCGAACGACCATCGTTGTGCCGGGCAACGTGGTGCAGGATGTCGCCGGCTACTACCACGCGCAACGGCACTACGTTTTTGTCAATGAAAATGGGAGGTATGCATACCAGGGGATGATTCCAGCCAAGCCCACGAAGTACTTCGATCTCGACGGCGACGACTTGCCTGACATGCTCGTCGAAGAAAGCTGCGACGGCTTGTGCATCTCCTTGTGGAGTATTTCCAAAGGCGTTCGCAAGGTCGCGGAGTTTGGCGGCCACTGACGCAGGCAGCGCAGACCGCCCGAGCAGGTTTTCTACCGCGGCGAGTGTCGCGCATGGGGACCTATGCGCCGGGCTGTACGTCGAGCGCGATGAAGGCTACCGATGCAAAGTCGGGACTTCGGCCGCCTTCAGCCCAACTGCGTTGCGACCGTCCGCGCGCCACCGGTGCACCACGGTCGCGTTCAGTTGTACAGCCTCGCGGTCGCCGGCCCCCCCGTAGGGCGGGTTGCAACGGGACGATGCGGACAGCCAGAAACGACAAAGCCCACATTTCTGCAGGCTTTGGCCTTGCTCCGGAAGCCCCGGGGCTACTGTGGAATCCCGTTGTGGTGCCGGAGGTGGGACTCGAACCCACACGCTTTTAAGGGCGGCGGATTTTGAGTCCGCTGCGTCTACCGATTCCGCCACTCCGGCAGCGGGTCGCGCATTGTACCCGACCATCGGCCACGAGTCTGCCCCCTGGAGGCAATCGGCGAAGATTTTTGCCCGCCTCGCACCGGCACCCGCCCGCCCTCGCGGCTCCGCCCTGCGACGGGTTCAATGCGGCTCATCGGCCTGCGCGGCCGGACGCGGTGGCGGCACCGACAAGGCCGCTTCGTCGCGGTCGAACACCGGGCGTTCGTCGATACTGCGTATCGGCGCCGCACCGTGCGACGGCCGCCCCGCCGCCGCAACCGGCCATGCGGCGACAGTGCATCGGATAGCGGCGGCAGTAGCGAGCATGATTCAGTTCTCCGGGTGATCCCGCCTGCAACCCAGGCAACGGCGGCTGCGACCATCGCGACCAGCACTGGGCCGCGACAACAAGCCGCCGCAGGGGCATTGCGGTTCCATGCCGCGTTCCCATCGCCACAAACGCCAGAACGAGTGCATCGTCATCAGCGCACCGACACCGGCGCTGCCCAATTGCAGCGAACGCGCGATCAGCGCGTAGTCGTCGCTCGCGGCCGCCGCATCGGCGAAGGCCGCGCCGGACTCCAGCAACAGCGTTCCGGCCATCACGCCGCCCACGGCCACGACCAAGGCCGGCGCGAACAACTGCAGCAACATCCTGGCACCACGATTCATCGGTTGCGTCTCCCCGTCTGAGCCAGGTAGCAGACAGCGGAGCGATCTCATCTGTTGAGACGATGGCCAGATTATGTCCACGCCGCGCGCATCACACCTGCCATTGGTCCTGCGGCATTTGCGCCGCCTGCCGGTTGCGCGCGGCGCCGGCTTGTGAGCAACGCAGCGCGTGCGCCGCTCATTCGGTGCTCGACGATCCAGGTTCAGCCGCCGCAGGTCCGTCCGGCTTGGTTAGAATCCAGGCATGTGTCTGATCGCCCTCGCCTGGCAACACCATCCGCGTTATCGGCTGGCGCTGATCGCCAATCGAGACGAAGCCCATGAACGGCCGACCGCGCCGGCCGCCGCCGATCCCGACGATGCGCACGCCTTCGGCGGCCGCGATCTGTTGCAGGGCGGCAGTTGGCTGATGCTGTCCGACCGCGGCCGCTTGGCCGCGGTGACCAACGTACGCGACGGCCGCAATCTGGAAACCGCGCCGCGCTCGCGCGGTGCGCTGGTGCGAGATTTCATCCATGGCGCGATGTCCGCGGCCGACTATCTGCAAAGCCTGCGCGCCGATGCGATGCAGTTCGGACGTTTCAATCTGATGCTGTGGGACGGCCGCGAACTGATGTTCGGCAGCAATCATCCGCAGTTTCAGGCGCGAGCGGTCGAACCCGGCGTGCATGCCATGTCCAACGGCGCCTTCGATGCGCCCTGGCCCAAGAGCGGCCTGGCCACGCGCGCCTTGTCGGCGTGGCTGGATTCGCCGGCCTCGTTGCAAACGCCCGCGCACGCTGGCGCGGACGCCAACGCTGCGCCCAGCAGCAACGATCCGGGCCTGGCGATGCTGCTTGCGGCGATGGCTGACACCACGCTCGCGCCCGACGACGCGCTGCCCGATACCGGCGTGGGCCTGGAACTGGAACGCATGCTGTCGCCGCCGTTCGTGCTCGGCGAACGTTACGGAACGCGTTGCAGCAGCATCGTGCTGATCGGCGAGGATTCGATCGACTTCATCGAGCGCCGCTACGGCCCCAACGGCATCGCCGCAGGCGAAACCGCCGCCCGGTTGCGCCTCGTGCGGGAATGAAGCGCGCCGTCTGAGCCGCCGATGCGCAGCGGTGCGCACAAGCCTGCGGCTACATTCAGTCAAGCCATCGGCGTGACAGGGACTTCAAGGAACTCGCAGGATCGGGACCGAACGGCTCATGGCCACGAGAAAGCCCGGAGACCGCGATTCGATCTCCGGGCCCGGTTCACGCTTTCGACGCGAAACTCGATGCCGCACGACTGCGATAAGCGCAGCGAGAAACTCGCCGTCCGCGCCCGCTGGGTGTTACATCACCGGATAACAGTGGCCCAAGTACGCCGGATTGAACGTCGGCGTCCATCCACGCACGCGGTAGTACGTGTTGCCGGCCGGTTCGAGGATGCTGGCATCGCCCTTGCAGGTCATCAGGTAGTACTTCTTATCCGGCGGCACCGGACCGGGAACGGTCAGCGGCCGCACCAACACGTTATCCAGGTAGATGTCGCTGTCGGCGAGCGCCGGGCGAGCACCGTTGATGGTGTCGATGCGATCGACCACCGCATCGGAGGTGGTGAAGGCGTCCAGCGAATGGCCGCAGAGGGTGCGTACATCGTTGGTCTGATTGCACTGGTAGTACTTGACGATGATCGGCGGATTGAAGCCTTCCAGGCGCTGATAGATCTTCTTTCCGTTGTAGAAGACCTGGGTCTTGACGCTGCTGGAATTGTTCGCGTTCCACCACGCCGCCACCGCCTGCGAGTTCGCGAACGGACCGTGGGGAATGGAAAACTGCGCCTGCGCGGGTTGCAGCGCGGCCAGACCCATCAGGCCGGCCAATGCGATTGCGATACCTTTCATTGAAACTCCTTGAAGAAGATTGAATTCGATGCGAACCACCGCGCGTCACCGCCGCGCGATGTACCCGAGCGACTTGCAATCGCGTTCGTGCTCGCGCGGCGATGCGCCTGCATCGCCGATCGATCGCAAACGATTGCGTCGTCGGGTTCGCTTATTTGATCAAATCCATATCGCTGCAAATGCGACAGATCGCCGCAGAGGAGTCCGAATAGTGCGCGAGTGCGAAGCTCATCGACGCAATAGTCGGGTGCGTTCGCAGGTCCGTAAGTAACGAATACGCAACGGTTACTTACTTGATACGAATTTTGTCATCACCCGATATGCAATCCCACTTCGATTGACGTGAAATCCGCACAAGCTGCGTGTTCTCAGAACACACAATGAGAAGGCCCAGGCCTCGAAGATGTTCTTCGGGTGTCCGGGCCTTCCGTTGTCGGAGCGATTGCATCGGGCTCGCGCCTGTTGGTTTTTCTCCGACGCGAGCAGGCTAGCGCCGGCGGCGTTAGCCGAGGATCAAATTTTCGTGATCGGTTGCGAAGCCGCGCGCCTGAATCCGCGCCGGCGGCGTATTCAGCCGACGCGGCCGGCCGGGTTCATTTCGACCAGGGCCACCAACCGCGTCCGGTCTGCGCGTAACGATCGGCCGCGCGCTCGAAACGGTTGCGCACGCTGATGCCGCCGCAAGCCAGGTACAAGGGCAGAAACAACGGTCCCAGCACCATGTACTGATAGACGTGAGCGCGTTCGTGATCGGCGAGCTTGATCGGCGGCTCTTCGCAGTGGCCGGCGTCGTGCGCATAGGTGCGGCACAGCGAGTCCAGATCGGCGCCGGTGTGCAGGATCACGTTGCCCAAGGTGATCGCCCCGCCCGGCCCCCACGGCCAGTGATGGAAGACCAGGGCCAGATCGTCGCCGCGCCAACGCGGACGCGCGCCGAACGGCATCGCCAGGACACCGGCGAGCAGCCCCAGCGCGGTCACCGGCGAGGTCCAGACCGCGCCGAGAGCGGCACCGGCGATTCGCAGCCACGCAGTCAGTCAGCAGCCCTCTTCCGGTAACAGCAGCCACAAGATCAGATATGCCAGCGCCACCGGCAGGACGAAGGTCGCCAGGGCCAACACCACCAAGCCCGCGCGCACCAACACCGGATTCCAACGCAGGCGGTAAGCGATGCCGCCAGCGACCCCGGCGAGCATGCGGTCGTGGCGCGAACGGCAGAGCGTTCGAGTGGCGCTGGTCATGCGTGCGCTCTCCGGGCGGCGTCGAGAGACCTAGACCAGTCTATCGCGTCACGGTGACGGCGGCGTCGCCCGGGCGCCGCGCAGCTGAACGAGTTTGGCCTGCAGCCAGGAGGCCGAACTCACCGCCGGACGGTCGCCGCAGCGCACCCGGTACGGCTTGCCGCTGAGGCTGCTCTGGCTGCCGGCGCGCTCGATGAACAGCTCGGCGCTATCGGCCAGGCCGCGCTTGCGCAGGTACGCCAGTTTCTTGCGCAGATGGCCCTGGGCCTGGACGGCATCGTGCCAGCCGCCGTTGCGCTCGAACTGGCAGCCGGACTGGCCCAGCGCCTGGATCAATTGTTCGGTCTCGCGCTCGGCCTGCGCCGACGGCGCGGCCGCGGCGACGGCGCACGCCAGCAGCAACGCCGCGGCGGCCAGCGAGCGCAACGGGGGCCGGATGGCGAAGCAAGACATCGGATTCATCGCGACATTAAAGCTTGCCCAGCCACGCGCCGACCACGCGCACCCAGATCGCGTAGCCCTCGCGGTTCATATGCAACCGGTCCTCGACGAACAGCTCCGGACGCGGCGCGCCGGAGTCGTCGACCATCGGCGTGAATACGTCGAGATAGTCGACGCCGCGGGCGCCGCGGATGTAGTCGCGGATCAGCGAATTGGCCTCGCGCACTTGCGGCAGGATGGGATCGCGCAAGGGGCTGGGCTTGATCGAAACGAAGGCGATTCGCGCGTTCGGCGTGCCGGCCTGGACGCGGCGCACGAAGGCGACGAAATCGTCGCGCACCTGGCGCGGCGTGCGACCTTCGTTGAGATCGTTCTCGCCGGCGTAGAACACCACCGCGCGCGGCTGGTAGGCGTTGACGATGCGGTCGGCGTAGTAGACCGAATCGTAGACGCGCGAGGCGCCGTAGCCGCGATTGATCGTCGCGGTGCCCGGGAAATCCTCGCTCAGCGTGGACCACAGGCGGATCGAGGAACTGCCGACGAAGACCACGCTGCCAGGCATGCGCCTTACCCGTGCGTCCTCTTGCTCCCAGGCCTGGACGGTCGGCTCCCACTCGCGCGAATCGCGCGGCGCGGTGCCTGCCGGCGTGGGCGCGGTGGCGTTCGCCGCGGAATCTCTGCCGGGCGCCGCAGCGCAGGCGGTCAATGCAACGATCAGCAACAGCGTCAGAATTCGGCGCATGCGGCGGCTCCGGCGATCAAGGGAAATCCAGACTACTTGGCGGGAACCGGCGGGTCGAGACGCGATCGGGCGATTCGCACCGTTATTGCGCCCCTACCCGCATTTCTCTTGAGCCCCACTCCCGCTTTGCGGGAGAGGGGTTGGGGTGAGCGCCTGAGGGTTCGCGCACGGCAACAAGGAACCGCGACAACGCAAGCGCGAGGAAGAAACCGCTCAGCGCGAGCGCTGGGTCAACCAGTCGTGAATCGCACTGGGCACCTCGCGCTGGGCGCGGCCGGAAACATAGATGCCGATATGCCCGCCCTTGAACGACAACTCGCTGTAGTCCTTGCTGCCGACCAGATCCGCCAACGCCTTGGATGCGGCCGGCGGCACCAGGTGGTCCTGCTCGGCGTAGATGTTGAGCACCGGCATGTCGAGGTAGCCCAGATCCACCGCGCGTCCGCCGATGTCGATGCCGCCGTTGACGAAGCCGTTGCCCTGGTAGAACTGCTTGATGAACTGACGGAACGCCTCGCCGGCCTGGTCGGGCGAATCGAAGATCCACTTCTCCATGCGCAGGAAATCCTCCAGCGCGCGCTTGTCGTCGAGGATGTCGATCAGGCCCACGTACTTCTGCACGAACAAACGCCAGGGCTTGAGCGTGAGGTAGCACCAGTTCATGACATCGGCCGGCACGTTGCCGAGCGTGTCGACGAACTGGTCGATGTCCAGGCCGCGGGTCCAGTTCGACAGCATGTTGTCGCTGGTGTGGAAATCCACCGGCGTGACCATGGTGATGAGGTTGCGCACCTTGGCCGGGTTCAGCGCGCAATAGCACAGCGAGAACGCCCCGCCCTGGCAGATGCCGAGCAGGTTGATCGCATCCACCCGGTATTCGCGGCGCAGGTGATCGACCGCGCCGCCGAGAAAGCGCTGGATATAGTCCTCCAGTTCCAGATAGCGATCGGAACGGTCCGGATATCCCCAGTCGAGGATGTAGACGTCCTGGCCGCGTTCGAGCAGGCCGCGGACGATGGATTTGTCCGCCTGCAGATCGACCATGTACGGCCGGTTGACCAACGCGTAGGCGATCAGCAACGGCACTTTCGCGGTCGGCGCTTTGTCGCCGCGGAAGCGGTACAGCACGACCTTGCCGTCGCGCCAGACTTCCTCGCGTTGGGTCGCGCCGTAATCGATGTCGCCGACCTCGCGCAACGAATCAAGGCCCGCGCGCAGTTTCTGTTGCGCGGCCATCGCTTCTTGCGCCAGCGATTCGGCGCTGAAATTGATCGGTGCGGTCATCTCAGCGCGCTCCGGGCTTGGCGGTCTTGCGCGGCTTTACGGCCGCGGCGGCGACGGGTTTGGACGGCGGTTGCGGGCGCGCGATCGCGGTTTTCGTCGTGGATTTTTTCGCGGCGTTCGTGCGCGATACCACGGCGACCGGTTTGGACCGGCTCGGCGCGGCAGCGGCGGCCTGGGCCGGGCGCGGCTTGGCGGTCTTGTCCGCGGCCTTCTTCGTCACCTTCTTCGTCACTTTCTTCGCCGCCGGTTTCGCGCGCGGTTCGGGCGCCGACTCAGGCGTGGATTCGGGCGTGGATTCGGGCGTGACCTGAGGCTGCGCGCTGCGCGTGGTCGGATGCGGATTGTGCAACTCATCGCGCAGCCGGCGCAGTTCGCGCTCGAGTTGGACGATCTTGCGATGCGCAGCATCGATCTCGGTGCGGGTCGGAATGCCGAACTGGCCGCTGGCCTGTTCGATCTCCTTCTGCACGCCGGCGCGCAAACGCATCTGCGAATTCACCAGCGCCGCGTAGGCGTCGCGGAAACGCGGCGACAGCGCGATTTGCGCATAGGCTTCCTCGGCCGCGTCGATCCACAGATCGAACAAGGCGCGCGCGCTGCCGATCTGGCGTCCGGGCTCGCTGCGTTCGGCGAGCTTGTCTTCGAAGCGCGAAAACGCTTCCTGGCCGGCTTCGGCCATCAACGCGTTATAGGCCTGACTTTGTTTCTGGTAATCCATATGCGCCTGGGCCAGCTGTTGCACGCGCTCTTGGTGCTCGCGCGCGAAACCGAACGTAGGCAATCCCAGCAGCGATTGCCCGCCGTTCTGCAATCGCTCCAGGAATGGGCCGATCTGTTCGGCCCAGCGGCTGAAATCCTGTTGGCCGGGACCGCGCATCGCGCCCAACACGTCGGCGAAGGGATTGGCCGCGCCGCCGCCGAGGGCTTGTTTCCAGGCGCCGGCGATATCGCCGGCCGAAGCGCCGCTGCCGGCGAACTGCGCGGCAAGTTTCTGGATTTCGCCGAACCAGCCGCGGGCCTGGCTGTTGAAACGGTCCAGCGTGTCCTCGACCTGCGGGCTGCCGCCCTTGGCCAGTTGCGACCACCAGTTCAGCGCTTCATTCCAACCCGGAACCGACGACTGCGCGGGTTGCTGCACGCCGCCGCCGTTGCGCATCATTTCGCCCCATGCGCCCCAGTACTGTCGCGCGAGCCGGTCGAAGTCCTGCGCATTGAAACCGGCGCCGAAATCGCCGGGGTTGTTCGAGCCGAAACCGAAATTCGCCATCGCCGCCTCCAGGGTTTGCCCCGATCATAGCAACGGCGCGTTGCGCGGCGATGTTGATCGCCTCGCGAGCCCGCCGCGGCGTGCCTGCGCAAGATGCGGCGGTCACATCGCGCGGGCTTGCGGGTTCAGGGCTTGGGAATCCGCAAGGTCTTGCTGATCATCAGCGAGCCCGACAGGGCGAACATCAGCACCAGCGGATGGAACAGCCACGGCCCGATGCGCACGCCGCCGAGCCACAGATCCGGACCGATCGCGCCCTGCCAGGCCGCGATCGACAGCACGATCACCAGCAACAGGCTGGTCGGGATCGGCGTGCCTTCGAAGTATTTGACCTTGCCCTCATCGCCGGCCAGCGCCTCGGCGGTGACGTTGTAGCGCGCCAGACGGCTGACGCCGCAGCCGACGAAGTAGCTCAGCACCACCCAATCCCAACCGCCCTGCAGGCCGCAGGCGTAAGCCAATGCAGCCGGGGCGACGCCGAAAGAGATCACGTCGGCCAGCGAATCGAGCTCGCGGCCCAGGGTGGAGGACGACTTGCGCCAACGCGCCACGCGCCCGTCGAGTGCATCGAAGATGAAGGCCAGCGGGATCAGCGCCATGCCGATCATCAGATCGCGCACGCCGCCTTCCTGCAGAAAACGCATCGCGGCGAAGATCGCGCCGGTGCCGCAGAAGGCGTTTGCGAGGGTGAACCAGTCCGCGAGGTGGAATTCGCGGAGCATCGAGAAATGACGCGGCATGCGGCGCTGCTCCGTGGTGAGCGGCTTGCAAGCCGCTCATGTCCGTGGCGAGCGGCCAGCGGGCCGCTTCAGGACCTTCAGCCTGCCAAAGCAGGTGCTGTGGCCGCAAGGGGCCGAGGTCGCAAAGCCGCGGATATCCAGCGCAGTCGTTCAGAAGCGTCGGGGCTGAAGCCCCTCCCACAAAAGACTTCGAGGCTTCGAGATCTTTTGTGGGAGGGGCTTCAGCCCCGACTGGGCTATCCGATCTCGACGAAAAATCGAAAAGCCCGCCTCTGCCGATTCACTTCGGAATCGCGAGATTCTCCGCCTTCAAGCCCTGCCCCTGCGCGCGCGGCGCGGTTTCGATCAAGGTATCGCCCGGCAGCGGCTTGCCGCGATCCAGATGCGCGTTGACCTGGTCCAGCGCCGCGTACACATACGGCAACAGCGGCAGATAACGCGTGCTCAACGCCGGCAAGCCGAGGAACGCATCGAAGTGCTGCACGTTGCGCACTTGCCAGTAACTGACCTGCGCGCCGGCCTTGCGCGCCATCGCGACATAGGGCGCGCTGCTGAACGCCGGCGGGATCAGGCCGTCGTCGAGTCCGTGCACGACCACGATCGGCACGCGCTTGTCCGGCACCGACGCGCGGGTCTGCTCGATGCCCTGGCGCACGCGTTGCTGCGCGAGCTTGAGCGCGTATGCCTTATCCATCGAAGGGACCGGATAGGTGAACTGACCGGTCCAAAGTTCGCGCAATCTCGCCAATACATCCAACGACGAGTCGGCGGGCTTGAGCGGACCGAACAACTGAACGCCGGCGCCCGGCGGAATTCCGCTGGCGTCGGACCACCATGCCGCGCGTTCGGCTTCGCTGGCCGCGCGCGGTACGGCGGGCGCAGCGACGCTGGCCTGCGTGGCGGCCGAATAAGCGAAACGTATCCACGGCTCGTCGGGGCCGCCGACGGCACCGTCGCGCACGCCCGGGAGGTAGCGGCCGTAAGCGGAAACGTAAGTCGCCGCGACCGCGCGCCACAGATCGAAGTTGACCGACAGAGCACCGGCGCGCAACACCGCATCGCTCCAACCGTCGGCGCGCATGCGCTCGTAAGCAGCCTGTGCGCGCGCCGCGGTGTCGCCCTTGCGAGCCGCATCACCGAGCATGCCGGCGTCGGTGACGCTGTCGCAGAACGACTGCGCGCTGTCTCCGCTCGGCGGCGCCACCGGCATCGCTCCCAGCGGCTTGTGTAGCAACGCGCACGGCATCAACAGCGCCGCTTGGGTGGTGTAGTCGTACAGCGGCCGCGCACCTTCGACATAAACGTTGGGCTCACCGGCGACCACAGCGTCGAGCCACGGTTCATCGGCGAGTTCGGCCGCGCGCAATACCGCGCCTCCGCCGTTGGAGATGCCGACCGCGATCACCCGGGTATTGGCCCAGGTGAAAGGCGCCTGCTCGGGAAATGCTCTGTCGAGCGTGTTCAACGCGAACTGCGCGGCCTGGTGTACATGGCGCCCCCAATCGGCCTCCGGATTGTCCTGCGAATGCGCGTGCTTGAACGCGATGCCGCCAGCCTTGCGCGCCGCCGCGTCGGGCAGGAACGCCAGATCGCCATCCTCCGGCTTGCCCACAGTACCGTCGGCGCGCACGCCCAGGCCCGCGTCGAGATCGAAATAATCGGTGCCCGCGCCTTTGTCGGTATAGGCCACCGCACAGCCCTTGGGCAGCCCCCAGGCGCCGGCGACCGCGATCGAACCGTAGACGCCGCGCGAACCCGACGATGCGGTCACCACCACGCAACGCTGTTTCGGATCGAACCCATCGGGCACCTGCACCAGCACGCGATGCGGCTGCTTGGCGCCGGGCACGGTCGCGAACGCGCTGAACTCGCGGCCCGGCACTTTAGCCAGGCTGCCGTAGATCTCTCCGTAGCCGCCGCCGGGAGCGAGATCGGCGATGCCGCGCCAGTTGCTCCACAACGCGCGTCGGCGCAATTCGGCCGGGGTGGGATGGGCGGCATCGGCGAACGCTGGCGGCGTCGGTACGCGCAGTCCTTCCAGGCCCAGGCCGGCGGTCAGCAGATCGTCGCCTTCGCCGCGGTGTTCGGTCTGGCGAAGTTGGCTGAACATGGAATCGGGATCCTTGGCGGAGTTCGCTGCAGCTGGCTTGGCGCCGCGAGCGGACGCTTGCGGCGAGGCCGCGCAAGCCAACAGGAGGACGGCGGCGCAAGCCGCGGCGATGCGTAAGGGTTGGGCGCTCATTGCAGCAGGCTAACAAGTCGGCGGCCGGCGCTCATCGTACTTTCGTACAGCCGCGGCTGTCGCGGCGGGGAGCGGCCGCCCGCGCCTGCTAGGCTTGGCCGATGCCCACCTTGTTGATCGCCGACGACCATCCGCTGTTCCGCGCCGCGCTGCGTCAGGCCGCGGCCGACGCCGTGCCCGAGACCGTGGTGCGCGAAGCCGGCACGCTCGACGACGCGCTGGCGGCGCTGGAGGCCGAACCCGGCATCGACCTGGTCCTGCTCGACCTGCACATGCCCGGCAATCACGGCCTGGCCGGACTGGCGGCGATCCGCGCCCAGTACCCGGGCACCGCGGTCGCGGTGGTGTCGGCCAACGACGATCCGCGGGTGGTGCGGCGCGCGCTGGATCACGGCGCCGCGGGCTATCTGCCCAAGAGTTCGGGCCTGGACGAGTTGCGCGACGCGATCCGCGCGGTGCTGGCCTGCGAGCAATGGCTTCCGGCTTCGCTGCGCGCGGCGGTGGCGCGCACGCACAGCGATCGCGGCGATGCCGATCTGGCCTCGCGCCTGGCCAGTCTGTCGCCGCAACAGTTCCGGGTGCTGAGCCTGGTCGCGCAAGGCTTGCTCAACAAGCAGATCGCCGACCGTCTTGACGTGCAGGAGCGGACGGTCAAGGCGCATCTGTCGGCGATCTTCGATCGACTCGGCGTGCGTAATCGCACTCAGGCCGGCGTGGTGCTGCGCGAGTTGGAATTGGCCGATCCGGCGCGCCGGATCGAGGACTGAGTTCGCACTGAAGCGCTCGTCGCCACTTCGGAACGGTCGAGCTCGCCAGCCAGGACGACGATGTTCAGCTGCTTCAGATCCGGCTGCTTCGAATCCGAACGCCGTGAAATTCTCGTCACATCCACGCGATACGCGACGACGCTGGCACATGCCGCACCGCTCCGCTCACCTTCCCTCACTGCGATGCCTATCCGAGTCATCTTCGGCGGCACCGCGCGGGCGCCATGTTGTCCACACAGCCTGTGGACAAACCTGCGGACAGTGAGCTCGCAACCGGCCGCAACGCTTTGTGACATAAGCATTGCAATAGGTTTGGCTAAATTTTGACCACGAAATTTTCTTGACATTTTCTCCACCCCGACACGCCACCTCGGGCGTGGCGCCGGTCCGGCTTTCACCGCCACCAGCCTGCCCTGACGCCGGCATCGCGAGCGCCGGCCGATTCAACCTCCTCGCTTGCTCGACGGCGCCGCGCCGCGGGCCGCCGCCCGAGCCGCCGCCCGAGTCAGCGGGCCGCCACGCCCGCGGCGAGCAAGCGATCCAGCACCGATTTCAGGGCCAAGGGCTTGACCGGTTTGGCCAACAACGACAGTCCGGCCTCGTGCACCGCCTGACGCACCTGCGCGCCGTTGTCGGCGCTGAGCAGCAGGCAAGGCCGCGCGCCGAACTCCCCGCTCAGGCGCTGAGCCAGGGCCAGGCCGGTGTCGTCGCGGTCGAGATGGAAATCGAACAGCCACAGCGCAGCCGGCCGGGCGCGCAGGACCGCGCGCGCGGCTTCTCCGTCGGCGACCGCCTCGACCACGCAGCCCCAGCGCCGCAGCACCTCGCCCAAGGCCGCCAGAGCCTGTGCGTCGTTATCGACGGTCAGCACCCGCAAACCGTCCAGGCCGCGTTGCGCGGGCGCCGCAGTCATCGGCGAGACCACGGCCTGCGGCGCGCGCAACGCGGGCAAGCGAACGCCGAACGCGGTGCCATGTCCGACCCGGCTGTGCAGGGTCAAGGGCGCGTCCAACAATTGCGCGATCCGATCGGCGATCGACAAACCCAGTCCCAGGCCCTGCCCCGGTGCGTCCGGACCGCGGCGGAATTCTTCGAAGATCGCGCGACGCTGCGCGGGTTCGATGCCCGGGCCGGAATCGTGCACTTGCACCGACAAGGTCGCGCCGCCGCGGCGCACGCCCAACAGCACCCAACCCTGCGCGGTGTAGCGCACCGCGTTGGCGAGAAAGTTCTGCAGCACGCGCCGCAGCAGTTGCGGATCGCTGCGGGTCCACGCGCGCGTGGCGACGTAACGGAAACTCAGGCCGCGCGCGGCGGCGATCGCGGCGAACTGCGCGGCCAACGGGTCCAGCACTTCGCTGAGCGGAAACTCGCGCGGTTGCGGCACCAGGCCGCCGGCCTGCAGACGCGACATATCCAGCAGGCCGGTCAGCAGATCGCCGGTGGCGTCCAGCGCGCCGCCGATCTGCGCGGCGGTGGCGCGCTGGGCGGGCTCGGCCAATTGCAGGCTCAAGGCATCGGTGAACAGTTGCGCCGCGTGCAAGGGCTGCATCAGATCGTGGCCGACCGCGGCGAGAAAGCGGCTCTTGGCTTCGTTGGCGCGCTCGGCTTCGCGGGTCGCCACTTCCAGATCGACGGTGCGTTCGGCTACCCGCTGCTCCAGCGTTTCGTTGGCCTGAATCAGGCCGGCCTCGGCACGGCGGAACGCGGTGACATCGGTGAAGGTGGCGACGAAACCGCCGCCGGGCATCGGGTTGCCGCGAATCTCGACGATGCTGCCGTCGGCGAGCACGCGCTCGGACAAATGCGCGGTGCCTGCGCGCATGAATGCCAGGCGCCGCTCCAAGGCCGCTTCCACATCGTCCTGCATCGGCAGGCGTTGCATCGCCCAACGCGCCAGTTCGGCGATCGGACGGCCTACCTGCAGCAGTTCGGGCGGATAACCGAACAGTTCGGCGTAACGCCGGTTCCACGCGACCAACCGAAGCTGCGCATCCACCACGCTGATGCCCTGGCTCATGTTCTGCAACGCCGCTTCGAGCACGCGCTGGTTGAAGCGCAGATCGGCCGAAGCCTCGCCGACGATCGCCGCGACCGTGTCCAGATCGCGGCCGGCCTCGCGCCGCGCCGCGTCCAGCAACACTCGCGCCGAGGACGAGCCCAGTACCGCGGCCAGTTCGCGCTCGACCCCGGCTTCCACCGCCGCCGCGACCGGCGCGCCGAGCGCCACGCCATCGAGCAATTGCGCCACCCGTTCGCGCGGCAGAAAGCGCAGGCCGGCGTCGCGCAAGGTCTGCGCATCCAGGCCGCGTTGCGCGCTGCGCGGCGACTCGCGCCGGCGCATCGCCACCAACACCGTGGTCAGCGCGCCGAGGAACAGGCTGGCGCCGACCGCGCGGCCGAGTCGGCTCCACCCGGTCAAACCGAACAAACGTTCCGGCGCGAGCCAATGCAGGCCGAAGGGACCGTCGTGCAACCACGTCGGCGCCGCGCCGCGCGCTTCGAACAGCATCGGCACCAGCAGCACCCAGGCCCAGGCGGCGAAGCCCGCGGCAATGCCCGCGATCGCCGCGCGCGGCGGCGTTTGCGGGCGCCACACCGCGAACGCCAAGGCCGGCGTCAGGGTGGCCAAGGCCGAGAACGACACCGCGCCGACATCGGCCAGCGCTTCGCTGCCGGCGATCAGACGGCTGTAGCCCCAGGCCAACAACATGATCGCGACGATGCCGGCGCGGCGCAGCGCCAACACCCGGCCGCGCAGATCGCGATTGCGCGACCACGCGCCGCGCAACAGGTTCGGCGCGAACCAGTGATTGCCGATCATCAGGCTCAAGGTCAGCGTGCTCACCACGACCATGCCGGTGGCCGCGCTGAGCCCGCCCAGGAACGCGAACAAGGCCAAGCCCTGGTTGCCCTGCGCCAACGGCAAGGCCAGCACGTACAGATCCGACGGCACCTGCGCGCCGAGCAGGGACTGGCCGACCTTGGCCAGCGGCAGCACCGGCAAGGCGATCAGCAGCAGGTACAACGGAAACTGCCAACGCGCCGTGCGCACATCGCGTTCGTCGCGGCATTCGACCACCGCGACATGGAACTGATGCGGCAGGATGAACATCGCCAGCGCGCCCAGCAGCACCAGCGGTGCGAAACCGCCCGCCGCCGGCGCGGGCGGTGGCGCGATCGCGGGTTCGGGCAACTCGCCCAGGCCGAACCAGACGAAGACGCCCAGCGCCAACATCGCCGCCAGCTTGAACACCGATTCGAACGCCATCGCCAGCACCAGCCCGCGATTGTGTTCGGCCGCGCTGGCGCGACGCGTACCGAACAGCATGGCGAACACGGCCATCGCCAGCGCCACGTACAGCGCGCTGTCGCGCCAGGCCGGCAACAACGCGCCGTCGCTGGCGCGCGTGGTCAGCACCGCGAAACTCATCGCCACCGCTTTGAGCTGCAGGGCGATGTAGGGAATCAGACCGAGCGCGGCGATCAGGGTTACCGTCGCCGCCAACCACGCGTCCTTGCCCAGGCGGGTCGCGATCAAGTCGGCCAGCGAGGTCGCATTGGTTTCGCGCGCGAGCTTGACCAGCCGGACCATGAAGCTCATCGCCAGTGCGTAAAACAGAATCGAGCCCAGAAACGTCGGCGGCAGCGGCCAACCGTAACGCGCGGCCTGGGTGACCGTGCCGTAGAACGTCCACGAGGTGCAATGCACCGCCAGCGACAGCGCGTAGATATGCCGCCAATGTTTGGCCAGCACATTGGGGCGGCGTTCGGCGAACAGCGCGGTGCCGAACATCAGCGCGAGCCAGGCCAGGCTGGCCAGGGCGACGACGCTCAGGCTCAACATGGACGACGGCGATGGCGCGCGGGACCGGGCATCGGCGCGAGCATAGCCCAGCGCCCGCCGCTTGCGATGGCCGCCTTGGACGCAATGATCGGATGCCCCCTGTAGGAGCGGCGCAAGCCGCGACCGCGACATCCGGCTGGCGTCGTTGGTGTGATGTCGCGGTCGCGGCTTGCGCCGCTCCTACAGGGGGCCGCCTGTTGTCAACGCGGCGCCACCGGCAGGTAATCGCCATAGGGCTTGGCCTTGGGATCGATGCGCGCGCACAGACGGCCCTCGCACAAGGTCACATCGGCCTTGTTGTAAGCACGCAGCAGCTCGACGCTGATCTGATTGCGGCGGATTTCCTGCTTCATCTGCCACAGCACCACCGTGGTCGCGGCGATCGCGAGCGCGATCGCCAAGGCACTGAAACCCGCAGCCAACAGCAGACGACGTTGCAGCGCGTCCAGCCGCCCGGCTGCCTTGGAGAACTCGTTGGTGGCCGCGGCGATGCGCTTGTCGTTGTCGAGCATGCGTCGCTCGAACGTTTCCAACGGCGCCTGCACGCCGTCGCGCACGGCCCGGGTGGCATTGCCGGAGACCTGCGCGAATGCCTCGTCCGCCGCCTGCCGCAACAGACGCGGACCCAGTTCGGCCGCCTGCGCCAGGCGTTCGGCGGCCTCGCGGCTGGTCTGTCCGGAGGCCTCGGCTTCGCGCTTGAAATACTCGAGCAGGCCGGCGGCCTGGACGATGACTTCCTTCAGCTCCTGGCTTTGCATCGGCGCTTCATCCGATGCGGGGACCACGGCTGCGCTCCTCGGTCTGGCTCTGGTCGCCGCGCTGCTGCGCGTCCACCGCGGCCTGTTGCTTGGCATCGACTGAAGCCACCGCCTGTTCGCGCACGTCGCGGTTGATTTCGGCACTGGCGGCCTGGTTCAGCGCGCGGTCCATCGTCACCGGGTCGCCGGACTTTTGCGCCGCGACCAGGCGATCGAACAACTGGTCCGGACCCGCGCTGGCCAATGCGGTAGAATGATCGCCCAGCGGCGAAGCGTCCGCGCGCGGGCCATCGACAGGGCGATAGCCGCCGGGATTGATGTTGAAGTGACGGTACAGATCGTGCAGTTCATCCGAACGCGCGTTGCGGAACGACTCGACCGCATCCTGGCTGACCCCGACCGCGCGCCGCTCGAACGTGTCCTTGACCGCATCGCCCAGACGCAGGTCGGGTTGCGGAGGCGGATCGACCATGAATTCGTACAAGGCCTTCAAGCCCGGATCGGTGCCGGCCTTGACCGCGCCTCCGACCGCCTTGCCACCCGGCACCGGCACCGCGCCGATGACCGTGCCCAAGGTCTTGGCGAACGCATCGCGGTCCTTCTCATGCGCGGTGATCTTGTCGGTGTACTCCTTCAGCGCCAGGGTGATTCCGCCTTCGACGCCGGCGGTCATGAATCCCAACTTGCCCATTTCGGCTTTCTGGGTATCGCTGCCCTTGGGCGCCGCCTTGGCCGCGTCCAGATACCCATTGGACACGCCCTGGACCGCGCTCGCGACCGTATCGGCGAGCGGCTTGCCGCCGGGCAGCTTCGACTCGTGGGTATCGGGGTTGAACATCGATTGCTTGTAGAACTTGGCCAGCGTATCGGTCTGCAGGAGTTCGCCGGTGTAACGGTCGGTCAGCTGTTTGCTGTGGGAGACGTACAACTGCCCGTTCGCGATCGCCGCCTCGCGCCCCATTTCGCGAAATTGACTCTCGCTCACGAACACGCCGTCTTTCGCCTTGGCGAGCATTTCGCCGTGGCTGCTCAGGGTTTCGAACAACAGCCGGCGATTCTCGGACTGGGTCGGATTGACGGCGGTATTGGGTTCGGGCTTTCCGAGTCGGGCCGCCTGCAGGTCCGGATCGGACAAATAGCCGATCGCGGCCACGGCGCGATCGCGCTGGATCTGCTCGGGTTTTGCGCCAGGCATGGCGCTGAGGATTTCCGCGCGCTTCCACATCACATCCGACAAAGCCGCGACCGTACCGTCGGTTCCGCCGCCGCCGTTGCGCAACACGGTCATGAACCTCTGCTCGCTGTGGAAGCCCGACTTGACAGTGGCGATGCGCACCAAGTCGTCGGTGCCGATCACCTTGTCCTTGAACGCCTGTTGCAAGGCTTCGCCGATCACCCGTTGATCTTCGCGCAGCGAGGCGATTTCCTTGGGATTATCGTTGATGGTGCGGGGGTAATCGTTAGCGTAGAACAGCAACGTAGCCCGCGGGTCGTTGGCCAGGACGCGCACCACTTCGTTGCGCTCCTCGCGATTGAAGTGCGGCGAGCGCAGCAGATCGGCAAGCGGCGCTTCGCCCGAAGCCGGCGCTCCATTGGTGAGGCGGGGCAGAATTTCGTTGAGTTTCGCGCGGTCTATGGCCATGGCAGCGAGTCCTTCGCCTCGGGGGAAGCTCGGACGGTATTAAGCTGTTTTGGCAAAGTCAATCGAAAGCCAACTAACGCAGCGCAAACACGCGAAAAAACCAGGATCCGGCGGACCCCGGCCTATTCAGTTACCGGTGAAAACGCCAAAAAAAAACCCAAACAGCGTGCGCCGGTGGCAAGGCTCGATCCGGACCCCTCCCCGCCCAAATCAAAAGTCGTACTTGACCGACAAGGTGTACTGACGCGGCGGCCCATAGAAGCCGGTGTAGACGCCCAGCGCCGAATTCAGACTGTAACCGGTGGTGCGGTATTCCTTGTCGGCCAGATTGCTGCCCTGCAGCGACACCGTCCACGGCCCGCCGCTTTTCCAGGTCACGCCCGCGTTGACCAGGCCGTAACCGTCCTGGGTGATCGGCAAGGCGCCGGTACGGACGATCTCGGTGGTAGCCACCACATCGCTCTGGTAGCTGTAACCCACCCGCGCCGACAGATTGCCGCCGCCCGACAGGTCGGTGCGGTATTCCACGTTCAACGCACCGGAGAACTCCGGAGCGTTGGTGAACTCCTGTTCGTCGGCGATGTTGATCCCGGCGTACATGAATTCGTCGTACTTGGCATCCAGCCAGGCCAGGTTCCCGGAGATCAGCCAGTGCTCGCTCGGCAGCCACTGGTACTCGACCTCCAGGCCCTGCACGGTGCCGGAACCGGCATTGGTGAAATCGCCGAAGAACGCATCGTTGCTGCCGTCGCCGTTGCTGTCGTAGGCGGTGAACACCGACAGCTGGATGTCCTTGTAGTCGTTGTAGAAGTACGACAGGTTCAAGAACAGGCGCTGATCGAAGAACGCCATCTTGCTGCCGACCTCGAAGCTGTCGACGACCTCGTCATCGAACGGCTCGGCCGAGCGCGGCACCGCCGCGGCCTGGGCGCGGATGTTGTAGCCGCCGGACTTGAAGCCGCGCGTGGCCAGGCCGTACAGCAGAACATCGGGCGTGAGCTGGTAATCGAGCGAGATCTTCGGCGAGGTGTTCTTGAAATTGATCTTGCGATCGAAGTTGGCCGCCACCGCGCCGTTGGGCACGGTGAAACTGGCATCGCGATAACCCCGGTTGAGCACTTTGGCGCGCTTGTCCTCGTCGGTGTAGCGCACGCCCGCGTCGAGCTTGAGCTTGTCGGTCAGATCGAAGGTCCAGTCGCCGTAGAAGGCGATCGAATCGGTGTAGACCGTACCCTGGGTGTCGCCGAAGCTGGCGTTGAAGAAGTTGTTGAGCACCTGGCCGCCGGCTTCGCCGTCGAAGGCGTACACGCCCATCACCCCGCGCGCGCGGCCGCCGCCGTCGTAATTGACCTGCAGCTCGTGGCTGACCTGCTGATCGCTGTAGAACGCCTTCACGTCGGCGATCTTGTTCTGCAGGGTGTCGAAATCGATGTTGGTTTCGGTATCGGACTCGCGCTTGGCCAGCACGTACTTGAAGCTCCAGTCCTCGTTGGCGCGCCAGTTGACCGTCGCCGACGCGCCCTTGATGGTGGTGTCGTTGACGTTGGGCATGCCGCTGCGGATGTCGTAGCGGTCGTTCAACGGCGCGGTGCCCGGCGCGAACCGGTTCGCAGCGAGCATCCTGGCGCCGCGCACGCCGGACTGGTCGTCCATCCAGTCGAAGGCGAACTGGATATCGAGCGCATCGCTGACGTAGGCGCCGAGGCTGCCGCGCAAGGCGAGGATCTCTTTGTCGCTGACGTCCTGTCCGGTGACGATGTTCTTGCCGTAACCGTCGCGGTTGAGGCTGGCGACCGACAAGCGACCGCGCAAGGTGGCATCGCCGCCCTGGGTCGCGCCGCCGATCGGTCCGGCCACCGCGGCCTTGACGTCGAGCTGGCCGTAGTTGCCCACCGACACCTGGGCGAAGCCGTCGAACTGGGTCGGCAGGCCGCGCGAGATGTACTTGATCGCGCCGCCGATGGTGTTCTTGCCGTACAGCGTGCCCTGCGGGCCGCGCAAGACTTCGATCCGCTCCACGTCGAACACGTCGAGCAAGGCGCCTTGCGGACGGGCGATGTAGACATCGTCCATGTAGATGCCCACGCCGGGATCCACGCCCCACAGCGGATCGGACTGGCCCACGCCGCGAATGTAGGCGGTGATGGTGCTGCTGGAACCGCGCGCGGCATAGATGGTCAGGTTGGGCACCTGCGCGTCGAGATCGCTGAGGTCCTCGATGTTGAGCCGGTCCAGCGCATCGGGGGTGAAGGCGGTGATCGCCACCGGCACTTCCTGCAAGGTCTCCTCGCGCTTGCGCGCGGTCACGGTGACCCCGCCCAGGGTCTTGGCTTGCGCATCCGGCGCGGCCTCTTGCGCCCACGCGGCCGGCGCGACCAGGGCCGCGGCGATCGCCAGGCTCAAGCCCTGGCGTCGAATCTGCTTGCTCAACTTCACTCGGTTCTCCTCCCCAATCCCGTCTGGCGCAGCGCGCATGCAGTCGCATCGCCACCACCGCCGCTGTCGTCGCATCCCTGCCCCGTCCGCCGCGAACCTCGCGGCGTGGCCGCGCGAGTCGTCGGTCGCGGCGCAAGCCGCACGGGCCGTCAGCGACGGTGGAGGCGAGCTCCCCCGTCATGGCGCACAGCCTATGAGGCGCCGGTCACGCCCGGCAGCTGTACCTTCGGACAATGCCCCGCCGGCCCGCGCATTGCCGACACTGCGCGCAACCGGGCGATGCCGCCCGCGTCGTCCGCTAGGGAATCGAACCGATGGCGTTTGTGATCGTGCTGGCCGCGTTGTGCTTTCTGATGTATGTCGCCTACCGCGGCCACAGCGTGATCCTGTTCGCGCCGGTGGCGGCGCTGGGCGCGGTGCTGCTGACCGATCCCAGCCTGGTCGCGCCGATGTTCACCGGCCTGTTCATGGACAAGATGGTCGGCTTTCTCAAGCTGTATTTCCCGGTGTTTCTGCTCGGCGCAGTCTTCGGAAAACTGATCGAGACCTCGGGGTTCTCCAAGTCGATCGTGGCCGCCACCATTCGTTTGGTCGGCCGCGAGCGCGCGATGCTGGCGATCGTCGCGGTGTGCGCGCTGCTGACCTACGGCGGGGTTTCGCTGTTCGTGGTGGTGTTCGCGGTGTATCCCTTCGCCGCCGAGTTGTTCCGCCAAAGCGACATCCCCAAGCGGCTGATTCCCGGCACCATCGCCTTGGGCGCGTTCACCTTCACCATGGATGCGCTGCCGGGCACGCCGCAGATTCAGAACATCATCCCCACCGCGTTCTTCGGCACCGATACCTGGGCCGCGCCAGTGCTGGGCAGCCTGGGCGGCGTGTTCATCCTGATCGTCGGCCTGATCTATCTGAACTGGCGCCGCCGAGTCGCGCTCAAGGCCGGCGAAGGCTACGGCCAGAATCTGCTCAACGAACCGGCGCCGTTCGTCGGCGGAAAACTCGCCCATCCCTTGCTGGCGATCGCGCCGCTGCTGTTGGTCGGGGTATCCAACAAACTCCTCAGCGTCTGGCTGCCGCAGGCCTACGGAAAGCAGCACAGCTTCGATCCGGCGGTGATCGGCGACGCCGCGCCGGTGGTGCAGGAGGTGTCCAAGATCGCCGCGATCTGGGCGGTCGAAGGCGCGTTGCTGATCGGCATCGCCGCGGTGCTGGCCCTGGCCTGGAAACCGGTGATGGCCAGCTTCGCCGAAGGCAGCAAGGCGGCCATCGGCGGCGCGCTGCTGGCGGCGATGAACACCGCCAGCGAGTACGGCTTCGGCGCGGTGATCGCGGCGCTGCCGGGTTTTCTGGTGGTCGCCAACGTGCTGGGGGCGATTCCCGACCCGCTGGTCAACGAAGCCATCACCGTGACCGCGTTGGCCGGCATCACCGGCTCGGCCTCCGGCGGCATGAGCATCGCCCTGGCGGCGATGGCCGATACCTTCATCGCCAACGCCCAGGCCGCCGGCATTCCGATGGAGGTGCTGCACCGCGTGGCCTCGATGGCCTCCGGCGGCATGGACACGCTGCCGCACAACGGCGCGGTGATCACTCTGCTGGCGGTGACCGGGCTGAGCCATCGCCAGGCCTACAAGGACGTGTTCGCGATCACCCTGATCAAGACCGCCGCGGTATTCGTGGTGATCGCGATCTTCTACGCCACCGGCCTGGTCTGAACCCGGCCTGCCCCTGTAGGAGCGGCGCAAGCCGCGACCGCGAAGCCATGCTTGCGGCGTATTTGAGGTGCCGCGGTCGCGGCTCGCGCCGCTCCTACAGTCGGACCTCCAGCGGTTACAACCATCGTCCGTCCTTGGGTATGCTGCGCGCTACCCAAACGCAGGCAAGGAGCCCCACGTGACCATCGGCGAGTACTCGCAGATCTACCGCGGCAAACGCGTCGTCAACTTCGCCATGGGCGACACGCCCGCCGGCGGCGACGTGGTGTACCGCCTGACCCAGGATTACGACAGCGCCGAAAGCCAGCGCGATTTGCTGGAAAGCTTCTTGTCGCAGGTCGATCCGGCCACGCTGGAAGCGCTCATCATCGGCCCGTGGAGCGAAGCTCACGACGAAGGCCCGCAGGGCTATCTCGACACCCTGATCGAGCGCCGCGCGCAACTGCCCGCGCTCCAGGCCTTGTTCGTCGGCGACATGACCTATGAGGACTGCGAGATCTCCTGGATCATCCAGACCTCCTACAACCCGCTGCTGGCCGCGTTCCCGCAATTGCAGTCGCTGCGCGTCCGCGGTTCCAGCAATCTGGAACTGCAGGCGTTCCAGCACGAGGCATTGGAAGAACTGGCGATCGAATGCGGCGGTCTGCCGTCGAAGATCGTCGACGCCATCGCCGGCTCGACCCTGCCGGCGCTCAACCATCTGGAACTGTGGCTGGGCACCGACGACTACGGTTTCGACGGCGGCCTGGCGCCGTATCAGAACCTGCTCGGCGAAATCGACCCGACCCGGCTGCGCTATCTGGGACTGCGCGATTCCCAGATCAGCGATGAGGTCGCGGCCTGGGTGGCGCAACAGCCGTGGCTGGGCTCGCTGCGCACGCTGGATCTGTCGCTGGGCACGATCGGCGACGCCGGCGCGCAGGCGTTGGCGGAAAGCCCGCACCTGGGCGCGATCGAGCGCATCGATCTGAGCCATCACTACATCTCGCCGCAATGGCAGGAAAAGCTGCGCGCCCTGCCGTGCGAAGTCGTCCTCGACGATCATGAAGACGAGGACGACGGCGAACGTTACGTCGCCGTAGCCGAGTAGCCCGTGCCCGCCGACGGTTGGCTGCTGATCGGACCACGCGGCAGCCGCCGGATCCGGGGGCTGCAACAGGCCCTGCATGAGCGCGGCTTGCCCGCGGCCGAGGAATTGCATTACGAGCGCGTGCTGGAGGCGCCGGCGCTGGCGGCGGACGCGATCGCGCGACGGCCGCGCGCGCTGGTCAAGATCGAATCGCCCGGCGAAGCGCCGGCCTTACACACCGCGCTGATCGATCGCGGCTGGCGCTCGCTCGGCGAATCCGGACCGCGTCCTCGCCCGCTCGAACACGGCCAGCTGGCCTACCAGCACTACTGGTACGCGGGATTCCGCGCCCTGCTCGATGCGCTGCCGCGCGAAGCGAACTATCTCAACCCGCCGGCCGACATCGCCTGCATGAGCGACAAGTGGGCCTGCCAGCAACGGCTGCAAGCGCGGGACATCGCGATTCCGCCGCTGCTGGGCCGCATCGACGGTTACGCCCAACTGCGCGAGCATCTGCGCGAACACGCCTGCGGCCAAGTCTTCATCAAGGCCCGTTACGGTTCCTCCGGTGCCGGCGTGCTGGCCTACCGTTGCGACCGTCAAGGCCGCGAGGCGCTGTACGGCTCGGCCGAACTGACTGGCGACGATGGCGAAGACGGCAGCGCGCGGATCTACAACTCGCTGCGTCCGCGCCGCTACACCGACCCGCGGCAAATCGCCCGGGTGATCGATGCCGTCGCCGCCCAGCACGCGTATCTGGAACGCTGGATCGCCAAACCGCGCGCGCCGGACGGGCACGGCCACTACGACATCCGCGCGGTCGCGCTCGACGGTCGCGCGCGCCATCGTCTGGCCCGGATCGGCCGCACGCCGCTGACCAACCTGCATCTGGGCAACCGTCGTGGCGCGCTCGCCGATTGGCTCGACGACGATGCCATGCGTGCGCTGGAAGACGCGACCGAACGCGCCGCGGCGGCGTTCCCGGACAGCCGCATGATCGGCTTCGACCTGATCCTGCGCGACGGCCGCAGTTGGATTCTCGAAGCCAACGCCTTCGGCGATCTGCTGCTGAATCTGTCTTGGCAGGGCCGCAGCACCTATCAAGATCAGGTCGCGCAGGATCGGGCCGCGTCGTCGGCGTGCACGCTCGCGGAGCTGGCCCATGCATGAGCCGGGCGCTCGATTCGCCAATCCGGACATGCACGCGATCGTCGGTCATCGCGACTTGCTGCTGATCACCTTGGACACCTTGCGCTACGACGCCGCCCAGCAATGCTTCCAGCGCGGCGAACTGCCGGTACTGGCCGAGCATCTGCCGGCGCAGGGCTGGGAGCGCCGGCACACGCCCGGCAACTTCACCTATGCCGCGCATGCCGCGTTCTTCGCCGGTTTTCTGCCGACGCCGGCCCGGCCCGGTCCGCATCCGCGTCTGTTCGCGCTGGATTTCGAAGGCAGCGAAACCACCGCGCGCGATACCTTCGTCTTTCGCGATCGCGCCGACATCGTTTCCGGCTTGCGCGACCTGGGCTACCACAGCCTATGCATCGGCGGCGTGGGTTTCTTCAACAAGCGCAATCCGCTGGGCTCGCAGTTCCCCGATCTGTTCGACGAAAGCCACTGGAACCCCGGGCTCGGCGTCACCGCGATCGATTCCACCGAACGTCAGGTCGCCCTGGCCTGCGAGCGCTTGGCAAGCGACGAGTTGCGCGGGCGTCGCTGCTTCGTGTTCATCAACGTCTCCGCCCTGCACCAGCCCAACCGGCACTACCTGCCCGACGCACAGCACGACGGCTACGACAGCCATTGCGCCGCGCTGCGTTACGTCGACGGCGCGCTGGCGCCCTTGTTCGCCGCCTTGCGCACGCGCGGCGGCGCCTTCGCCATCGTGTGTTCCGACCACGGCACCGCCTACGGCGAGGATGGTTATCACGGCCATCGCCTCGCCCACGAAACGGTGATGACCGTGCCCTACGCGCACTTCCTGGTCGATCCATGAACGCCATCGCCCACACCCCGACGCCGACGCGCCTGTCCGAGCTGCTGCGCCTGCCGCCGTATCAGGCGTATTCGTATTCGTATCCGCACAAGACCGCCTACCGCCCGCTGCAGCCGGCGCAATCGCTGGCCGATCTGTGGGCCGCGGAGCGCCGCGACGCGCTGTTCTTATACCTGCACATCCCGTTTTGTTCCTACCGCTGCGGCTTTTGCAATCTGTTCGCGCTGGCGCGACCGGACGCGGCCAAGGTCGAGGCCTACCTGGATCAGTTGGAACACCAGTTGCGCGCGACCGCGCGGGCGTTGGGTGAACACCGCTTCGTGCGCTTCGCGCTCGGCGGCGGCACACCGACCTATCTCGATGCAGGGCAGTTGCAACGAGTCTTCGATCTGGTCGAGCGCCACGCCACGATCGATCTGCGCGCGGTGCCCGCCGGCATCGAAGTCTCGCCGGAGACCGTCGACATCGAAAAGCTGCGCCTGTGCCGCGAGCGCGGCATCGACCGGGTCAGCATGGGCATCCAGAGTTTCAGCGACGCCGAGGTGCGCACCCTGGTGCGGCCGCAACAGCGCGCGGTGGTCGAACAGGCGATCGGCGCGATCCGCGATGCGGGAATCGCCACGATGAACCTGGACCTGATCTATGGGATCGCCGGACAGACCCGCGCCAGTTTCCTGGCCTCCATCGACAGCGCGCTGACCCACGCGCCGGAGGAAATTTATCTCTATCCGCTGTACGTGCGGCCGCTGACCGGGCTGGGCCGCATCGAAGCCAAGAAAGGCGAGCGCGCCGGCTTCGCCCTGCAGCCCGAATCGCTCGACGACCGCTTGGCGCTGTACCAGGCCGGACGCGAACGCCTGCTCGCCGCCGGCTACCAGCAAGTGTCTATGCGCATGTTCCGCGCGCCGCACGCACCCGACATAGCCGCGCCGGTGTATTGCTGCCAGAGCGACGGCATGGTCGGCATCGGCTGCGGCGCGCGCTCGTACGCCTCCGGCCTGCACTACTCCAGCGAATATGGCGTGGCCCGGCGCAGCGTCGCGGAAATCCTCGATCACTACCTCGCCCGCGAACCGGCCACCTTCGCCTATGCCGACTACGGCATCCGCCTGAGCGTCGAAGAACAGCGCCGCCGTCATGCCATCCAGTCATTGCTGATCCGTCCCGGCCTGGACCGCGCCAGCTACCGCGATCGCTTCGGCGCCGACTGCCTGGACGATCTGCCGCAACTGCGCGAGCTGTTCGAACTCGGCCTGGCCGTGGCCGACGACGACCTGATCGAACTGACTGACGCAGGCCTGGCACGCGCCGACACCATCGGCCCTTGGCTGACCTCGGCGCAGATCGCCGAGCGTATGCACGACTACCGGCTTGACTGAGCGGACTCGACCCAGCATGCATCTGTCCTTGCTCTATCGCGGCCGGCTCAGCAGTTGCAACTACGACTGCGGCTATTGCCCGTTCGCCAAGACCTACGACACCCGCGCGCAACTGCGGCGCGACGCCGAGGATCTGGCGCGCTTCGTCGATTGGGCTTCGCTGCAGGAGATGGAACTGTCGATCCTGTTCACGCCCTGGGGCGAAGGCCTGGTGCGCCGCCACTACCGCGAAGCGATGGTGCGCTTGAGCCATCTGCCGCGGCTGCGCCGGGTCGCGATCCAGACCAATCTATGCATCGGCATGCGCTGGCTCGATCAGGCCGATCTGGGCAAGCTCGCGCTGTGGTGCACCTACCATCCCAGCCAGGTCAGCCGCGCGGCGTTCCTGGCGCGCTGCCGCGAACTGAGCCGCCGCGGCGTCCGTCACAGCGTCGGCATGGTCGCCATGCGCGAGCACCTCGACGAAATCGAAGCCCTGCGCGCGGAGCTGCCGGCAACCACGCCGCTGTGGCTCAACGCCTACGACGAACGCCCGCCGGGCTACTACGACCAAACCCAGATCGCGCGCCTGCACGCCATCGACCCGCATTTCCGCTACAACCTCGAGCCCGCGCCCAGTCTCGGCGCGCCCTGCCTGACCGGCGAGGACGTGGTCTCGGTCGACGGCGACGGCAACGTGCGCCGCTGTCATTTCGTCGCCGCGCCACTCGGCAACCTGTACGACGGCAGCTTCGCCGCGCAGCTGCGCGCACGCGCCTGCCCGAACGCACGCTGCGACTGCTATATCGGCTACGCCCATCGCAAGGACCTGCCGTTCCAGCGCGATTACGCCGGCGGCGTACTGGAACGGGTGCCGTCGTTCGTCTTATGACTTCGGCGGCCGCATGCGCGGCCCGCTTCAACCCCGTCAGCCGGCCGCATCGAACCGGCGGACAGCCCTCTTACCACGCAAAGGATCGCAGCATGTCCCGCACCCCTCTCCCTAACTCAGTGTTGGCCGCGCTGTTGGCCGCGCTGTTGATTCCGGCCGTGCTCACGCCGGCCTTCAACCCGGCCTTCGCCGCCAAGCCGACCAAGGCCGCCAAAGCCTCCAAAGCCTCCAAGACCCGTGCGCCCAAGATCGTGATGAAGCCCGAGCAGGTCGCCGAACTCTACGCACGCGTCGCGCTGAAGCAGGACGTCGAAGCGGCGACCCAACTCAACGCCTACTCCAAGCCGCTGTACGCCAACAACGAGGACGCGTTCGATCTCAAGGATCTGGCCGACACGACCAGCATCGAACAGCAGTACCAGGGCTTCGCCGATGCCATCCTCGCGGACATGCCGAAGGTCGACACGGCCAAGGCCAAGCCCGCCGTCATCGCCGCGATCAAGCGGGTGAATCAACTCGCGGCCGGCGCGCAATGCCGCGGCCTGTCGAACACCGAACGCGCCAATGAATACGTCAAGAACGGGCGGATCAGCGACGTCGAGCTCGAATGCACCGTACCGGCGCTGAGCGCGCGCATGCAGGACGTGCTGGCCAAGAAAGGCGACCCGGCCAAGCTCAAGACCAAGAAACTGCACGAAGGGCTGACCGAGTTCGATCGCCTGCTCGATCAGGCCGGCAGCCGCGTGATTCCGGCCAAGATGACCTTGTACGCGCCGAAGGGGCAACCGTGGTCCACCGGCGGTTACAACGAAATCATCGAGGTCGTGCACAACGGCATGTACGGCGAGGTCTCGGCCGATTGAGGCCGATGTCGCGACTATCCGCGGCGGACAACGACAGCATCGGCAACACGCACGCAGCGGCGTACATCCACATCCGCCCACGCGATCTCATCCGTGCGCTCGTCGATCGTTCCCCGTCGTCGGCATAGTCGCGGCCTGACGTCACGCGCGGCGGGCGCCGCGCGTCGCTGCGCATTACAAGTCTTACGAATCAGCCTATCGAGTTTCCCTCTTTGACAGAGGGAAAACAAAGCGCAGGCAAGATTTAGTGAGCATGTCGCCGGCTTTCGCCCATCGCGCGCACGAAAACACAGAAGGCCGCCTTTCGGCGGCCTTCTGTGATGTTTGGCGTCCCCACGGGGACACCTGCTTAACCCCCGGATTACCCTGCAGCACAAAAAGCCATTTCGGGTACTGCTCGGACGGCGTAAAGCCTACCCAAAAGTTGCATGATATTTCGCAAATCATTGAATTAATTGGGGCGTACGCAGTACATCGTCGCGCTAGCCCGAAATAAGGCGATCACGTTGCCGTGCGAGCGAATCGGTCCCTAGGATCTTTCGCAGCTCCTCCACCACAGTGGTGTGAGTGACCTCGGCAGATTTTGACGAGTCGAGGCCCAGGATCTGCGCGTATGCGTCGTGTGCCTTGTTGAACAGGCGATCTTTTTCTTCGTGCTCGGTCGCCGCTTCCAGCAACCGCATCGTTAGGCCGATGTCGGTTAACGCCTTCTGAAATCTATCCAGGTACTCATTCGTATCCGTCGTAATCCACAGACGGTACTTTCGGCGCCACTCGTTGAGGTTACTCAGGTCTCGTCCCGTCTTTATTGTGGGTCCTTCCTGAAACACCTCGGCCAAAACGAAATTCGCTTCCGCGTAGTAACCCTCGGCGAACTCGACGTACTTGTCGAAGGATACTTTCGCCATGTGAGACATTGCCGCGAGCTGGAAAAGCTGCCCATTCTCCTGCAACGACGCAGCTCGATCGTGAGCGCTCTGGTCTCTGACAAGTTGGAACAGAGCTGCGAGCAACGCTGCTACAGCTGGGATGGCGGCTATCTCGCTAAACGCTTGACTATTTCCAGTCCGAAGGAACCAGGTCATGGCCACCGAAACTAGACAAAGTGCGCCAAGCCCCCCATAGAACTTAAGGTGCTTTCCTGAGCTTTTTTTCACGCTTTCCGCTCCATCGTTTGAGTCATAGATCTTCGTTTCTAATGCGTGGCCACTCGTCGATTTCGCTCGAAATTTCATCCCAGACAGCAGCGAGGGCTTCGCCATCACCCTCGTACATCGGCTGATCAAGAAACTCAAACTGATCGTATTGCGGTGTTGGCAAAACTATCCCAGCGCCCGATCCGCAGAACCATCGACCGACAAGCTCCGCCGTTTGCGTCAACAACTTTAACGCCTCCAATGCTTCACGCAGGCCCCACTTTTCGAGCACGTTACCGTCCCTGCTGGCTTCGTTGGCGGCGTGAGCGAAGTATTTGGTGGCGTGGACTGCAACGCTATCCAATCGGTCCAGTCTTGCATCGAGGCGTTGAAAAACACGGTTTCTGATCAAGTCATCGGGACGACGCGATTCTGGTGAGGTCCCGCTGAGCCAATCAAATTCTGCGTGGCGAGCGATTGACAACTCATAATTAAACTCTCGCGGAACCCAATATGATGACTCCGTCTGAGCGCGCGCAAACTCCTTGCTCTTTTCCATGACCGCGGCGAAGTCGTACTCGAAGCCAGCAATATCTTCCACGAACACTCTGCGATTCAATTCGTTGCGACAGCGTCGTACATCTTGGATGATGGCGCGGAGCGAATTTACGCCATCTGGACCGCGCAACTTCCCCGGCTCTACAAGGCGTCGGATCGCTAAAAAAGATGAACTCCAGTAACCCGCAACCACCAGGTCCATGACCATGGCATTTAGGCGCTTGCCACCGCTTTCAGTCTCTGGCGCCCGCCGCACTACTTCCGCGATCGAGCTAAACGCAGCGTAGTTCCATGCAAAGGTATTAAGCGTGGGAAGAACGGCCTGTTCGTCCGTTTCAAAAGCCGCCTTCCAATCTGAAATTCGCGTCTTCATTCGCGATCTCCTTTAGCCTGCCCGCAGGGTACTGCGTCCAGCTTGGTGCTGCTGAATTGTCCCTGTGCAGGTAACCAGCGGAGCGATCGACGCCGACATCGCTGCCACTCTCGGCGCCGGCGCTGGCCACCGCGGCCACGCTGCGGCCGCTAATGGCAACACCCGCGCGAAGACCCACCCCCTGCGCGCCTGCAGCGCGATCGACACCGCCACCGCGGCAAACCTTCCACGACGCTGGCGCTGGCCAGCGCAGCCACGTTGCGGCCGCTCCATGCGCCAACCGCGCCCCGGATCCACGCCGGCGGCGCTGCGCGCCTGCAGCGCGGCCGTCACCTTCGCGGCGGCCAGCCACCTCCCCGGCCTCGGCCGACGTCCGCGATCGAACGCGGCCAGCTGCGCCGCGTGACCGAGGGCTGGCGCCGAGCCGGGCCGGCCTGCTGAAAATTAGCGGCCCCATCGGAAAGGGGTAACTTTGGTAACAAGTCCACGAAATGCAAGATTAATCCATATTGTTCAATGACTTATAAGGATTTAGGACGGTAACAATTAGAGTAACTTAGTAGTAACTCGTTACCTTTCTCTATAGTCACAACCTCGACCCTTTACACCCTTACAAATCAGTACGTTACGTTCACGTTACTGAAAAGTTCCGCCGTGTCACCTCGGAGAGGTAACAGAAAAAACACCGTCGCTTCAGACACTTAACCGTGATCGATCGCCGGTCGTTACTCCGTTACCCTTTTCCGACGCGCAACTCGTTACTCCGTTACCCTTTTCCGACGCGCAACCGTCAGGACCAGTCGAAGCCCGGTGCCCCTCCAGAAACGCATCCCAAACCCCCGGAGCGTGCGTCTATCCGCGTCGCGGTTTCCAGGCATTCCAACCGCACGCGCGCCCTGACGGTGCTGGCGTTTCGCGGGCTTGGCTGTTTGAGTCGAATGCGACCCATGAAGGGTCAAGGCGTGGCGGGGTCTCGACCGCGCGCCCAGACCGCTCACGCCACGACCCGTACGCTTTACGTCCAATTCGTACGCTTCGGCGGGTTCGCCGGCCGAGGGAGCCACCAATCGCGGCGCCTGCGCCGCCCGGCGCGACAATGGCCCATGGATCCATATGACCCTCGGCTCGTCCCTCCCGACGTCCCCAACCTGCCGACGTTGCCGGACCGGTTCTCCTGGCAGTTGCCGCACATCAAGCAGCACCGGCGGGAAACTCCTGCCGTGCGCCAGATCGTTGTGGATGGTCAGGGGCCGGCGGTCGCTTCGGTGCAACCGGGCCTGAGCAAATCGTCAACGCTGCTCGGCATCCATCGCGCGCTACACAGCCAACGCCACTATCGCGAATTCGCTGGGCCGGACAGCAGGGTCATCGCGCTTCGCTACATCGCGCGGTGGGTGGAGAAGTACGCAGCGCAAATAATCGAAGAGGTCGAGGCGCGGCCGTACAGGTAACGCAAAAAAAGCCGCCCGAAGGCGGCTCGATCGCAATCGAAAGCTTACAGCCCATCGTCCAAAGCGTAAGGCGCGAAGCGAACGACTTCCTCACCGATCCACTCGTTCACTTCTTTCAGTCTGTTCTGCAGCGGCTCCAGTTCGTTCTTGGCGAACACGCGAGCGGCCTTGCTCATATCACCGAAACCGCCGGTGTTGTTGGGCACGATGCCAAGGATCTGCGGTGGCACGCGGTGCGCCGAAAGAATGTCGTCGCGAGTCGCGTTCTTTATGCCCAGGAATTCGTCTTTCGCCGCGACCTCGCTGATCGGAATGACCTGGACGCCATCTTTCTTTCCGTTCGGCGAGTACATAAACAGGTTTTTGAAGTTACCCGGCCCCTTTGAATCGCGCAGCGCTTGACGCATGGCATTGATATCGTCCTCGCTTTGCGACGAATCGTTGACGTACAGGATGTAGCCGGCGTGACTCCCATTGATGTAGTACTTTCGCCGGAACAACGTCGCCGACTCGTTGAGCAACGCAGACTGCAATGCGCTCAGATATTCCGGCACACCGTAGATTTCCTGATTCACGTCGGGCTCGATCAAATGAAACACGCTACCGAACTTGAATTCATGCTCTTCCTTCCAGCCGCGACAGAAGAAAAAAGCGCCGTCCTCAATGCCGCGCCGTGTATACCGCGCGAGCGAAGACTGCAAACGAATGGCCTTTCCGCTCAGAGCATCACGGCGTTCCAGGTAGCTGTTTCCGAACACGAGATAGTCCAGCGCATAGCGCGAAAATTCGCCGCGCGAAAGCAACCGATGCGGCAGGAACGTCGATTGCAGGATGTTTCGCTTGACCAGCAGCGCCGAAGCGTGATGTGTGCTGCTGCGGAATGCTCGCGCGAGCCCGTCGAGCGAAATCGGCGGCTCGTACCATTTCCCGTTGATCGTGCATTCGATGCAGTCGAGAAGCTCCCGGCGATCGAGCACCGGCGTCGGTTCTCCGAAGGTAAATGCCTGGATCCCGGCGGGATTCTTGCCGGCTTGCACGACGGGTTGTTGATTGTTCATCAGTACATCTCCATGAGACCGCTATTACGCCCGCCGCTGCCTTCCAGCGGTTCGTTGTCGAGCGCGTGAAGAGTCGCCCACGCCAGATCGGCGTGGCCTATTTCGTCGCTGCGGCCGGCCTCGTAGGTTGCCTGTCGGCCGCTGGCGGTCAAAGTTTTTCGAATGGACATAAAGGACCGCGCGACATCGACCAAACCCGCGTCGAATTCGAGTCTTCCGCTGCAAATAACGTCCTTGCCTTTGAGCACAAGCCGGTTCTTCACGTCAACCGAGTAGGTAATGCTGCGAACAGCTGGGAAGAATTGCTTAACCAGCTGGTACACGCCGGCGCCAACGCCGCTCGCGTCGATGCCGATGTATGTGACTCGATAGCGCGCGGTGATGTTACGGATATGCTCCGCCTGAGCAGAGAAATCCATGCCGCGCCACTGATGCTTTTCGAGTATTCGGAACTTCCCGCCACGAACGTTCGGTGGTGCGACGACAACGCAACCAGCACTGTCACCTGTCAATGCGGGGTCGTAACCAATCCACACTTCGCCGTTTGCAAAGGGGCGAAGATGGAACGGCCGAAAGTCCGTCCAGGTCTCCCACGAATCCACCATGCACCGCTGCATCTCGGCGAGCGGAAATACCGATTCCGCGTCGTCGATAAACTCACACATGAGCAGGTTGGACCACTCGTCCGCGCTGTACTCCAGTCTCAGCTGGTCAAGATCGAATAGATCGCACCCTTCGCGAACGGCATCTTCTACGGTGACGATGTGCCGCCACTGGCCATCGCCGCAGCGCCTACCGTTCGCCAGCGCAGCGTGAGAAATATCAAACGACACTCGGTCGTCCTTCTTGCGCCCCTTGTTGTAGCGCTCGCCGGTCCAGAATGGATAAGCGTCGTGCGTCACGCTGGACGGCGTCGAGAAATACGTCTGCCGCCACTTCTTATGGATCGCCATGCCGCTGGCGACCTTGCGCAATTTCTCAAACTGATGAACCCAGAAATATTCGTCAAAGTACAAATTTCCGTGATAGCTCTGGGCTGTCCGGAAGTTGGTTCCGAGGAAGTGCAGCTCAGCCTGATTCGGCAGCACGATCTTTTCGCCCTTTAGGTCAACATCTACCTCCTGGGCGAAATTGATGATGTACTGCCGGAACACATGGGCCTGGGCCTTGCTCGCGGACAAGAAGATTTGATTTCTTCCCGTTTCAAGCGCATCCACCAGCGCCTCTCTCGCAAAGTAGAACGTCGCACCAATCTGCCGCGACTTGAGAATGTTTCGGATACGCTGCGAAAGCGCCTGTTCGCGCCACTTGCGTTGGTATCCGAACAGAGATTCATCGAACTTATCGATCAGCGCGGCTTGTTGCGTTTCGCTGAAGGAATTCCTCACAGGACGCCGTTTCGGTCCGGCGTTGCGATTGGCGACCTTCTCGTTCAGGTCGCCTTCGTGGCCATCGGCTGCGCTGTATCGCCGAATCCGGGCGGCGCGCTCGGCCATTCGCATGAGCAGATCCAGCTCCTTGAAATCTCCGCCCGTTTTTGGCTCTTTATGCACCAGCTGCACAACGCGAGCCTCGATCGATGATTCAATCCGATCCATCGGCGGCGCTTCGTCCCACTGATCGCGATCCTTCCAGGCCTGCACGGTTGTCCGCGCAAGTCCGAAATGGTCGGCAATGTCGCTGATACGCCAGCGCATCCAGTAGAGCGCGCGGGACGCCCGGCGCTGGTCAAGTTGGGGCGGCAAAGGAAGCATGTGCGAAGCCTAGTGGCCCGCCACAGCACGTTTGAGGCACCCCGGCTGTGTAAGCCAGTTCTACAGTTCTGACGGGTTGCTGGTCTCGCGCGACCCCACGGAGCATGCCCTTGTCGAATCACCACCGATCCAGGGGCAGCCGCAATGGCAAGCAAGACCCAGAAATCTAAGTTCTTCCGCGTCGCTGTCGAAGGCGCGACCACCGATGGCCGCAAAATCGAGCGCAACTGGCTGCTCGAAATCGCGAAGAACTACAACCGCGAAAAGTACGCCGCTCGCGTTTTCATCGAGCACATCCGCGGCTACAACCCGGAGATGGGCTTCCGTTGCCAGGGCGACGTGATCGCCGTCAAGACGGAGACCGTTGAGATCGCCGGCGAGAAGAAGCTCGCACTGTTCGCGCAGATCGAGCCGACCGAAGAGTTCGTCGCGTGGACGAAGAAAAAGCAGAAGATCTACAGCTCGATCGAAGTCAATCCGGACTTTGCCGGCAGCGGCGAAGCCTATCTCGTGGGCATGGGCTGCACGGACAGCCCCGCCAGCCTCGGGACCGAGATCCTCGAATTCGCCGCGAGCAAGCCGGAAGCCAATCCCTTCACCGCGCGAAAGCAGCATGCGGCCAACCTTTTCACCGCCGGCGAGCTGAGCGAGTACAACGACTTCGCTTTCGACGAAGAACGGGCCGATGACCAGCCGTCGTTGCTGGATCGCGTCATGGGCATGTTCAAGTCCAAGAGCACCACGGACGATGCTCGCTACTCCGACGTCCGCGGCGCCGTGGAAGTCGTCGCCAAGGAAGCCAGCACGCTGAGCGATCGCGTCGCCGAATTAGCCTCCAAGCACAGCGCCAACGAAGACGCGCTGAAGGCCGCGAAAACTGCGATCGACGACCTGAGCAAGAAGCTGGACCACACCCCGAACGGCGATCCCAAGCGGCCCGTCGCCATCGGCGGCAGCGGCAATCAAGCCACCGACTGCTGACCTCCGCCCTTCGCCCCACGACGCCACCTCGAAACGCCGCCATCGGAGCACCGCACATGCGCAATCCCACCCGCCAGCTCTACAACGCCCTGCTGCAGCAGATCGCCACGCTTAACGGCATCGAGCAAGCTACCGCCAAATTCTCCGTGGCGCCGAACGTCCAGCAGACGCTGGAATCGCGGATCCAGGAAAGTTCGGATTTCCTCAAGCGCATCAACATCATCGGCGTCAACGATCAGGGCGGCGCCAAGATCGGCCTCGGTGTCGGCGGCCCGATCGCCAGCACCACCGACACCACCCAGGCAGCGCGAGCGACGAAGGATCCGACCGAGTTCGACGAAAGCGGTTACTTCTGCACGCAGACCAACTACGACACGCACCTGACCTACGCCAAGCTCGACGCCTGGGCCAAGTTCCCGGACTTCCAGATCCGCGTCCGCGACGCCATCCTGCGCCGGCAAGCCTTGGACCGCATCATGATCGGCTTCAACGGCCGCAGCCGCGCCGCCACTTCCAACGCGACGACGAACCCGCTGCTGCAGGACGTCAATAAGGGTTGGCTGCAGAAGTATCGCGATTTCGCCCCCGCTCGCGTCTTGAAGCAAGGCGCGACCGCGAACGTGATCAAGGTTGGTGCCGGCGCCGGCACCGATTACAAGAACCTCGACGCACTTGTAATGGATGCGGTCGCCGGCTTGGTCGCGCCGTGGCATCAGCGCGATACCCAGTTGGTGGCGATCCTCGGCGCCGACCTGCTGCACGACAAGTATTTCCCGATCGTCAATCAGAACAATCCGCCGACCGAGCAGCTCGCCGCGGATCTCATCATCAGCCAGTCCCGCGTCGGAAATCGCACGGCCGTGCAGGCTCCGTACGTTCCGGACGGCACGATTCTGATCACCCGTCTGGACAATCTCTCGCTCTACTTCCAGGAGGGTGGCCGTCGCCGCCACATCACCGAGAACCCGTCGCGCGATCGCGTGGAGAACTTCGAGTCGTCGAACGACGCCTATGTCGTGGAGGATTACTCCGCCGGCTGCCTGATCGAAAACATCCAGATCGTTCAGCCGTAAGGACCACCGCGACCATGAGCCTCGCACGCAAGCATTACCAGCAGGCAACGGCCGCCGCGGCATCTGCCGCGGCCGAGCCCGGCCAGCTGATGAACGCCAACGCCTACGAACTGCAGCTGGCCAGCCTCATCGAGCACCGGCGCCGGCTGAAGGAGCTGCAATCCATCGAGCGCAAGATCGAGTTCAAGCGCCGTGTTTTGCCGGAGTACGAACCGTGGGTCGAGGGCGCTTTGGCCAGCGGCCGCGGTGCGCAAGACGACGTGCTCATGACCGTGATGCTGTGGCGCATCGACGCGGGCGATCTCGACGGCGCACTGCGCATCGCTGAGTACGCACTGGCCCATGGCCTGTCGATGCCGGATCAGTACAAGCGCGATCTCGCCACGACGGTGGTCGAGGAAATCTCGGATCAAGCGCTGAAGGAGCTAGCCGAGGGTAAGGCGGCGCCCTGGCAGGCGCTCTCGCGGGCAAACGAGCTGACCCACGAACGCGACATGCCGGATCAGGTTCGAGCGAAGCTGTACAAAGCATGCGGCCTGGAGATGCTCAGAATCGTCGACGAGCCTTCCGACGACCCCACAGCAGGTCGCATGCGTGCAGAGGCGGCGCTGGATTTCCTGCGTCGTGCCGTTCGGCTCTTCGAAAAGGTCGGGGTCAAGAAAGAGATCGAACGCCTCGAACGCTATATCAAAAACCTTCCGGACTCCGCTTCGCCCGCCGCCACCCTCGGGGCGGGCAGCGAGTCCACACCCGAACAAGCTCAAAGCGCCGCGGAGCCCGGCGCGCCTGGGGACGTCGATTCGACTCCGCCCGGCGCGCCGGCCCCGGAATCCTGAGCTGCACTCGTCGCCCAGCGCGCCACGGCGGCGGGGCGGGAATGAGGAATCTCTCTCCCAAAATTCCCGCCCCCCACCGCCGTATTAGGAGCACCGATGTCCGGTTTCGTCGCCACACCTTCGACCGCTGGCGTCCCAGGATCCGGCGACACCATCCGCAACGATGGGTGGTTCCCGGATCTTTCCATGTCACTGGCTCGGGAGACGATTCGACTCGACGGAACCGTTACCGACCAGCGTCTGCGTGATGCGGCGCGGAACGCCATGTCGTCAATCAACATTCAGCTCGCAGCTTACAAAGCCAAATTCATCGCGCTCGACGCCAACGAGTTCAGCGATACGTCAAGCGACACGATCGACGACGAAAAGCGAGTCGTAATGCTGTACCGGCGCGCCGTTTTCTCGACTATCAAAGCTGACCTGATCGAGAAGTATCCCGATTACGACAGCACCGACAGCGGCCTACGGCGTGCCGAAGATCTGCGCCTCAGCGTGGATGAGCAAAGACGCAATGCGAACTGGGCGGTTCGAGACATTCTCGGCAAGCCGCGCACCGTCGTGGAGCTGATCTGATGCGCGTGCATGCGCTGCAGGGCGACACCCTGGACGTTCTTTGCTGGAGACACCTCGGCCGGACCGCAGGCGTGGTGGAAGCCGCGCTCGACGCCAATCCGGGTATCGCCTCGCTCGGCGCAGTACTGCCGCATGGCACGCCGATCGAGCTTCCTGACCCTATCACCACAGCACCAGCGCGCCGCGCTCTGCTGCAGCTTTGGGATTGACGCAACGATGACCGCAACTTCGCTCGGCCTTCCTTCGATCCAAGCATTGGCCGGAACCACCGTGGCATCTACGAGCCTGGGCATGGTCGCCTGGTCCTCGCCGCTCGCCGAAGTTGGAGTTCCGGCAGCGGTACTGTTCATGGCGTTGACGGGCGTCGCGGCCGGCCTCTTGTGCAACCCGCCGGGCGGAACGCGAAAGCGATTGTTCGGTCTCGCGTTCGCGTACATGACGGTGGCCGCCGCGGCCGCCGTCGTCCTGCCTGAGTTTCCCCTGCTGGCTTGGCTGAAGCCGGTGGCCCCCGCCACCGCCCTGCTGCTGGCTTTCTTCGCGCAGACCCTGATCCCTGTCGTCGGGGCTGCGCTCGCGGAGCGCGCGAGGCGCTCGATCGGAGGTGGCTCGTGATGATGTTCGCTGCATGGATCGCATCCTTGGTGGCTTTGCTCACCGGCTTGGCGATGCTGAAAGACACCTACCTGGGGCAGTCCCAGCGGGCAGAAATCCGCGCCATCCTCAGCGCGACGGGACGAACCTTGCGTACCGGTGGGCCTGCCGCGATCGACCGGCGCCAACTGCGCCGCGTGATCCGGTTCTTTCTCCTGGCCATCGTCCTGGTCGTGGTTGTGGCCAGCAGCGGCGTGTGCGTGTTCCTGCCGGGCGCGGGCTCCCGTGGGGTGGACGTGTACGACGTGGCGCTGCGTAGCGCCCTGGCGGCCTTCCTGGCAATGCAGACGCCATGCCCCTGGTGGCGCTACATCCTGCACGGTCAACGCCGTAGCGAACCCACGGGAGACCGTCATGTTCACTGACGCACAACTCGCCGCGGCCATGCGCTGCCAGATCGGGCGGGCCACCCAATGGCAGCCGCATTTGGTTCGCGCGATGACGCGCTTTGGCATCACCACGCGCCTGCGCGCCGTCCACTTCCTCGCACAGCTCGGACACGAAAGCCTGGGCCTGTCGCTGTTGGAGGAAAACCTCAACTACTCGGCCACCGGCTTGTTGGACACCTTCGACAAGTACTTCACTCCCTCGACCGCGGCGCAGTACGCTCGACGTCCCGAACGCATCGCGAATCGTGTCTACGCCAGCAGGAACGGAAACGGCGATGAGGCTTCCGGGGATGGGTGGAAGTATCGCGGCCGTTCCCCGATCCAACTCACGGGCCGGGGAAACTACCTCGCGATCGGCGCCGCCATCAACCGGCCGCTGGTAGATCAGCCCGATCTGGCGGTCAACATCGCTGTCGGATCGGAGATCGCAGCAGCCTACTGGCAGACCAACGGCCTGAACACGCTGGCGGATGGCGATGACGTCCTGCAGGTGAGTCGGCGCATCAATCTGGGCAACGCCCAAAGTAAGCGGACTCCGAATGGCCTGAACGATCGAATCGAACGCACCAAACGGGCGCGTGCCGCGCTTGGGATTCGCTGAAATGACCCGACAACTGGCCCTGCTGCTCGCATTGATCTGCACGATTGGCGGATACATCGTCATCCAGAAACACCGACAAGACGCAGTCGAAGATCGCGCCCTCTCCGCCGAGGCCGACGCGGCTAGGCTCGCCGGGGAGTTGAGCATTGCGCGTTTGTCGGAGCGCGTAGTGACTCAGTACGTCGATCGTGTCCAGGTCGTCCGAGAACGCGGTAAGACCATCACCCAGGAGATTCCCGTTTATGTCACCGCTGAAGCTGATGCTCGTTGCGATGTGCCTGTTGGCTTCGTGCGGCTGCACGACGCAGCCGCGCAAAGTCTGCCCATCGATCGTCCCGCCGGAGATCCTGATGCGCCGGCCCCCGGCGTTACGCTCTCTGCCGTCGCCGGCACCGTTGCAGGCAACTACGGCACCTGCCACGAAGTCCGCGAGCAGTTGATCTCCCTGCAGGATTTCGTGTCGGGCCTGGAACAGATGCCGCCGAGATGATCAAACCAGCCAGCCTGCGAGAACACCTCGTATCGGCGCTGCCCGACTTGGCGCGCGACCCCGACCGCCTGCTGGTTTTCATCGACCAGGGAACACTGGCCGCAACTTTCGCGCCCGGCTTGTCCTTCGAATATCGGTACACCCTGAACCTCATCCTGACCGATTTTGCTGGTCACCCGGACGCCGTCATGGTGCCGTTGCTCTCCTGGATCCGACGCCACCAGCCTGACCTGATGGCTAATCGCGATCGACGCGACCAGATCGCATTTCAGGCGGACATACTCGGGAACGACAAGGTCGATCTCGATATCAAACTGCCCTTGACTGAAAGCGTCGGGGTACACCGAAGCAAAGACGGCACCTTCGCAATCGAACATTACCCGGAGCCTGAACTTGAGGCGGCGTTCGAGGCGGAGCGTTGGAGGGTCTACCTCAAGGGAGTACTGATCGCGGACTTTCAGAGTCCACCGGCTTAGCTGTGGATGACCTCGAACAGCTTGAGCAGTGGGCGGGCGAGTTGCTTGCCAAATTGGAGCCTGCCCGCCGGCGCACGATAATCCGAGCGATAGGCATCGATCTTCGCAGATCGCAGCAGCAACGCATCGCTCAGCAACGCAATCCGGATGGCAGCACGTACGCGCCTCGGAAGCGGGAGAACACGCTGCGGGCGAAGTCCGGTCGGGTCAAGCGAGGTGCGATGTTCGCGAAGATCAAACAGGCCAAACATTTGCGCTTGAATACCACCGGTGACCTGGTCGAAGTCGGATTCGTAGGCCGAGTGGCTCGCATAGCTCGGGTCCACCAGGATGGCTTGGCGGACGATGTTTCTCCCGGTGGTCCCCGCATCCGGTATGAACGAAGGCAACTGCTGGGGTTCACCGCGGAGGATCGGGAGAGAATCGTTGCCGCGCTACTCGATCATCTGGCGAAATAGCCGCGGCGAGGGCTTCGCCGCGGCCATGGTCGTCACCAGTTCCGCAAGAGCAGCTCCCCGGCCGGCTTCGGCTTTCCGCCGCCAACCGTGTACGTCGTGCGCATCCGTTTCGACTTGAACCCACCGTAGATTTTTCTCATGTCGGGATGGTCATTGATCGTCAGGATGCTTCGGCCCTTCATGCTCGCCATCTTTTCGGCCAACGCGGCGTGGTCATCGAGACCGAACTCACCGCCGTACCCGCTTGTCTGCCAGTAAGGCGGGTCAAGGAAAAACAGGGTTTCCGCCTTATCGTAGCGCTCGACGCATTCGCGCCAAGGTAAGTTTTCCACGGTGACGCGGGACAAGCGCAGGTGCGCCTGACTGAGATCCTCTTCCAAGCGCAACAGATTGATGCGCGGGCCGCTGCTGGCCGACGCGCCGAACGTCTGCCCTGTTACCTTCCCGCCGAACGCCAGCTTCTGTAGGTAGAAGAATCGCGCCGCCCGCTGGATATCCGTGAGCGTGTCTACGTGCTGGACCTGCGCCCAGCGAAACATCTCGCGGCTGACGAGTGCCCATTTGAACTGGCGCATCAGCTCCTCCAGGTGGTGCTGGACGCATCGGTAAAGCCGGACGAGTTCGCCGTTGATATCGTTGATCACCTCGACCGGCGCCGGCGTGCGCAGGAACAGGATCGCGGCGCCGCCGGCGAAGGGCTCGACGTAGGTGCGGTGGGGAGTCTCGATCAGAGGGAGAATTTCGGAAGCGAGCCGGCGCTTTCCGCCCGGCCAGGGGATGATGGGTTTTTGCACTGTTTTGTCCAGTCTTTTACTGTTGTGGAGTCGCTGATAGGCTCCCCTAGCTTCGTCGACGAAGCGGGGAACCCGAGGGCGGGTCGGCAGGCTGGACCTGTGGACTCGTCGGCCGTTGTTGTGCGCTAACACGACAGCGGTCGTTCCCTTCTATTTCGCATCGCGATCACACATTCGCTTGCGCCTTCGCATGTAGAAATCGCAATCACAGCGAGACGTCGTTGCGACACATCCTCGCGCGAGGCGAGCCTGTCGCTACTCCGCGCACGGTCTCGCCATGTCCACGTTTACCGCTGTCGATCTATCGCGCCTGCCTGCGCCGAATCTCATCGATCCTTTGAGCTTCGAGACAATCTTTTCCCAAGCGCTAGCCGATCTGCGCGCCCGGCATCCCGAATTCACCGCGACGACCGAAGCCGATCCGGCGTACAAGATCATTCAGACTTTCGCGTGGCGCGAGCTGCTTGTTCGCCAACGAGTGAACGAGGCGGCAAAGGCGGTAATGCCGGCGTACGCACTCGGTGGTGACCTGGACAATATCGCCGCGCGAAATGGCGTGGTTCGCTACATCCTCGACCCTGGCGATCCATCGCGCGGCATTCCCCCAACGATGGAAAGCGACACCGATTTCCGGCGCCGCATGCTCTTGGCGCCCGAGGGATACTCCGTCGCTGGACCGGAAGGTGCCTACATTTTTCATGCGCTTAGCGCGCATGCCGACGTGCGCGATGCGAGCGCCACCAGCCCAAGTCCCGGAGATGTTGTCGTTACGGTGCTCTCTCGCCGCGGCGACGGCACCGCATCGGCCGCGCTGGTGGAGGCAGTGGCCCGCGCGCTCACCGCTGATGACGTCAGGCCGCTTACGGATAGGGTCTCCGTCCAAAGCGCGCAAATCGTTTCATATCGGGTGCGCGCGACTGTCTACACCTACGCCGGTCCGGACTCCACTGTCGTGCTGGCTGAGTCGATGAGGCGCCTGAATCGCTACATCGAAGAATCGCACCACTTAGGCCGCGATGTGCCTCGCTCTGGCCTCTTTTCCGTCCTGCATTCGGAAGGAGTGCAACGCGTCGAACTGCATGAACCGGCTACGGATCTCGTGATCAACAGGGCGCAGGCCTCGTTCTGCACGGAAATCAATGTCACCGCCGGCGGCGTCGATGAGTAGCCTGCTCCCGCCTAACGCGACCAGGGCCGAACGAGCCATTGAAGGCGCGACGGCTCGCATCGGGGAAGTGCCCACGCCCCTGCGCGATCTCTGGGATGAGGATCGTTGCCCTGCTGATCTCCTTCCGTGGCTGGCGTACGCGCACTCGCTCGACTCCTGGGGTCCGACTTGGCCGGAACACATCAAGCGCTCGCGCATCAAAGCTGCGCCCGAAGTGCATCGCCGCAAAGGCACTGCGGCGAGCGTGCGCCAAGTCATCGCCGCGTTCGGCGGCGCGGTCCAATTGCGGGAATGGTGGCAGCTGGACCCTCCCGGTCCGCCGCACACCTTCGACATGGTTCTGACACTCGCGGGCGAAGGTGGCGCAACCGCCACCGCTCAGTACGTCGATGACGTCATCGCCGAGGTGCAGCGGACTAAGCCCGTTCGATCGCATTTCACTTTCGCCCAAGGCCTGCAGGGCATCGGTGGCGTCGGAATCGGCGCCGGCGGGCGCGGGGCCGTCTATCGACGCCTGCAGCTGCAGGCCGTTGAAGCCCAGGAGATCCCGTGAGCGGATTGCAGATCAATGTCACCGCGGCAGGCCGAGCTGCGCTCGTCAACGAGCCCAATACGGGAACGCAGCCCCGTCGCATTAGTCAGATCGGCGTTACATCGTCTGGCGTGGGCGCGGCAACCGGCGTGCTGGTGGGCGAACTCAAGCGGCTAACAACCTTTGCAGGCGCAGCAGTCGCTGACGACACAGTGCATGTCACAATTCGCGACGACAGCGATGCCGTTTACACGCTTCGCGGATTCGCCCTGTACCTGGACGATGGGACGTTGTTTGCGTGGTACGCGCAGAACGACGTGATCCTTGAAAAATCGGCGCAGGCGATGATGCTGCTGGCTGCCGATGTTCGATTCGTCCAGGTCGAGGCTACGAGCCTGACTTTCGGCGATACCAACTGGATCAATCCGCCTGCTACGACAACCGTGCAAGGCGTCGTCGAGATAGCGACGGATCAAGAGTCTATTGCAGGCGAAGATGTGCATCGGGCAGTGCCGCCGGCGGGATTGAAGGCTGCTATGGACGCGAGACTCGGTGCTGATGCGCCAAGTCCACTCATTAAGACCATTCTCGCGATGGCTGCGGCTGTAAGCATCCGCGCAGCGCTTGAGCTCAAGGGCGCAGCGTTGAAGGATGAAGGCAGCGGCAAAGGCCTGGATGCCGATCTGCTCGATGGCCAACACGGCGCCCACTACCTCGCTTGGAGCAATCTCACCGGTAAACCGGCTGTGTTTCCGCCAGCGACACACACGCACCAATGGTCAGATCTAGTTGGTGTTCCCGCTACGGCTCTGCGGTGGGCGAGCTGGGACGAAATCACCGGAAAGCCACAGGCATTCCCACCAAGCGCGCATACACACGCAGCTGCGGACGTCACTGCTGGGATGTTCGCGGATGCGCGAATCGCGCAAACCAACGTCACTCAGCATCAGGCGTCACTCGCGATTGGGTGGGGTCAAATCACTGGAAAGCCCTCTACATATCCCCACGCGGGGCATACGCACGACGGCGCCGATGTAACTGGTCGACTTGGGCCGATGGCCAAGACCATAAATGATTGGAATGCCGCGATCGAAAACGGATGGTTCATGGCTGTGGGAGCGGCAAATGCTCCAGGCGCCGGCTGGTGGATCGGCACCGTAGTGCAGCACAATTCGGCGTGGGTCACGCAAACCCTTTGGGACTTTGCCGGCAATCACCGAAACATCTGGCAAAGGCAACGATCGCAGGATGTTTGGGGGAATTGGGAGCGGCTGCGGATCCATGAGTCCACGCTGGACGAGCGCTACCTTAAGAACACAGGCGGTACACTATCCGGCGATCTCACCGTATATCGCGCCCAGGCGCCAGGAACCGGCGCCATCTGGATCGGCAATACTGGGGCGCGCTATCTGCACTGGGACGGCAACAACTACTACCTCGGCGGGTTGGGCGTTATCTGGAGTAGCGGAAATTTCGATCCAAATTCGAAAGCCAACCTCAGCGGGGCCAATTTCTGGGGCGCTGTTACCGCGCCGACCATCGGCGCCACTTCGTCTGACGCGAGGCTTAAAACCGATATCGAGGATTTGCGCGATTGCTTGGCGACAGTGCGGCGCCTTCGACCGCGACGCTATCGGCTTATTGCTGACGGGTCGGAAGACTTTGGTTGGATTGCTCAAGAACAGAGGGAGGTCTGGCCTCAATCCGTGCACGAGGACGACGCCGGAAACTTGTATGTCAGGTACGGCAAAGGTGAGCCGTTTCTTGCGGGCGCAATCGTCGAACTAGATGACAAAGTCAATGACGCCCTGGCGCGCCTTGAGCAACGAATCGAAGCCCTTGAAGAGGGTCGATGACGATGCCAACTGGGCTGCAATGCAACGTAAACGGGCTCGTCGTCGCTGGAACCACGTACTACGGGTACGTCGATCTTGAGGCGATCTTCCATGCTCGCGGAACCGTGGCGCCGGCGACCTCAGTTTCTTTGACGGGGGCCGGACGAAACCTATCGGACTGGTTCTACCCGCGCTCTGCGGGCGGAACTACGTTGGAGGTCGATACCGGCTTCAATCACAACGGAACAGACATTCGGCAACTGTACGCGAAGCGCGGCACCGTTGGTTCCGGCGGCGGCGGTGGCGGTGGCTGCCTCCCCTTCGAAACTCCCGTTATGCTCTGGGACAACGGGACTAAGGCGATCGGCGAACTTCGGCCAGGAGACACCGTAATCGGAATCTATGTGGATGGCATGCTTGATGCCTCTACCGCGGGCTGGGAGCAATGGACCGCGCCCACCGGAACGCTTACTGACGCGGTGCTGATTCCCGTGGATGTAGTAACAGTTATGTTATCGAGCTACACCTCCTACTATCTGATCAACGGGACGATGCGAGCGACCTTCGAGCATCCATTCCTTGTCGATCGCGCGGGCACGATGCGCTGGGTTACCGCTGCCGATCTGCAAGTCGGCGACGGGCTGATCACGGACACGCTCGAAACGGCTAGCGTCGAGTCCGTCCGGCTCATCAACCAACCAATGCGCGTCGCGAACATCAACGTCGAGCAGGTGGACAATTACCTCGCCCAGCTCCTGCCGGGATGCTCGGTCCTCACCCATAACAACGACCAACAGAAGAACTGACCCGGCACTGTATTTCTCTCGAATACAGTCTCATCGCGGTGCGCTCGCGCGAGGGCTTCCGCAAGATCAGCGACATGGATCCGGTCTCCGAAATTCAACGCCAACTCGGGAACGTGGTCCGCTTCGGAACCATCTTCGAAGTGGACTGCGCTCTCGCCCGTTGCCGAGTCCGCAGCGGCGAAAATGAATCGGACTTCGTCCCATGGGTCACGACTCGCGCCGGCGAAACCAGCGACTGGTCGCCGCCGAAGCCCGGCGAGCAGGTAGTGCTGCTGTGCCCCACCGGGGACATGCTCGGCGCCGTTGCGCTGCGCGGGATCTACTCTGACCAGCGACCACCCCCCGCGAATAGCGCCACCCTCCACGTCGTTCGCTACGCCGATGGCGCGCAGATCGAATACGACCATGGATCGCACGCGCTCAAGGCCACGCTGCCGCAGGGTGGAACTGCAGAGATTACAGCGGACGGTGGAATCACGATCAACGGTCCGCTAACGGTAAACGGCGAAACCAAGATCAACGGGAACACCAGCGTAGATGGCGACATCGGCGTCTCGGGCAAAGCAGAAGCCCAGGCGGACGTCATAGGCGGCGGAATCAGCTTGAAAGATCACAAGCACCCCGGCGTTATGGCCGGCGGCGCGATCACCGGGAAGCCGCAATGAAAGGCATGGACGCCGTCTCGGGTCGCGCCATGTCTGGCGATGAGCACTTGCGGCAGTCGATCGCCGACATTCTCACCACGCCGCTGGGTTCGCGAGTCATGCGCCGCGATTACGGATCGCTGCTACCTGAGCTGATCGATCAACCGTTCAACGGCGCGTCGCAGGTACGCCTGTACGGCGCGACGGCAACGGCGCTGATGCGTTGGGAACCCCGAATCAGCTTGTCCCGCATCCAACTCACCGCCGGCGACGCGCCCGGCGTGTTCGTGCTCGATCTGGAGGTGCGCCGAAGAGATATCGGCCCTTCGAACGAGCACACCCGCCTCAGCATCCCATTGCGCGTCAACGGCAAATAACCCGGAGCCCATCATGGCCGAATATCACCACGGCGTACGAGTCATCGAAATCACCAGCGGCGCACGAAAGATTCGCGTCGTCTCGACCGCAGTCATCGGCATGGTCTGCACCGGTCCGGATGCGGATGCCAGCCAGTTCCCGCTCAACAAGCCCGTACTCCTGACCGATCTGCAGGCGGCTATCGGTAAAGCGGGAGCGACCGGAACCCTGCGCGCCAGCCTGCAGGCGATCGCCGACCAAGGCGACCCGATCACCATCGTCGTTCGTGTCGAGGCCGGCGCCGACGACGCCACCACCACGACCAACGTCATTGGCACGGTGACCGGTGCGACGTTCACCGGACTGCAGGCATTGCTGGCTGCGCAGTCGCAGCTCGGCGTCAAGCCGCGCATCCTGGGAGCACCGGGCCTGGATACGCAACCTGTGGCGACCGCCTTAGTGGTGCTGGCAAAGAAGCTGCGCGCCATGGTTTACGTCAGTGCTGGCACGAGCGCGAACGTGGCGGACGCCGTTCTCTACAGGAACAATTTCGACGCCCGCGAGCTGATGATCATCTGGCCCGACTTCGTCGCCTGGAACGCGAGTGCTACGCCGCCGGCAGCTGCACCGGCCTTCGCCGTGGCTCGCGCCCTGGGGTTGCGTGCCGCGATCGACGAGAGCCAAGGCTGGCATAAGACACTGTCGAACGTGCCCGTTGGCGGCGTTACCGGCTTGTCGCGCGACGTCCATTGGGATCTGCAGGACGCATCCACCGACGCCGGCCTGCTGAACGCTGGCGACGTGACGACCCTCATCAACCACAACGGCTATCGTTTCTGGGGCTCGCGCACCTGCAGCGACGATCCGGCGTTCGCGTTCGAGTCGGCAGCGCGCACCGCTCAGATCCTGGCCGACACCATCGCCGACGGCTTGCTCTGGGCGGTCGATAAGCCGATGACGCCGTCGCTCGTGCGCGACATTGTCGAGACCATCAACGCCGAGTTCCGCTCGCTGGTGGCAAACGGTTACGTGCTCGGCGCGAGCGCGTGGTACGACGATACCACCAATACCGCGGCGACCCTCAAGGATGGCCAGCTGCACATCGACTACGACTACACGCCGGTTCCGCCGCTCGAAAACCTCAATCTCAAGCAGCGAATCTCCGATCGCTACTACGAGGACTTCGGCACCCGCGTCAACGGCTGATCGAACACCAAATCTCAACTGACCACCGGAGAAGCAAATGGCACTCCCGCGTAAATGTAAGCACTTCAACCTGTTCGGAGACGGCGAAAGCTGGATCGGTCAGGTGCTGGAGGTAAAACTGCCGACGCTCAGCCGCGCCATGGAGGATTACCGCGGCGGAGGCATGGGCGGCCCGGTCAAGATCGACCTCGGCCAGGAAGCCCTGGAGCTGGAGGCGAAGTTCGGCGGCATGATGCGCTCCGTTCTGCGCCAGTACGCGAGCAGCCGCCACGATGGCCTGCTGTACCGCTTCGCCGGCTCTTACCAACGCGACGACAGCGGCGCCGTGGACGCCGTCGAAATCGTCGTTCGAGGCCGTCATTCCGAAATCGACATGGGCTCGGCCAAGTCCGGCGACGACACCGAGTTCACCGTCAAGATGGCCCTGAGCTATTACAAGCTCTCCATCAACGGAGTGACCGAAATCGAAATCGATCTCGTACACATGATCGAGGTCGTCGGTGGAGTCGATCGCATGATCGACCATCGCCGCGCAATCGGTATCTGATCCGTCAGGGCCGGCGTGCAGCCGGCCCTCCTACTGAGAGAGAGAAATCATGACCAAAGCCAGCATTCCCTCCGCCGCGCCGATCGACGACGGCGACGGCGAACTCAATCCGAACGCCATCACGCTTAACGCTCCGATCTTGCGCGGCGATACGAAGATCACGGCCGTAACCATTCGGAAACCCGATGCCGGCGAATGCCGGGGCATCGCCCTGGTGGATCTCCTGCAGATGGACGTTGTCGCGCTGCAGACCTTGCTGCCGCGTATCACATCACCTTCGCTTTCTCAGCACGAAGCCAACCGCCTGGATATCGCGGATCTTCTGCAGTTCGGGGGCAAGGTGGCCAGTTTTTTGCTTCCGAAGGGGGCGTAGGCGGCTTGATACCGCGTCGGGTCGAAGACGCGATGGCCGATATCGCTGCAGTGTTCCACTGGCCGCCAGCTACGTTGGACGGCATGAGCATTTCGGAATTGATGGAATGGCGCGAGCGCGCTCGGATACGTAGCGGAGCCGATGGATGAGCAGCAACAATCTGAAACTGCAGGTTCTTCTGGCGGCTATCGACCGCGTCACCGGTCCGCTCCGCAAGATAACCGGCGGCACCAACACCACCGCCCGCGCGCTCAAAGCCGCGAAAGATCGTCTGCGCGAACTCGATCGCGCGCAGACACAGATGCAAGGCTTCCGTCGCCTGAGTGCTCAGGCGACGGATAGCGGCAACGCGATGAAGGCGGCGCACCAGCGCGCCGCCCAGCTTCGAGCATCGATGGCTGGCGTGGAGAATCCCTCCCAGCGTGCTGCACGGGCGCTGGCCAAAGCCGAGCGCGAATCCACCAAGCTCAAGAACGCGCACATCGGCAACCTTCGCGCCTTGAAAAGCGCCAAGGCCGAACTTGTCGCAGCCGGTATCGAAATTAAGAAACTCGGGGAAAACGAGCGTCGCGTGCGGTTGGAGATGACGCAGACAAATGCCGTCATCGACAAGCAGCGACAGAAACTGGCCCGGCTGGCCACGCAGAATCAGCGGCTCCACGCAGCGCAGGCCAAGATGCAGAAAGCGCGGCGGGCCGCCGGCGCGGCCGCCGGCGCCGGCGCTGCGCTTGGCGGAGCTGCAGCAGTCATCGGCGCGCCGATCATCGCCCAAGTCAAGGCATACGCGAGCTGGGAGGATGCAATGCTCGGCGTTGCGCGCCAAGTCCAGGGCGCGCGCGACGGCGCCGGCAATCTGACTCCCCTTTACTACTCGCTTGGCGACGCTATCAAGGCGATGGCCGAACGCGTGCCGATGGCGACGACAGAAATTGCGGCGCTGGTCGAGGCCGGCGCCAGAATGGGCATTCAAGGCCGCGAGAACCTTCTCGCTTTTGCCGAAACGACCGCGGTCACGGCAAACGCTTTCGATCTGCCAGTCGACGAAGTCGGCGAAAACATGGGCAAGCTCGCCCAGCTGTACAAAATTCCGATCCGGAATATCAGCGAACTCGGCGATGCAATCAACTGGCTCGACGACAATGCGCTGGCCAAGGGCGGCGATATCATCGACGTCATGCAACGCCTTGGCAGCGTGGCCGACAAACTGGACTTTCGCAAGGCCGCGGCCCTCGGCAGTACGTTTTTGTCGTTGGGCGCAGCACCCGAGATCGCCGCCAGCGCATCAAACGCGATGGTCCGCGAACTATCAATTGCGACGATGCAGTCCAAGCGATTCAAGGCCGGCCTGGAGACGCTTGGACTCGACGCGCGGGCGCTGCAGCAGGGAATGGTCAAGGACGCAACGGGCACGATCCTAGGCGTACTGGACGCAATCAAGAAGCTGCCCAGCGATGACCAGATGACTGTCGCGACGCAGTTGTTCGGAAAGGAGTTCGGCGACGATGCGGCGAAGCTGGCGAACAATCTCAGCGAGTATCGCCGGCAGCTCGATCTCGTGAACCAGTCCCAGGCGCGCGGGTCGATGCAGCGCGAGGCCTCCGCTCGGCTGAAGAATCTCTCGACCGGGTACACCCTGCTCAAGAACACCCTGTTCAATACCCTGGCCGAGAGCGGCGCCGTTCTGGCCCCTACCTTGCTCGCGATGATGAAATCGGCCCGCGACCTGCTGGGCCAGTTCCGCGGATGGGTCAAAGAGAACCCCGCGCTCGCCGGCGGACTCGTCAAAACAGCGGCATCCGTCGCCGTCTTGCTGGCCGGCGTAAGCGGACTGGCGCTCGGTATCGCCGGCGTGCTCGGCCCGCTGGCCATGGTCAGGTACTCGGCGACAGCTCTCGGCATCCGGCTCCAGCCGCTGCTTGCGAGCCTACGCGGCCTGGGCGCGCGCGTGCTGCCCGTGCTGGCAAACGGTGCGCGATTGCTGCTGCCGGTCCTGGGCGGCCTTAGCGCGCCCGTCCTGGCCGTTATAGCGGCGGTGGCCGCCGCCGGCTTCCTGCTCTGGAAGTACTGGCAGCCGATCAAGGCGTTCATGGTCGGAATGTGGGAGGGCATTTCGGCCGCGGTCGCCCCCGTCGCCGCCGAGATCCGGACCGCCCTGGCGCCGCTCGCCCCTCTGTGGGATCTGATCAGTGGTGCGATGGGCCGAGCGTGGAACTGGCTCAAAGAGCTGCTGACGCCCTTCCAGGCCACCAACGAGCAGCTTCAGAACGCCACCGGCTACGGACGTAGCTTCGGCCAGGTCATCGGTCAAGTTTTGGCGATGCAGATCCGCATGCTGGTCCGAGCCGTTTCCTGGATGGTCGGCGCTTTTTCCGCCGCACATGGTGCAATCGTTCGCGTGCTCGGGGGAATCTGGTCCTACGTGCAAGGCGCATGGGCCATGATCACCGGCATATTCAGCGGCGACGGCGGCCGAATCCGAGCGGGCCTGTCGCAAATGTGGTCAGGCATCAACGCCGTATTGTCAGGCTGGCCAGCGAAAATGATGCAGGCCGGCATCGATATGCTTGCCGGTTTGGTGCGCGGCATACGGTCGAGTCTGGGCGCGGTCAATGACGCGATCTCCGGCGTCGGCGCAGGCGTTGTGGGGCGGTTCAAATCCCTTCTGGGAATACACAGCCCGTCGAGGGTCTTCGCCGAACTCGGCGGTTACACCATGCAGGGATACGCGGGTGGCCTGATACGCGGACAGCGAGCGCCGTTGCAAGCGATGCAGGGTTTCGGGAAGCGCATTCGCCAGATCGGCGCCGGCGTCGCGATCACTGCGGCCGCGACTCCTGCGTTCGCGATCGACAACCGACCACCCATCGCCTCTCAAGGCATCGGCGGCGGCACCAGTCGAGTCTACGAGATCACCATCAATTTCACTGGCGCAGCGCCTTCTGTGCCCGATATCGAGCAAGCCGTCCGCACTGCAATCGACAACGTCGAGCGTGCGAAATCCGCGCGCCAGCGGTCTCGCTTGAATGACAACGGCAACTGAGGAACCGCGCGATGATGATGGCCCTCGGAACATTCGTGTTTTCGCTTCCCACCCTGGTCTACCAGCAGCTGCAGCGATCGACGAGCTGGAACCATGCCAGCAGCAAACGCGTGGGCGCGAGAGACGCGCACCAATTCGTTGGCCCTGGTGATGACACCGTCGAACTGAGCGGGCTGATCGCGCCAGAGTTGACTGGCGATCCCGCATCGCTGGACACGTTGCGCAAGATGGCGGACGAAGGCCGCCCTCTGCCGTTGGTGGACGGCACCGGCTACGTATTCGGCTCGTTCGTCGTTACAAGCCTTAGCGAAACACGGTCGGTGCTGTTCCAAGACGGTGCGGCCCGGCGCATCGAATTTCAGCTGTCCCTTACACGGACCGATGATGAAGGCGAGTCAGATGGCGCGGGGAGCGCGGGCTCAGTATGACGCCGGCGGACTATCCCATTCCGGCATGGCGCGTCGTTCTCGACGGCAAGGATTTGACGACGCGCATCAAGCCGAGACTGCTGGAACTCACGCTTTGCGAAGCGAGGGGCGGTGAAGCGGATCAGCTTGACCTGGTCATCCAGGATCACGACGGGCGCATGGCCCTACCCCGCCGCGGCGCCGATTTGAGCGTCTCGATCGGCTGGATCGATGCCGGCCTGATCGATAAGGGCTCGTTCCGCGTTGACGAAGTCGAGCACCGCGGCGCGCCCGATCTGATCACGATTCGAGCCAGGAGCGCCGATCTTACGCATCAAATGCGTACTCGACGGGAGCGCAGCTGGCACGGAGTCACCCTCGGCGCGATTGTGAGGGCGCTCGCCGGCGAACACGGACTGCAGGCTCGCATCGCATCTGCTCTGGCCAGCATCAACGTCGCACACCTCGATCAAACCGGTGAGAGCGACGTGCATCTGTTGACTCGTCTCGGACAGCAGTACGACGCCGTGGCGACGGTCAAGTCCAAGACATTGCTGTTCCTGCCCATCGGTAGCGGCAGCACGTCAAGCGGTGCGGCTCTTCCAAGCACCCTTATCACTCGCGCGAGCGGGGACCAGCACTGCTACTCGCTGACCGACCGCGATACCTACAGCGGCGTTCGCGCTTACTGGAATCACAAAGCCGGCGCGAACCGAAAGTCGGTTCTCGTTGGCGAAAGCGGAAACGCAAAGCGATTGCGCGATACGTTCAACAGCGAAGCCGATGCGCGTTCTGCGGCTGGCTCCGAATGGAACCGAATCAAACGCGGTGCCGCAACACTGACTTACACGCTCGCGCTCGGCCGGGCCGACATATACCCAGAGCAAAAGCTGCGCCTGCGTGGATTCAAACAAGAAATCGACGAAACCCAGTGGCTGGTGGCCAAGACGACCCACACGATCACCGGTTCTGGTGGCTTCACCACGTCCCTGGAACTGGAAACCGCCGACAGCGGCTAGCCTGCGGCATCGACCACCTGTCGGGTTCGACTCAGTACACGCGCTCGCGTTGGTGTACCGTGAACTGGCCCAGCCAGGAGGCCGGACGGGGTATCAGCTAGCGACCCACCCGATCACCCTACAAACGATCGGTAACGCTTTTTTAACGAATTGGCAAACGAAGGAGATAGGTATGCCGAATCAGAGAATTCCTTGCATTGCGCTGGCCCTGGTGGGCGCCGCGTTGATCGCGAGCCCATTGGTAGCCGCTGCGTGCTGTCCTTCGGACGGCAACAAGCCGGCGGCAATGTCCGGCCTGGGCGAGCAGTACCCGCTCGCGGTCGACTTGGCCGCAGATTCGAGCTGGCGCGTGTACGAGTTCGAACGCGAGGGGATTCGCTACGTGCAGATCAACGATCAGCGCGGCGCCGTGCGTGCGGCGGTAGGCCGCATCGGTGCGACCTTCTTCGTTCTGCCGGTAGGAAGCGACGTCGATCGCGTGTCAACGCCGGGAAGCCCGTCGCCGGCACCTGCAACCTCGCTCGGCCGAATTGTTTATCGGTCCGGCGAGGTCGAGGTGCGGTTCTATCAGAGCGCGAACGGCGACGCTTGGGCGGTATCTGCGCCGAACACCGATCGCTGATCACCTTCGGTCGCGCCCACGGGCTCGGCCAAAAGGTAGCTCACACTATTGCCATGGCGGCGTCTCAGGGCGCCGCCATGTGCTTTTATGCGGCCCTCAAGCTCCAGCGCCGCGAGCGTCGATGCCGCAGTTGCATCGGCAGCAGTTCCGCCGGCGGCGACGATCGAAACGAGCACACCCTGGCGTCCACAGAAGCGCCATACACGCGACCGCACTGTGTAGCACTTGGGATCACGCGCGGACAGCAGAGAGACCGCGTTGCAAGCGCTGCGGTACGCGGCCAACTGCAGATCTACCGACAACGACTTAGCACGCCCATGCAACAGGTAGCGGATCGGCGCGCCGTTGGCCCAAATGCTTGAGAAAGCCTCAGCCTGCAGGACGTCAAACAAGCCCTGGCGCTCAATCCGGATCGGATAGAGCGCAGACGCATGTTCGTCGAACAGTTGGGAGTGAATGACGCCGTGCCGCGTTAGATCCATCGCTGCGGCGAAGTGACCACGCTCTTTCAACACCTGGATCAGTTGCTTTCGCGAGTCGTCCAGGTGCGCCTGGATTTGCGCCATCGCGATGACTCGATCGCGCATGTGCCGCTCAGTCGAAAGAAAGCTAGTTTGCGCGATCTTGAGGGCGTGCTGCTCGGCCATGCCCAGCTGTCGGGCCTTCGTGTAATGGTCCGAAATGATCGTGCCCAGAACGAACAGAGCGCTCGCCGCCACCGCAAGAGCCAACTGCGCAACGAAAGCCGTTGCATCGTGTGCGCCCGCATAGCCTTGAAAGCCGACGTGCGGAAGCGTCATGCCTACAGCCACACACATGATCGATAGGCCGAGCACTGCGCCGCGCCAACCGTGCATGAATGTCAGAGCGACGGGCGGCCCGATCATGAGCATCAGCAGCACTTGCCGCAGCGCGGGCTCGAATGGCCCAGACTGCACGGCGAGGTAGATCCCGGCCGTAAGCCCGATCGCAACCGCTATATCACGGCCAAGGTGCTGCGGCGTCGAAATGTGCTCGCCACGGCGCAGCCAGACGGCAACTGGCAGACCGAGCATCAGAATGCCGAGGTATTGCCCGACAGTCAGCACGATGAACTTTTGAAGCGTGTCGCCGACTGCAGGCCCGTTGAGAGCACTATTCACGATCATCGCACTGAGCGCAGACCACACCGCGGTGACGATTGCAATTAGAGGTAACCAGCGCACTTTGTGCTGCAGTTCTCCGAGCACCTTGCGAAATATCGCGGGCACTACCGAGATTAAAGGGAGCAGCAAAAACGGGCTCAAGAACGCCCACAGCTCACCATACTGATCCGCCTTCGGTACCCGTTGCACCAGCAACGCCGCAGTGTCGCCGGCGAACACAAATGGCCAGTACCGATAGGGAATAAACAGCAACGCGGCGGCGCGAAGGCCTGCCGGTAAATACCACTGATCGACTGATAAGCGCCACGTCAGTAGGAACGAAGCGCAATACAAAACGGCGAAAATTAAACCCTTTGCCCTGGTGTTCAGTGTGGCTACTTCCATGCGGCTCCCCTGTTCCTTGTTTTTCTTGTAGCTGAACGCTAACCGAGTACTCCGATGGTTGGCTTAAAGAACACCAACGACGCTACCGTAGATCTCGAATCCGTCCGCGTCGTCTTTGTAAACGTCAACGGTGTCGGCCCCTTTTCCGTAGCCAACCACGGTCCAGTGATCACGCCGGTGCAGCACCCGCCGTATGCCAGGACGGTCCCACAGCGAGTACGCATAGGTTGCACCGTCAACCAGTTCCTTGAGATTCGACTGCGTCACATCTATCAACACGAGCGCGTTGTACTCCAGCTGTGGCTCCATCGCGGCAGAGGGGTTGAACGCCCAGCGCAAATTCTCGATCGCGACGCCCGGCGCCTTTCGCTGAACGAGCACTTCCGGCAGCACGAACACGGTCTGACCGTCCGCCGGCCCGAATTCAGGTAACCGCTGCAGGGAAACGTGGCCCGGCGGCATGCCCGGCTCGTGCTGGCCGCTGAGCAGGTAGTACACGTCCACGCCGCGGCTCGCGATGCCGTGTAGGTAGGCCATATCAGGCGTGGATTTGCCCGCTTCGTAGGCACGTTGGGTGCGCCCAGTCACCCCGACCAAATCGCCAAATTCGTCCTGGTTATGGCCTAAGCGCTCCCGCTCCTCCCTCAGCCGGAGGAAAATTCCTTCCATGTTCGTCATCGCTTTTCCTATTTTCCTGTTGACACCGGAAGAATTCTTCCTAATCATGGTCGCCACCTACACGAATCTTCCTCTTTTTTAACTTATGTCGAACGCGAAAGCTATCGCCAACACGGCCAAGCTCAAATCGCCCGATCAGGCCAAGGCCGATCTGGAGGCGCGGGGAATCTCCATCGCCGAATTCGCCAGGGGCCACGGCCTGCGCTACGGGACCGTCTACCAGGTGCTCACCGGCAAGAAGAAAGGCCGGCGGGGCGAGGCGCACCGTGCGGCCGTCCTGCTCGGCCTGAAGAAAGGCATCGCCTGAAGGCGCCGGGGACTGACCGATGAGCAAGGCACCCTCCATGCGCTGCCCCCACTGCAAAGGCAAGGCTTCGGCCCGCACCAGCGTGGAGTTGTCGCTGCTGTACCGCGAGGTGACCTACGTCTGTCTTTACAGCCTGTGCGGCCATGTGTTCGTCGCCGGCCTTGAAGCCATCCGAACCCTATCGCCGAGTGCGATGCCGGACCCCGAAGTAGACCTCCCCCTATCGCCCCACGTCCGCCAGCACCAGCTGGCGCGGCAGTTGAGCTTCGCACTGGAGCAGGACAGCTATGACCCAGCTTGATGATCTGATCGAGGCGGCGGCGCTGCGCTACGTCTCGACCCACCACGGCGAACACCTGCCGCACGATCGGCACCTGCTGATTCAGCGCTGCGCACAGCAACTGATCGAAGGCTTCACGATCACCCGGCGGGCTGCTGAGGATGCCGCGATGCGCGCATGCAGCGAGATCCACAACCGCGGCGCTGACGCCTTCATCGACCTGGAGCGCAGCAGTTCGCGCATGGTTGTCCTGCGCAATGTCGGCTCGCGAACCGAACACCTGATCACCGTGGCGGACATGCTCGATTTCGTTCGTAGCCGAACGGCCGCGGCGCCCGCCGCCTAACCGCCTCACCCCGCTCGCCTTTGCAACACCCGGCCGTGATTGGCCGGGACGGTTTCCCTTTGCCTGGAGTTTCGATGATGACCACCCCAACCGAACGCATGCTGTTGTCCGAGCGCGAACGGGAAGCCTGGAAGGCCTACACCGCTGCGCATGAGCGGTCGCAGGGCTTGTGCCGCACCGGCGCATCGGTCAAGACCATCCTCCACGCGATGCAACACACCCAGGCGATGCGAGACGCCTGGAACCGCGTGTCGATGGATCTTCTGCAAACGTATCGGCCGCTGATCCTGGGGCTCGACACCGCACACGCTGGTCAAGCGGAGGCGTGATGCGTCAGGAACTGCACAGTGAGGTTTCCCGGCGCCTGTTGGGAGACTACGGGTTCAAGGCGCAGAAAGACTGGCTCCGCGAGGGGAAGTGCCCCGAATGCGGCAAGCGCGAGCTGTACACCCGAGCCGACAGTCCGTGGATTCTTCGCTGCGGCCGGCTGGCGAAGTGCGGCGCCGAAATCGCGATCAAAGATATTTACCGCGACCTGTTCGAATCGTGGTCGGACCGCTACGCGCGAACCGAAACGAACCCCAACGCCGCGGCCGACGCCTACCTGCAGTTTTCCCGTGGCTTCGACGTAAAGCGCCTGCGAGGCCTTTATACCCAGGAGACGTACCACAGCCGCGAAGTGAACCAGACCAGCGCAACCGTCAGGTTCGCGCTTACCTGCGGCAGCTGGTGGGAACGCATCATCGATCGGCCAGAACGATTCGGGAAGCGCAAAGCGAACTTCGCCTACGGCAAGCCCTATCACGGCCATTGGTGGGAACTGCCCGATACCGCACCCGACGCCGAAGAAATCTGGTTGACCGAGGGCGTGTTCGATGCCTACGCCCTCGAATTGAATGGGCTGTCTGCGCGAGGCCTTCTTTCGTCCAACAACTACCCGGAGCATGCGCTCGCCGCACTGCTGGAACAGCGCAAGGCCGCAGGTCTGTCGCGACCGACATTGATCTGGGCGCTCGACGGCGATGCGTCCGGCCGTTCGTTTACAAAAAAGTGGATCGAACGCGCTCGGTCCGAGGCCTGGGACTGCAAGGCGGCCCAGATTCCGCAACACGGTAGCGGCAAGATCGACTGGAACGACCTGCACCAGCGCGCAAAGCTCACCGACAAAGATCGCGAAACATATCTTTACGAAGGCGCGCTCCTGGTAGCCGAGTCCCCGGTAGCTAAGGCGTTGCTGATGTACCAGCGTCTGGAGCGCAAGGAATTTCATTTCGGGTTCGAGAATCGCCTGTTCTGGTTCAAGCTCGACCTGGATCGTTACGAAAAGGCGCGCCGCGCGCTCGAAGATGCCGACAAGGGTCTCAGCGAGCAAGAAATGCGCGAGCAGGCGCTGCGCGAATCGGGCGGCGTGATCGAGATCGCGAACTGCTATCCATCCGCGCTGTACTACCAAGCCAACGCGCTGACCGACGAAAGTTGGTACTACTACCGCGTGAGTTTCCCGCACAAGGGAAAGCCATTGAAGAACACCTTCACGGCTGGGCAACTGTCGTCGGCAAGCGAGTTCAAAAAACGCCTGCTTGCCATCGCGCCCGGCGCCGTGTTCACCGGCAGCACGCAACAGCTCGACCGAATTTTCAAAGAGAGCCTGTTCTCGATCAAAACGGTCGAGACCATCGATTACATCGGTTACAGCCGCGAGCATGGCTGTTACGTTCTGTCGGACCTCGCCGTCAAAGACGGAAACATCTACGAGTTGAACGAAGAAGACTTCTTCGAGTTCGGACGGCTATCGGTCAAAACACTGAACCAGAGCGTTTCCCTCTCGATCAATCGCGATCGCAGCGACTATCGATCCGATTGGGTGGACATGATATGGAAGTGCTACGGCGCGAAAGGTCTGGTTGCGCTCGCATTCTGGTTCGGATCGTTGTTCGCCGAGCAGATCCGCGCGGCGCAGAAAAGCTATCCATTTCTCGAAATCATCGGCGAAGCCGGATCGGGTAAATCAACCCTGGTCGAGTTTCTATGGAAACTCGTCGGCAGGCGCGACTACGAAGGCTTCGACCCATCCAAATCGACCATCGCGGCGCGGGCGCGCAACTTCGCGCAGGTATCCGGACTGCCCGTCGTCTTGATTGAGGGCGACCGCGACAGCGACACAGCCAAGCAAAAGGCGTTCGACTGGAACGAGCTGAAAACGGCATACAACGGCCGCAGCGTCCGCGCCACCGGCGTCAAGAACAGCGGCAACGAAACGCGGGAGCCTCCCTTTCGCGGCTCAATCGTCATTGCCCAGAACGCGGAGGTCATGGCAAGCGACGCGATCCTGCAGCGTTTGGTGCATCTTAAATTCGACAAGGGCGCACACACGCCTGAGACAAAAAAGCTAGCAGAAGAGCTGGAACGGATGCCGGTTGAGAACGTGTCCGGCTTCATCCTCGCCGCGACCAAGCGAGAGCAGAAGGTCATGGATATCCTGACCGAACGCGCCGGCGAGTACGCCGACCAGGTCTTAGGACTCAAGGAAGTCAGTTCGGTCCGTATCGCGAAGAACCACGGTCAGATGATGGCGTTGGTCGATGCTTTGCGCGTGGTGGTGCAACTGACGAACGAACACCACTCCGCCGCACACGACGCCCTCAAGTCGATGGCGGCCGAGCGGCAGCGCGCCATCAATGCCGACCATCCGTTCGTTACCGCGTTCTGGGAGCTGTTCGAGCATATCGACGGCAATCTCAACGCCGAATCGATCAACCACAGCAACGACGCGACCCTGGTCGCAATAAACCTTATCGAGTTCGCGGAGCGCGTCGCCAAGCGAGGCCTACACCTGCCCGTTGATCTCACCGAACTGAAAAAACACCTGCGCACGTCGCGGCTACGACGCTTCGTCGATGTCAAGACCGTGCGTTCCAAGGTGGATCAGAAAACCCGCAAGTGCTGGGTGTTCCAGCACGAACGGTAACAGGCGGCCCCGGTGGGGAGTTGCAGCTCCCCCTAGGCCCGAATCCACGAAGGAGCAACCATGCAACCGCACACCGACCAATCGCCGGTAACGGCACAAACCCCTGCAGTCCCGAGCGCCGGGGCCGTCGCGCAGGCTACCACAGGGCCAGCGACGCCCGAACAGCTGCAGGCCTACGCGCTGGCCTGCGTTGAGCACTTCGAGGCGAACGCGGCGCGGCATAGGGCCGAGGAGATCGAATACCGCGCGCTCGCGAAGGCCCACCGCGCCGACGTCCACATGGTTCCGGCAGACCGACTGCTGCTGAGCCTGCAGGCCGAGCAACGCGGCGACCGCGCCGGCGAGTTGGCCAACGATGCGCTCGGCCGCGCTGACGCGTTGCGGCAGTCGTTTCCGGGCCTCCCGCAAACGCCGCAGCCGATGGCGGTCATCGTTACGACGATCCAGCGCGATCGAATCCAACAGACCGCCCGCTTGATCATGGGGCGAGCGACGTCGGCGTCGCGCACGTTCACGCGGCTGGGAAACTTGTGGAAGTGCCGCGACCGGGACTGGCCCGCGCACGAGGAGGCGATCGGCGTCGAGCTGGTCGAACACATGGAAGCATTTCCTCTGCCGGACCGCGTTGCAGAAATGTTGCCGAGGCCGTCCGCGCCGGAAGCCGCCGCGAAAGCAGCTTCGGAGGTGCGTCATGGTTGATGCCCTCCTGATTCTCATCGCGCCTGCAGTGGGCGGCGCCCTTCTGTATCGGCTTTGGAGTACGCGGGCACCTCGCGCTGACCACGTAGGTCTCGCGGTAGGTCAGATTCCCGTCACCCGGCGCCGCCGCGCTATGGCTGTCCGCCGCGAGGTGGTCGCATGAAGATCGAAGCGCTGATGCATCTGTGGAACATGACCCAGCAACACCGCGGAACCAGCGGCGGGCGCGTCGCGACCGGCGTGCTGCTCGGGCTCTACAACTCTATGCGCTTCCCGTTTCCTCTCGATGAGCTGCGCGTGCTGGATAGCGAAGGCCTAGTGCATGCAATCGAGGTGATCCGCTGCGATGCCGCTCATTGCCAGATGGAAGTGCATGCATGGCTCAACCTCGCAAGCGGTCGCTCTGACTTCGGCGATCGCTTCGAGCACCTTGCGCATGAGTACAACGTGTTCAAACGCGGCCGCTGCAAAACCACCGCCCTGCAACCGCTAAATCCGAGTCGGCTAGTGCTGCGCGCACCAGATGGAGGTGGCCATGATTGATTTCACCATCAACCACGCGCACCTGTTCTGCGGCCTCGCCGGCGGCGCCAAGGGTTTCAACCAAGCGCGTCCCGATATCGGCTCTGCGCGTGGTCGATTCGTTTGTATTGGCGGGATCGACAATGACCCGGCCGCGATCGCCGACTTCACGCGGATTGCCGGCGTGCGCGGCACAGTTCTGGATCTATTCGACCGCGACCAGTATCGCGATTTTCACGGCAACGAGCCGCCGAGAGAATGGCGCGAAGCCCTCACTACGGATATTCATTCCGCCTTCCACGGCAAGCGACCGAACGTCGTTTTCTTGTCGGCTCCGTGCAAGGGCTTTTCGGGCCTGATGCCGGAGAGCAAGAGCCGCACCGCCAAGTACGTAGCCCTTAACCGGCTTACCGAACGCGGAGTGATGCTGTGCCTGGAGGCATACAAAGACGATCCGGTCGAGATGTACATCTTCGAGAACGTTCCGCGCATCATGTCGCGCGGTCGGCATCTGCTGGACCGCATCATCGCCCTGTTCCGCGCATATGGATACGTGGTCGCCGAAACCACTCACGACTGCGGCGAGCTTGGCGCCTTGGCGCAGAGCCGCAAGCGTTTTCTCATGGTCGCTCGGCATCGCGACAAAGTGCCGCCGTTCCTGTACGAACCCGTGCGGCGGACGTTGCAGTCGGTTGGTTCGGTGCTGGATCGCATGCCGCTCGCGGGGGATGTGGAACGCGCTGGACCGATGCACCGCGTCCCTGCATTGCAATGGAAAACCTGGGTGCGTCTTGCGTTCGTTGAGGCCGGCAGCGATTGGCGCAGCCTGAACCGCCTGGAGACCGAAGACGGTTATCTGCGCGACTTTCTGATCGTGCCCGAGCATTTCGGCGGATGGCTGGGCGTGCGTCGCTGGGAGGATTCCACCGGCGCCGTCGCCGGCGAGAGTCTGCCGAGCAATGGCGCATTCTCGATCGCGGATCCACGCGCGGCCGCCGGCGCGGCGCAGTACCAGCAATTCGGCGTCATGCGGATGACCGACACTGCCGGCGCCGTCATCGGCGTGAAGTCGCCCGGCCAGGGCACTTTCAGTGTCGCCGATCCGCGGCACAACGGCCCGGCCAAGCACAACAACGAGTTTCGCATCGTGCCGTGGCGCGGAGAAGCCGGGGCGGTGACCGGCGCGCACGGCACAGGGCAATGCGTGCAAGATCCCCGCGCGATTGGTGGCTTCGGCGGCTCAGGCAAATATCAGGTGAGTCGCTATCGCGAGGCCGCTGGCACCGTGATCGCCAGGAGCGACACAGGTCACGGCGCATACGCGGTCGCAGATCCGCGTCCCACCAACCAACGCCAGCAAGGTGACGCCTATCTGACAAACGGGCACTACGGCGTGGTCGGCTGGAACGGCTCCAGCGGCGCCGTGAGCGCCGCCGCCGGTCACGACAACGGCAGGTGGTCCGTGGCCGATCCGCGGCTTCCTGCCGCGCGGGAGAGCCTAACGTGCGTGATTCGGAGTCTCGACGGCACTTGGCACCGGCCCTTTACGACCCTGGAGCTGGCGGCGCTGCAATCGCTGGTCGATCCCGAGGAAAAGCTCGAACTCGACGGCCTCTCCGACCAAGCGTGGCGCGAGCGCATCGGCAACGCGGTCCCGCCGGCAGCGGCGCAGGCAATTGGCGAGGAAATCGGCCGCACGCTGCTACTGGCTTGGACCGGACAAACCTTCGCCCTAGGCGCTACGCCGATCTGGGTTCGAGATTTGGCCGTCGCCCTGGCCCTGCCAGGGGAGGTGCGCCAGTGACCTCGAATGTCCAGCATTTGATCAGCGTTAGCGGCGGCAAAGACTCGACAGCGGTCTATCTGATGGCGCTGGAGTCCGGCCGGCCGTTCCGCGCGGTATTCGCCGACACCGGCAACGAACACGAGCTGACGCTCGAATACCTCGCGCGACTGCCCGAACGCACCGGCGGCCCCAAGATCGAGACCGTTCGCGCCGACTTCACCTTGCAACTCGCGCGACACCGAGAGTACGTCCTGCGCGAGTGGCCAAAGCAAGGCATTCCCGACCAGGTCGTACAAGAAGCGGCCGCACTGCACGAGCCCACCGGAAATCCTTTCCTCGACCTGTGCATCAGCAAAGGCCGATTCCCTTCACGCATGGCGCAGTTCTGCACCGGCGAGCTGAAGGAAATTCCGATTACGACCCAGGTCGTCGGGCCGATGCTCAAGGGCGGGCCGGTGCTGCAGTGGCTTGGCATTCGCGCCGAGGAGAGCGCGAACCGCGCCATGCAGCCGCGATTCAACCGCCACGAGTCCGGCAGTATGGTCTGGCGCCCTATTTTCCGGTGGGAACTGGCCCAGGTCTGGAAACAGCACAGCCGGCACCGACTGGCGCCGAATCCGTTGTACGCCATGGGAATGGGGCGCGTCGGCTGCATGCCGTGCATCAACTGCCGCAAGTCCGAACTGCGATCAATCGCCGACCGGTTCCCCGACCACATCGACCGCATCGAGCGATGGGAAAACGTAGTTTCGGCCGCCAATAAGCGTCGCTCCGCAACATTTTTCCCTGCCGTCACCGATCCGACAGACGCCGAACGACCGGGCACCTATTCCCGGATCCGCACGCTCATCGAATGGAGCCGGACCACGCGGGGGGGCCGGCAGTTCGGCATGTTTTTCGATGAGCAGCCCGGCGGCGGTTGTAGCTCCGACTTGGGCTTGTGCGAGGTGGCGTCATGACCCAGCGCCAGATCTCCCACGAGACGAATTTGCCGCCGTGCGCCGATGGCCACGCAGCGCGGCACATGCGCGACCACCGTTGCGCCACTGCTGGCGGCGGGCACTTCCTCGAATGCGAGTGCCGCCGGACCGTCAGACACGCCAACGTAGAGCTGGCCCTCGTCGATTGGAAAACCATCAATCAGGTCCAAGCGGATCCCGCTATCCAGGCAGATCCGATCATCAAAGAGCGCAGGACGCGCACGCGCAAGAAAAAGACGCCGGTGCCAGTGCCCGCGGCAAGCGCGGACGTTCTGCAGTTCGCCCTCTTTCAAAGGAGCGACAACTCATGAACAAGCCTTTGAACCGCTACGTCGGCGTCGATCAGGCCAGTACCGCTCGGCCGAACGATCGCACCGCGACCACCATTCACGGTCGCAGCTGCTGCAAATGCAAACAACGGCGATTTGCCGCAGGCGGAACCGTACGCTGGGTGCTGGTCAACAACCTGCGGTCGTCAAGATTCGTCTGCGCCGGGTGCCGCCAATGAGCCGCACGATTCGAATCGAACCTGACCAAATCTGGGTGACACGAAAGAAGCACACCCGCACACCCTCGCGACGCGTTGTGGATCTGGCCGGCACCGTCGTGTGCTATTCGTCCGGTGGCGACACAACGCGCTGGTGCAGGATCCGAGCTTTCCGGCTGTGGATCCGTCGCTACCAAGCGATCGCCACTCGCCCTCGCCGCCGGCGCAGCTTGACGTTGCGCAGTGGGGGTGCCTGATGAATCGCTGGATCCGAATGTTCCTTCAGCGTCACGAGCCAACCGAACGAGAGAAAAGACTGCACACGCTGGCTTGCCAATTCGTCGACGAATGCCACGCCTACGACCTGCACGTCTGTAGCGAGCACGGCCCGAACGGCCCGATTCCCTACAGCACGCGCGAGGCGATGCTGTGCAGCCGACACGCCCTTCATGTTCGCAAGCGGCTGTTCGGCGCCGAATCGTTCACGAACAAAGAAATCAGCGACGCAATCGCGATCGCTCATCGGGAACGACCGCAGCGTGAGGCCGAGAAACGCCTCAAAGGGAAAGACGATTGAGCAGTTCGCCCGCTATCACAGGGGCAGCGCCCGGCGACACAGGTCGCCGGGCGGACTCCCCGGAAACGCCGGCGCGGCGCCGGCGCACAGCCTCCAGAACGGCCGAAATCTCAGCTCCTACCCAGAAGCGTCCGGGTAAACAGTGCAATTCCGTAACCTTTAGGGTAATTAATAAGCCCGACCCGCAGCTGCTCGCCGCTGCCCTTGGCCCTTTGATCGCTGAATATCTGAAAATCGAACATGAAGAAAAACTGCGCGCTCTATCTGAGGTCGAGCAAAGACCGTAAAGACGTTTCGCCCGACGCGCAGCGGCGCGCCCTGCAGGAACTGGCGAAGGCGCGCAATCTCCATATCGTTGAGGAATTCGTCGACGCTGTCGAAAGCGGTAAAGACGAGAACCGCCCCGGATTTCAGAAACTGATCAAGGCGGTGCGCAATCCAGCCCGCGGCTGGGACACCGTGCTGCTGCACGACACGTCGCGCCTTTCCCGGCGCCGCGTGATTTCTCTGATCTTCGAAGAGATCGATTGCAAGAACAACGGCGTCAACGTGGTCTACAAGACACTTCCCGAAGTAGACCCGCTAACTGAGATCGTCCTCAAATCCGTCATGGTCGCGTGGGACGAGTACCACAGCATTTCGAGCAAGCAAAAAGGGCTTGCTGGAATGAATGAGAACGTCCGCGCCGGCTTCCGCGCTGGCGGCCGAGCGCCTACCGGGTATCAGCTGCGCAAGATACCCACAGGCGCGATCCGCGACGGTGCGCCGGTGACCAAGTCGGTCCTGGAACCAGATCCCGAGATAGCCCAGGCAATCGGCGTTTATCTGACCGAACGCGCCGCGGGAACTCGCCGGTTGAAAGCGAAAGCAAAGGCTGGCATCAAGGCAATGAAGGACTCGACGCTGAGCAGCCTCGAATGGAACGCGCTCACGTACGCCGGGCATACCGTGTGGAATGTCCACGCGGAGCGCGCGGGCAGCTCGTATGTCGGCGGCGAGAAGCGGCGACCGCGCTCGGAATGGGTCATTCAACGCGACACACATCCGGCGCTGATCACCGACACTGAGGCGCAGCTGCTACTCGATCGCTTGGAGAAGCTCGCCAAGTCGAAAGCGACCCAGCAATCTGAGCAGCGCGATCGCGATTCCTCCGCGCTGCTGGGCGGCCTACTGTTCGCGCCGGACGGTTCTAAATGGTGGACGGAGACGGACCGTTATCGCTACGACCAGAAAGGCCTTGTGCGATCTGTGTCCCGTCCGGTGATCGAGGCACAGTTCATCGAGCAGGTTTTAGAGGATCTGAACTCGCCGGATTTCGCACCTGCGATGCTCGCCGGCACGAAGGCATCGCTCGCGACCGACACCGATCCGGCCGAGATCCGCAAAGTCGCGGCCTCGGTGTCCGAACTGAGCGAGCGCATCAGCAAGACCTTGGATATGGCCGCGCAACTAAGTGACCCGGCGCCGGCGCTACGAAAGATCGAAGCGCTCGAACAAGAGCGCGCGGAAAAAGCCTTGCGCCTGCAGGTGCTCGAAGCCGAAGCCGAACGCGCGAGCTGGATTCACGGCATCAGCGCTGCGGACGTCATGCAAATGATCGCGCGCATCGGCCGCGAAGCAAAAGAAACGGGCCGGAGCGATTTGCTCCGGCCCGTAATTGCTTCTGTAGTTGATCGCGTCGAGATGGATCCTCGAACGCTGAGCGGTGGCATTTGCTACCGCATCATGTGCCCCGATGTTCCGGGGGTTAAGCTGGCGTCCCCACGGGGATTCGAACCCCGGTCGCTACCGTGAAAGGGTAATGTCCTAGGCCTCTAGACGATGGGGACAAAACTGAATGTTCTTGCAGCTAACCCTTCGAAAACCCTTTCAATTCCGAAGAGTGGTGGAGCCAGCCGGGATCGAACCGGCGACCTCTACAATGCCATTGTAGCGCTCTCCCAGCTGAGCTATGGCCCCACGTGCTGGAAAGACGAACATCTTAGCGGCTGTTCAGCGATGTCGTCAAGCGGTCATCGCTAATTTTTTCTGCCGCTCCGGCCAACCCAGGTCCGTGTGGATCGGGTGAAGCCGGGTCGTGTTCGACGGGGCGCAATCTTGCCATGCCATGGCCACGTTCGGCTAGATACTCGAGCCACTTTCCTAAAAAAGTATTCATCCGCATGCGGTGGCCGATCACTTCGGCCGGCGGCGGGTACAGGCCGATCACGTCCTGCCAACGTCGACCGACATAGCAATGGGTGGCTTCGACCTGATGCGCGTCGTGGTACAGACGCAAATAAGCGGACGGATCGGGCTCGCCGGTCAACGGGTCCAACAGCGCATACGTCAAGCGCATTTCGGTGGTGTAGCGATGTTGTTCGATCACGTCCAGGCGCAAGTCCAGGCCGTCGCCGACGCTGGACAGATAAGCGCCGCGCGCCAGTTCGGCCGGCGCGAACAGGCGCGTGAGGCGTTCGTGGTTCTCCGCATAAAGGCCCATCAGCCAACCGAAACGGCTGAGTTTGGGGATGCGTGCGAAACGGGAAGCGGATTGGCTCATGGAGGCGATCCTACACGCCTGCGGCGGATCGCGGCAGGATTGACGAAATCGCAAAAAAGGCCTAATTTATAGGCTCTTTCGCGATCCTTTTCGGGATCGATTCAGCCGGGCGCCATTCAGCATCGCGCGCCGCAGGCAGCCCCGCTCTCTTTCGTCGCCTGCCGCAGCTTTTGGCAGGCATTGGCGTGGGTAAACGCCCGTGCGGGCCGAGGGTGGGAGCCTTACGGGTATTGAGGTTCCGCGCGCGTTGAATCGGGAGGTCGCCAGTGGGCGGCACGCGCCCTCAGTTGCGATATAGCCGCCGATTCGCGGTCGCGGCTCGCGCCGCTCCTACAGTCGCGAGCGTGGCTGCCCTGCGAACATGTTCTCGCTGGCGCTCGGCGCATCTCGGAGAATCAGAACATCTCGCGATGGATCCCCAGCGTGGTCAACACTTTGCTGGCGATTTCCTCGATCGAGGTATGCGTGGTGCTCAAGGTCGGAACGCGCTCGGCGCGGAACATGGTCTCGGCCGCGGCGACCTCGCGCTTGCAGGTGTCGAACTGGGCGTAGCGCGAGTTGGGCCGGCGCTCCTGGCGAATCTGCTGCAGGCGGACCGGGTCGATGGTCAGGCCGAACAGCTTGCTGCGGTAAGGCCGCAGGCGCGGCGGCAGACGGTCGTGCTCCAGGTCTTCCTCGGTCAATGGGTAGTTGGCCGCGCGCACCCCGTAATGCAGGGCCAGGTAGACGCAAGTGGGGGTCTTGCCGGCGCGTGAAACCGCTACCAGGATCAGATCGGCCTCGTTGTAGTCCACGCTCTGGCCGTCGTCGTGGGTCAAAGCGAAGTTCATCGCGTTGATGCGCCGGTGATACGTCTCGAAATCGGCGATGCCGTGGGCCTGGCCGACTCGGCGCTGGCGGGTCTCGTGCAATTCGCGTTCCAGCGGTTCGATGAACGGCGCGAACACGTCCAGCATCAGCGCCCCGCTCTCTGCCAGGGCCGCGCCGACCTCGCCGTCCATGCACGAATTGATGACCACAGGGCGTACTCCGTGGGCGATCGCGGCCTCGCGGATCTTGGCCGCGGCCTCCTGGGCCCGCTCCACGCTGTCGACGAACGGAAGGCGATCGGTGACGAAGCGCGTCTCGGTGAATTGGGTCAGCAAACTGTGTCCGATGGTCTCGGCGGTGATGCCGGTACCGTCGGAAACGTAGAAGACCGGGCGGGTTCCTGCCATCGATAACCTCGTCAAGAAAGCTGCACCAATACGAAAAACCCCGCCGGATCAAGCTTGTATGCCCCGGACGCACGGGCGATCATAGCGTCTTGGCCGCGCCCGACGCGTCCTCGCCCCCCACGGAGATAGTGTGTCTTGAACGAGAACATCCTCTGGCTGCACGCGCTGCGCCTCAACGACCTGGCCCGCGTAGGCGGCAAGAACTCCTCGCTTGGCGAGATGATCGGCAATCTGGCCAACCTGGGCGTCTCGGTCCCCGGCGGCTACGCCACCACCTCAGAGGCCTTCAAGGCCTTCATCGCCCACAACAATCTGCATCAGCGCATCTTCGACAAGCTGGCCACGCTGGACGTGGAAGACGTCCCGGCGCTGACCCAGGCCGGCGGCGAAATCCGCGGCTGGGTCATCGAGGCCCCGCTGCAACCGGACCTGGACCAGGACATCCGCACCGCCTATCGCAAGCTGTGCGAAGAGAACGGCGGCGGCGACGTGGCCGTCGCGGTGCGCTCCTCGGCCACCGCCGAAGACCTGCCCGACGCGTCCTTCGCCGGCCAGCAGGAAACCTTCCTCAACGTCACCGGCGAAGACGACGTCGTCCGCAAGGTCAAGGAAGTCTTCGCCAGCCTCTACAACGACCGCGCCATCGCCTACCGCGTGCATCACGGTTTCAAGCACGAGGACGTGTTCCTGTCGGCCGGCGTGCAGCTGATGGTGCGCTCGGACGTCGGCGCGTCCGGCGTGTTGTTCACCCTGGACACCGAATCGGGTTTCCGCGACGTCGTCTTCATCACCTCCAGCTACGGCCTGGGCGAGATGGTCGTGCAAGGCGCGGTCAACCCGGACGAGTTCTACGTCTACAAGCCCACCCTGGCCCAGGGCAAGCCGGCGATCCTGCGCCGCAGCGTCGGCGCCAAGCAGTTGCGCATGGTGTATTCGGACAAGGCCGGCGAGCGCGTGCGGACCGAAGATACGCCGGCGGATCTGCGTTCCAAGTTCTCGATTGACGATGCGGATGTTCACGAACTCGCCAAGCAGGCGCTCGTGATCGAAAAGCATTACGGCCGTCCGATGGACGTGGAGTGGGCGAAGGACGGCGTCAGCGGCAAGTTGTTCATCGTGCAGGCGCGCCCGGAGACGGTGAAGTCGCGCGGCAAGGCCACCCAGATCGAGCGCTACCAGCTCGAAAAGCGCGGTGAAGTGGTCGCCGAGGGCCGCGCCATCGGCCAGAAGATCGGCTCGGGCATCGCGCGCGTCGTGCGCAGCCTCGACGACATGAGCCGCGTGCAGCCTGGCGACGTGCTGGTCGCCGACATGACCGATCCCGATTGGGAACCGGTGATGAAGCGCGCCGCCGCGATCGTCACCAACCGCGGCGGCCGCACCTGCCACGCGGCGATCATCGCGCGCGAACTCGGCGTTCCGGCGGTCGTCGGCACCGGCAATGGCCTGGATGCGATCAAGGAAGGCCAGGTCGTCACCATCAGCTGCGCCGAAGGCGATACCGGTTTCATCTACGACGGCGCCCTGCCCTTCGAGCGCCACGTCGCCGATCTGGACAAGATGCCGCCGGCGCCGCTCAAGGTGATGATGAACGTCGCCAACCCCGAGCGCGCGTTCGATTTCGCGATGCTGCCGCATGCCGGCGTCGGCCTGGCGCGCCTGGAAATGATCATCGCCAGCCACATCGGCATCCATCCCAAGGCGCTGCTGGAATACGCCTCGCAGGACGCGGCGACCAAGAAGAAGATCGACGAGAAGATCGCCGGCTACGGCGCCGATCCGGTGCAGTTCTACGTGGACCGCCTGGCCGAAGGCATCGCGACCATCACCGCCTCGTTCGCGCCGCATCCGGTGATCGTACGCCTGTCGGACTTCAAGTCCAACGAATACGCCAACCTGATCGGCGGCTCGCGTTACGAGCCGCATGAAGAAAACCCGATGATCGGCTTCCGCGGCGCCAGCCGTTACGTCGATCCTTCGTTCTCCGACGCCTTCGCCCTGGAATGCCGGGCGGTACTCAAGGTGCGCGAGGAAATGGGCCTGACCAACTGCTGGGTCATGATTCCGTTCGTGCGCACGCTCGACGAAGGCCGGCGCGTGATCGAGGTGCTGGAAAAGAACGGCCTGCGCAAGGGCGATGGCGCTACCGATAAGAGCGAGGGCCTCAAGATCATCATGATGTGCGAGGTCCCGTCGAACGCGCTGCTGGCCGACGAATTCCTCGAGATCTTCGACGGCTTCTCGATCGGCTCCAACGACCTGACCCAGCTCAGCCTGGGCCTGGACCGCGACTCGGCGATCGTCGCCCACTTGTTCGACGAACGCGATCCGGCGGTGAAGAAGCTGCTGTCGATGGCGATCTCGGCCGCGCGCGCCAAGGGCAAGTACGTGGGCATCTGCGGCCAGGGCCCGAGCGATCATCCGGACCTGGCCGAATGGCTGATGGATCAGGGCATCGAGTCGGTGTCGCTCAATCCCGACACCGTGGTCGATACCTGGCTGCGCCTGGCCAAGGCGAAGAAGGCCAAGGCCTGAGCGATCGATGGCCAAACAAACCGTCCAACCCGCTCAAGACGCCGTGCAAGCGCTGGTCCCCAAGTCCCTGCTGGGACTTGAGGCCGGCTTCGACATCGACAAGCTCACCGCGTGGGCGCAGACCACGGGGTTGAAGCTGCTCAGCGCCCTGGCGATCCTGCTGATCGGCCTGTGGCTGGCCAAGTGGCTGTCGCGCGCGCTCGAGCGGGCCATGACCCGCGCCAACATGGAAGTCACCCTGCGTGGCTTCCTGCGCAACATCGCCTATGCGGCGATGGTGGTGGTGATCGCGGTCGCCGCTCTGCAGCAGCTCGGCGTTCCGATGACCTCGGTGCTGGCGGTGCTCGGCGCCGCGGGCCTGGCGATCGGTCTGGCGCTGAAGGATTCGTTGTCCAACATCGCCTCGGGCGTGATGCTGATCGTGCTGCGCCCGTTCCGCGCCGGCGATCATGTGCAGGCCGCGGGCGTGGAAGGCACGGTCGAACAGATCCGCGTATTCCAGACCCGGCTGCGCACCATCGACAATCGGGTGATCGTGCTGCCCAACAGCCTGATCACCACCGCGGTCATCATCAATTTCACCGCCAATCCCAAGCGCCGGATCGATCTGACGGTCGGCGTGGGGTACGACGATGATTTGAAGACGGCGAAGGAAACGCTGCTGGCCTTGGCGACGGCGCATGCGAACGTGCTGCCCGATCCTGCGCCGGAGGTGCTGGTGACCGCATTGGCCGAAAGCAGCGTCAATCTGGAACTGCGCGCCTGGGTCAAGACCGCCAACCTGCTGCGCACCCGCAGCGATCTGGTCGAAGGCATTCGCAACGAGCTCATCGGCAAAGGCCTCAACATCCCGTACCCGCAGCGCGATTTGCACGTGTATCACCACGATGCCGATGGGCAGCCGATCGCGGAGCTGCTGACCAAGTCCATCGCCGACGATGGCGACGTGCCCGTGCCGGCGGCCAAGCCTAAGGTCTGATGGCTCGACCGGACCTGCGTCATCGCAGGCGGGGTTCGAAATCCCCGTTGAATTTCCCAACCCCGAATCGAGCTGCCGACCGCTTTTCACTCAACGCGGTCACTGAGCCGGATGAGATGGAGGAAATGCATCATGATCGACGGGGATTTGACGGCCGAGGCAGAGCTTGAACATGTTCGATTCGAATGAGCGGCAGGTGCTGACTGGACTGCTGAAACGACTGGGTCAACCCGATCCGCGGTTCCTCGCCAGCCGTTGGTTGATCGCTGCTGTTTGGCTAGTGCTTTTCCTGTTTTTTATAGTCTTCTTTCAGGTTGTCCAGCGCTACCAGATCGGTCCGATGGGCGTCGCCATCGTTTCGGCTGTTCTGGGTTTACTGACTGCTGTCGTGTTGCTCTATTCCTCTTCGGCCAGACAGTGGTCATGCATCCGAAAGCATCTGAATGAGCAGAGCATTCGAGCTCGCTTGAGCGAGCTGGACGGAGGTTGAGGGGGCGCGACTATCTGATCGGGTTAGCGCACCGTCGCGGTGCGGTAATGCTTCAGCCGGCGACCGAACCACTCGCGAACATCCGTGTCGCGGCTTGCGCCGCTTACAAGCCGATCGCTTCGCTTACACCGCTCGCTGTAGGAGCGGCGCAAGCCGCGACCGCGACATCACATCCACGACGAAAACACGACGCGTCGCCGTGGATCAGCCGCCCGATCCGCCCAGCTTCCCCATCGCCGCGCGGTAATGCTTGAGTTCGGCGATCGAATCCATCACGTCGCTCAACGCGGTGTGCTTGCTGTCCTTGCTCAGGCCGGCCAGCACGTCCGGCGCCCAGCGGCGCGCGAGTTCCTTGATCGTGCTGACGTCCAGATTGCGGTAGTGGAAGTACTTCTCCAGCCGCGGCATGCAGCGATGCAGGAAGCGGCGGTCCTGGCAGATCGAGTTGCCGCAGATCGGCGAGGTATTCGGCGAAACCCATTGGGCCAGGAAGTCGAGGGTGGCCTGTTCGGCCGCTTCCATCGGCACGCCCCGCTCCAGCACCCGCTTCCACAGCCCGGACTTGCCGTGCTGATTGCGATTCCATTCGTCCATCGCCCCCAGCCGTTCCAGCGGATGGGCGATGGCCAGCTCGGGCCCCTGCGCCAGCACGTTGAGCTGCGCGTCGGTGACCACGGTGGCGATCTCCAGGATCGAATCGCGGTCGGTATCCAGGCCGGTCATCTCCAGATCGATCCAGATCAGCCGGTGCTCGTGCCCAGTCTTATCGGTCATAGCCTCGCCGTCGTGTCCATGTCGCGGCATGATAGCCCACCGCCTCCCCGATACCGCCCCGCGATGAGCCCCGTCAACGCCCCCGACGTCCACTACGCGATCCTGACCGCGATGCTGGCCCCGGCCTTCTTCCTGACCGCGACCGCCTCGCTGCTGCTGTCGGCCAACAACCGCCTGGCGCGGGTGATCGACCGCGCACGGGTGCTGCTCAAGGAACTGGCCGAGACCGAGGACGCCGAGGAACGCGAGCTGATCGAGCGCCACATCCTGCGGCAGAAGAAACGCAGCCGCATCATTCTTCGCGGCAGCCAGCTGCTGTACACCGCGATCAGCTTCTTCGTCGGCACCAGCCTGACCGTGGCCGGCGACGCGGTGCTCGGCTACCGTCTGGGCGTGGTCCCAACCGTGCTGGCCGCGCTCGGCGTGCTGTCGATGTTCGCCGCCAGCCTGCTGCTGGCGCGCGAATCCTCGCTGGCGGTCGAGGCGGTCAACGAGGAGATGGACCACGGCCACGCCACCGCGGTCAAACGCTGGGCCAAGGCCCCGACCTGAGCCCAGGCACCGCCTCGCCGCCCCACCGTCCGCGCCCGAGCCCGCCAGCGCTCGAGCCGGCGCCCAATCCACGGAACCCGCCATGGCCGACCTGCTGCAACTGAGCTCTCACTACACCGTGGTCTCGGCGATGATCACCCCGGCGTTCTTCCTGACCGCCACCGCGTCCCTGCTGGTGTCCTCCAACAACCGCCTCGCCCGCGTGGTGGATCGCATGCGCCAGCAGTTGGCGACCCTGGAAGACACCGTCGACGAGCACGCCCGCCAGTATCTGGAAGCGCGCATCATCCAGCACCGGCGCCGGGTGCGGCTGATTCTGATCTGCCTGCAACTGCTGTACGGCGCGATGACCGCCTTCGTCGCCACCAGCCTGGCCATCGGCATCGATCAGTTCACCGATTACCGTCTGCGCGGCGTGCCCACCGGCCTGGCCATGTGCGGCGTGCTGCTGGTATTGGCCGCTTCGATCAACCTCGGCCGCGAGGCGCGGATGAGCGTGACCATGCTCGATGCAGAAGTGAAACGCGAGTTCGACCGCGACAACGGCCGCAAGAAGCGCGGCTGAGCCCCTGTCGCCGCCATGCGCGACTGATCCGCGGCGCCCGCGGAAAATCGGAACTGAGTCACAACTCAAACCCCGATCGCGTGCGGACCGCCGCCCATTTCGATGCGCAACATCCGTGCACGCACGAGCGTCGCGCAGCCTCGTCCGCCGCCATCCAATCCGCCCTGGGGCATGCGAACCCCAGGCCTCGACAGGCACCACCGGCCTGCGGGTAAAAAGGTCACTTTTCGCATGCCCGACGCGGCAACGACGGAATCGGGCCACCGGCCGGCCCGGCTGCTCGAACCGCGGCTGACGCTCCGTGTCCGCCAGCACAAACCGCATGAGCGCTACTCACAGTTCATCGCAGCGGCCGACGCCAGCTGGGCGACAGGAACCCCTTCTGCGACTGTCCGCACGAATCGCGACTCGCCGCCCCGGATATGCTGCACCTACGATCGACATGGAAACTGCAGCTCCGCGTGATAAACCGACTCTTCCGTTTCACGCGCGACGCGCACACGATCCATACGAACCTCACTCCCATCGCACAAAACGCGCGCAGGCCGCTATCTCCAGCACCCATGCGACGCAATAGATGCGAGCTAAGGTCGCATTGTGAAACAAAAATCGATGCCGCTATCTTACGGCTGCCTTTCGACCGTGGTCGCGCGCATCCCGCTCCGAGCGCCCTGGCGCATCGCCCGCGTGTCCGCCTAGCCGCGGTTCGAATCGCACTCATTCATCAACGCGCTCCAGGGGAATAATCCGATGTTTCTTCACTCGCTGCGGGTGCGCCTGCTGCTGCCCGTGCTGGCTTTGGTCCTGGTGTCCGTCGTCGCGCTGACCATCGCGCTGGCCATGATCCAGGCCCGTCACGTCCGCGACGACGCCGCGCAATCCATCGAACGGCGCACCTACGCCCTGCAGAGCCTGTTCGCGGTCACCCGCTCGGTCATGCTCGACCGCACCCACGACGCCATGCGCCTGCTGCGCAGCGAAGGCCGCCGCCTCGGCGCGCCCGCGCTCGGCGGCCGCGTCACCGTCGGCGGCCGCGCCGCCAACGACCTGGTGCTCGGCGGCGTCTCGCAGGCCAACAACTTCGCCCTGGTCGACGGCGTCACCGCCATCGCCGAGGGCACCGCCACGTTGTTCTCCCGCGACGGCGAAAACTTCGTCCGCGTGGCCACCAATGTGCGCAAGGATGACGGCAGCCGCGCCGTCGGCACTCAGCTCGATCCGGTCGGCCAGGTGATCCCGCACATCCGCAAGGGCGAAAACTTCTACGGCGTGGTCGACATCCTCGGCACCCCGTACGTCACCGGCTACGAGCCGATCTTCGCCGGCGACGACAGCCAGCGCGCGATCGGCGTGTGGTACGTCGGCTACAAGACCGATCTGCAAGCGCTCTCCACGGTGGTCGACGCCAGCCAGGTGCTGGATTCGGGCTTCATCGCGGTGTTCGACGGCAAGGGCAAGCTGCGCTTCCATTCCAAGGCCGGCGCCACCACCGATCCGGCCGAAATGGAACGCATCGCCACCCAAAGCCCCGAGGGCTGGGTGGTCATCCGGCAGGACGTCCCGGACTGGGGCTTCAGCCTGGTTTCGGCCTATCCCAAGAGCGACGTTGACAAGGCGATCCTGCGCCAGTCGCTGTGGATCGGCGGCATCGGCCTGTTGGTGTGCGTGCTGATCCTGGGCCTGCAGTGGGGCCTGATCTGGAGCCGAGTGCTCAAGCCGATCCAGCGCCTGACCACGGTGGCCGAGGAACTGAGCGTGGGCAAGTGGGGCCACAGCATCGAGGAAACCGAACTCAAGGACGAGATCGGCAAGCTCGCCCGCGCCATCTCGCGTCTGTCTTATAGTGTGCGCGTGGCGATGGAACGACTCGCCAAGCAAGCGCGCTGAAGGGACGTGCGATCGATTAACGCCTGGCCGGAGAGCCGTGCATGAGCAACGAGTTCCGACCACTGGTGCAGGTGCTGCGCGAGGTCAAGTCGCTGGCGCAAAAACGCGCCTCCGGCTTCGCCTACATCGTCACCGAAGACAATCACTCCTGCATCATCCGCCTGCACAACGGTCAGGTGCAGGAGGTGGTGTACCGCATGCTGCGCAACGAGGAAGCGGTGCAGCGATTGTCGATGGTCGCCGCGGCCAAGGTGCGTTTCGAAAACAGTGGCATCTCCGCGATGCCGCCGGGCCGGGCGCCGCTGAGCGACAGCACGGTGGAATGGCTGCTGGGCGGGTTCGAACAGGACCTGGCCCAGCACGCGGCACCGCCGCCGCCCGCCGCGCTGCCGACACCGTCCGGCGGCGGCGCGGCCACGGCGCCGCCGGCAGCGATGGTCAACCCGCGCGTGCGTCAGGCGATCGAACAGATCGCGCTGAATTATCTGGGGCCGATCGCCAGCATGTTGTGCGACGAGGCGTTCGCGGCGGCGGGCGGCGATCCGAACCGAGTCATCGCCCAACTCGCCGGCCAGTTGTATTCGCAGCAGGAAGCGCAACGCTTCACCGAAGAGGCGCGCAAGGCGCTGTTGGCATTGCGTTGATGCCGCATCGAAGCGTGCGGCACTCGATGCCGCCGCCCATGCGCGGCGCTCAGTCGGTCTTGCCGCGCTTGCGCCGGAAATAGGCGGTCAGCCGGGCTCCGGCCTCCTGCCCCAGCACCCCGCCCTGCACTGCAACGCGATGGTTGTGGCGCGGGTCGGCGAGCAGATCGAAGACGCTGCCGGCCGCGCCGGTCTTGGGATCGCTGGCGCCGTAAACCACGCGGGCGACACGGGCGTGCACCACCGCCATCGCGCACATCGCGCACGGCTCCAGGGTCACGTACAAGGTGGCGCCCAGCAAACGGTGGTTGCCGATGCGCTGGCCGCCTTCGCGCAAGGCGACGATCTCGGCATGCGCGCTGGGATCGAATTCGCCGATGTTGCGGTTCCAACCTTCGCCGAGCACTTCGCCGGTCGCCGACACCAACACCGCGCCGACCGGGATCTCGTCGTATTCGCGTTCGGCGCGCTCGGCCAGCGCCAATGCGTGGCGCATCCAGCGTTCGTCGATGTCGGGCGCGTGGGTCACTCGACGTAGATCCAGCTCTTGGCGTCGCTGCTTTGAGTCAGTATGCGGCCGTTGCGGCGGATCAGCCGATCGGTCCCGCGGGTGCGGCCGAGCATCACCTCGCCGAGCAGCATCTTGACCTCCAGGTCGACCGAGGCGGTCTTGCGATCGGGGGCCAGGTCGATCCCATGGATTTTCACCTTGTACTGCGGCTCCAGCAACCCGCCGGAGGCATCGCTGAGTTTCCTGAAACGGTCCATGCTTTCGACCGACATGCGACAGGTCTGCTCTTTATCGTAATCCTGCTGCGAACGCCCTTGCTGTTCGCCGTACATCACATGGGTCTGGCGATAGTCCGCGGTCATGCGGCTGCAGCCCCACTCGGCATCGAAGCGCTTCAGGGCCTCGACATGGTCGACGTAAAAAGCGCGGATCGCCGTTTCCGACATACACCGGTCGAAATGGAAATACCACAACGCCAGCCCGGCCAGCACCGCCAACAGCAGCCACTTTTTCATTCGCTTTCCCAGCGTCCTTGCATTGCATTCGTTATCGGAACGGTCGCAATCGAAGCGGGTCGCAATCGAACCCGGCCGCGACCGAATACGTATCGACAGGTGCCGTGGCGTTGCGCCGACGCCCATTCTAGGGCAAGTCGGCGCACGCGATGGACGCTAACCGGGCCGCGTCAGGCGCCGCGCAGGAAGTCCATCTTGCCCAGCGGCACGCCCTGGTGGCGCAGGATGCCGTAGGCGGTGGTGAGGTGAAAATAGAAGTTGGGCAGCACGAAACCGCGGATGTAGTCGCGCGCGGTGAACTTCAGCTCGCGGCCGCCGGGGCGGATCACGATCTCCCGCTCCTCCTGCCCGTCCATGCTCTCGGGCGCGATGGACTTGAGGAACTCGCCGGTCTTGGCGATCCGCGCGCGCAGTTCATCCAGGGTGGTTTCGGTATCGGGAAAACTCGGCGGCGCGATCCCCGCCAACCGCGCGGCGCCGAACTTGGCCGCGTCGCTGGCCGATTGCACCTGGCCGATCAGGGTGTACATATCGGGCGCCAGGCGCCCGCCGATCAGCACCGCAAGCTCGATGCCGTTTTCCTCGGCATAGGCCGCGCCTTTGTCGAGCAGATGGGACAGCACGTCCAGACCGCGGGAGAACGCGGGAACGGATATCTCGTACAGCGAGAGGCTCATGGGGAATCCTGTTTTCGTGGCGGGGAAACAGCAGGAAGCGGCGTTCGCCCAGACCGGACAAGGCCGGCGCGGCAGAGGCCGGACGCGAGTCTGAGCGCTTGCTTCGGGCCGGTCAACGAATTTAATATCGATCGCTATGGAAATAGGCGTTGCAAATCCGCAACCCGCCGGCGGCGAAGACGCGCCCGCGAAAAAGCCGTCGCGTCCGCGCGGGCGGCCGCGCGCGTTCGACCGCGAACAAGCCCTGGAAACGGCGATGCAGCTGTTCTGGAGCCAAGGCTACGAGGCCACCTCGCTGAGCGAACTGACCGCGGCGATGGGCATCGCCCCACCCAGCCTGTACGCGGCGTTCGGCAGCAAGGAGCAGTTGTTCCGCGAATCGGTGCAGCGCTATCTGCAGCAGTTCCGCAGCCGGCATGGCGGGGTGTTGAACGCGCCGGGACAGACCGCGCGCGGATCGTTCGAGCGTTTGTTCGCCCTCATCGCCGAGGGCTTCGGCGGTTGCCAATCGCGCAGCGGCTGCATGTTGGTCGCCGCCGAAGTCGGCGGCCTGGGCTCGGCCGCGCACTTACGCGAGGAACTGGCCGCGCACCGGCGCTCGATCGAAGCCGGATTCCGCGCCCGCATCGAGCAGGGCCAGCGCGAAGGCGACGTGACCGGCGCGATCGATGCCGCGGCATTGGCGAAGTTTCTGTCCGCGGTGGTGCAAGGCTTGTCGATCCAGGCCCGCGACGGCGCTACACCAACGCAACTGCTGGAGATATTGCGCACCGCGCTGCGGGCCTGGCCGGCGTCCTGAGCGGCGGTGCGCGCGGCTGATCGCGTCGCGCGCCGGGCGCGGGCGTTCGACCCGCCAATCCGCTCACGGTTGCAGGTAACGGCGCGCCGGAACCACGCCCAACCGCTCGCCGCGTCGCGGCGTCTGCGCGATGCGGTCGTACTGGGCCGCGCAAACCGCAGTCCGCTCGGTCAGGCCCTGCGCCTTGTCCATGCGCACGGCGACCTCGTGGCGCGAGGCCGCCGCCAACAGGTGCGGCAAGGCCAACAAAGCCGCGGCGATCGGCAGATATCTGGACATGGTGTTTCTCCTGATCGGACTCGGGTACTTGCCGGACGCGCCAAGCGCAGTTGTTCCGGCCTGCCTGACACGACGAACCAGGGGTGGCGGATTCGACATCCGCGGCGGACCGGTGCGATTGGGCCGATCCGCCGCTCGCCCAAGGCAGGCAATGCGGAACCGCCGCGACGCCCCGGCAGTGGGTCGATGCGAGCCAGAATACGGAGCATTGCGGACTGTTTTTGTCCTAAATGGCCGTGACCGAGGAGCCGGGGTGGATCGCCATCGCACCCGCCCCGCGGGGCGCGCGCGGCCGATCTTCCCGGGCCCGGCGCAAACGAAAACCGCCTGTGCGCGGGTGCGCACAGGCGGTCGGTGGTCCAGCGATCAACGCGCAACGCGCGCGCGACTCACTCCCATTCGATCGTCGCCGGCGGCTTGCCGCTGATGTCGTAGACCACCCGCGAAACCCCGCGCAGTTCATTGATGATGCGATTGGACACCGTGCCGAGGAAGTCGTACGGCAGATGCGCCCAATGCGCGGTCATGAAGTCGATGGTCTCGACCGCGCGCAGCGCGATCACCCATTCGTAAGCGCGCGCATCGCCGACCACGCCGACCGATTTGACCGGCAGGAACACCGCGAAGGCCTGGCTGGTCTTGTCGTACAGACCGGCCTTGCGCAGTTCGTCGATGTAGATGTGATCGGCCTTGGCCAACAGGTCGGCGTATTCGCGCTTGACCTCGCCGAGGATGCGCACGCCCAGACCCGGACCCGGGAACGGATGGCGGTAGACCATCTCGCGCGGCAGGCCGAGTTCGACGCCCAGGCGCCGCACTTCGTCCTTGAACAACTCGCGCAGCGGTTCGACCAGACCGAGCTTCATGTGCTCGGGCAGACCGCCGACGTTGTGATGGCTCTTGATGACGTGGGCCTTGCCGGTCTTGCTGCCGGCGGACTCGATCACGTCGGGATAAATCGTGCCCTGCGCCAGCCATTTGGCATTGGCGAGCTTCTGCGACTCTTCGTCGAAGATCTCGACGAACAGATTGCCGATGATCTTGCGCTTGGCTTCCGGATCGCTGACGCCGGCGAGTTTGTCGAAGTAACGGTCGGCGGCGTTGACGCGCACGACCTTGACGCCCATGTGCTCGGCGAACATCGCCATCACCTGGTCGCCTTCGTTGAAACGCAGCAAGCCGGTGTCGACGAACACACAGGTCAGCTGATCGCCGATCGCCTTGTGCAGGAGCGCTGCGACCACCGAGGAATCGACGCCACCGGACAGGCCGAGGACGACCTCGTCGCTGCCGACCTGCTCGCGCACGCGCGCGATCTGGTCGTCGATGATGTGCGCGGCGGTCCACAAGGTCTGACAGCCGCAGATGTCGACCACGAAGCGGCGCAGCAGGGTCTGACCCTGCTTGGTGTGAGTGACTTCGGGGTGGAACTGCACGCCGTACCAACGGCGCGCATCGTCGGCGAAGGCCGCGACCGGGATGCGGTCGGTCTTGGCGGTGACGACGAATCCTTCCGGCGCCTTGGCGACGTGATCGCCATGGCTCATCCACACGTCCAGGCGCGGCGGCGAACCGGGATGGTCCTTGAGCCCGTCGAACAGACGGTCCTGCGCCACCAACGAAACTTCCGCGTGGCCGAATTCGCGCTGATCCGCCGCTTCGGTCGCGCCGCCCAACTGCACCGCCATGGTCTGCATGCCGTAGCAGATGCCCAGGATCGGCAGGCCGGAGTCGAACACTTGTTGCGGCGCGCGCGGCGAATCGACTTCGGTGGTCGATTCCGGGCCGCCCGACAGGATGATGCCCTTGGCGCCGTAAGCGGCGATTTCGGCCGGATCGTGGTCCCAGGCCCAGATTTCGCAATAGACGCCGAGTTCGCGGATGCGTCGCGCGATCAACTGCGTGTACTGCGCGCCGAAGTCGAGGATCAGGATCTTGTCGCTATGGATGTCGGTCATGGGGGCCGGGATTCGGGAGTGGGGATTCGGGATTCGTCAAAGCGGAACGCTGGGGATCGGGATGAGGATCGGCTTCACCGAATCTCAAATCCCCAATCCCGAATCCCGCGCGCCGGCTTCAGCCGGCGCGATAGTTCGGCGGTTCCTTGGTGATCTGCACATCGTGCACATGGCTCTCGCGCGCGCCGGCGTTGGTGATGCGCACGAAGCTGGGCTTCTTGCGCATCTCCTCGATGGTCGCGCAGCCCACGTAGCCCATCGTCGCGCGCAGGCCGCCGGCGAGTTGGTGGACCACGCCGCCTAGCGAACCGCGGTACGGCACGCGGCCTTCGATGCCTTCGGGCACCAGCTTGTCGGCGTCCGAGGCGTCCTGGAAATAACGGTCCTTGGAGCCCTGCTCCATCGCGCCCAGGCTGCCCATGCCGCGATAGCTCTTGTAGCTGCGGCCCTGGAACAGTTCGATTTCGCCCGGCGCTTCCTCGGTGCCGGCGAACAAGCCGCCGACCATGACCGTGGACGCGCCGGCGACCAGCGCCTTGCCGATATCGCCCGAATAGCGAATGCCGCCGTCGGCGATCAGCGGAATGCGATCCTGCAGCGCCTCGGCGACCATCGCCACCGCGGTCACCTGCGGTACGCCGACGCCCGCGACCACGCGCGTGGTGCAGATCGAACCCGGACCCACGCCGACCTTGACCGCATCGGCGCCGTGATCCATCAACGCCAACGCCGCGTCGCCGGTGACGATATTGCCGCCGATCACCTGCAACTGCGGGAAGTTCTTCTTGACCCACTTCACCCGGTCGAGCACGCCCTGCGAATGGCCGTGCGCGGTATCGACCACGATCACGTCGACGCCAGCCGCGGCGAGGGCTTCCACGCGCGCCTCGGTGTCGCCGCCGACGCCGACCGCCGCGCCGACCAGCAAGCGCTCGGCGCTGTCCTTGGCGGCGTTGGGGTTGTCGGTCTTTTTCTGGATGTCCTTGACCGTGATCAGGCCGCGCAGCTCGAAGCCGTCGTTGACCACCAGGATTTTTTCGATGCGGTGCTTGTGCAACAGCTGCAGCACTTCTTCGTCGCTGGCGCCTTCGTGCACGGTGACCAGGCGATCGCGCTTGGTCATGATGTGGCGGACCGGATCGTCGAGCTTGGTCTCGAAGCGCATGTCGCGGCTGGTGACGATGCCGACCAGCTGGCCGCCATCGACCACCGGCACGCCGGAGATATTGCGCGCGCGGGTCAGCTTGAGCACTTCGCCGATGGTCGTTGCCGGCCCCACGGTGAACGGCTCGCGGATCACCCCGGCCTCGAATTTCTTGACCTTGGCGACCTGCGCGGCCTGGGCTTCCAGGCTCATGTTCTTGTGCAGGATGCTGATGCCGCCGAGCTGCGCCAGCGCGATCGCGAGGCGGGCTTCGCTGACCGTGTCCATGGCCGCCGACAGAATCGGCAGACGGATCGACAGGTCGCGGGTCAGGCGGGTGGAGAGATTTACGTCCTTAGGCAGGACGTTCGAATGCGCGGGGACGAGAGAGACATCGTCGTAAGTAAGCGCTTCAGCCTGGATGCGCAGCATGGGCGGGCCCGGGAGGATGAAGCGCGCCATTCTAACCCGAACCGGGGGTCGGGCGCTGAATTTTGGGGCTCTGGTGGCGGAAATCGGCGTTCCACCCACAGTGAATCCGGCCCCGCCCTCTGGCAGGCCCGAAGTCTTTTATGGGAGGGGTTTTCAATCCCGACTGCTTTACCCGCGAGGCTTCCATGAGGCTTCGCCACCGCTGAAGCAGTCGGGGCTGAAAGCCCCTCCCACAAAAGACCTCGAAGCCCAAACCAACCCGATCCTGACCTGATCTGGCCTGCCCCAGGCCTTACTGGCGAATCAGGCCTGGCCCGCCGCCTCGGCCGCTTCCAGCGTGTTCTGCATCAAGGTCGCGACCGTCATCGGCCCGACCCCGCCGGGCACCGGGGTGATCCAGCTGGCGCGCTGGGCGGCGGCCTCGAAGCCGATGTCGCCGACCAGGCGGCCGTCGTCGAGGCGGTTGATGCCCACGTCGATCACCACCGCCCCCGGCTTGACCCACTCGCCCGGGATCAGGCCAGGCCGGCCGGCCGCGACCACCAGGATGTCGGCGCCGCGCACCGAGGCTTCCAGCACCGCCGGCGGGGTGAATTTATGGCAGCTGGTGACCGTACAGCCGGCGATCATCAGCTCCAGCGCCATCGGCCGGCCGACGTGATTGCTGACCCCGACGATGGTCGCGCTCTGCCCGCGCACCGGCCGGTCGGTGTAGCCCAGCAGCATGGTGATGCCGCGCGGCGTGCACGGCCGCAGGCCGAACTGGCGCAGCGCCAGATGACCGACGTTTTCCGGATGGAAGCCGTCCACGTCTTTCTTCGGATCGATGCGGTGGATCAACGCGGTCGCGTCGCGCCGGTCCGGCAGCGGCAACTGCACCAGGATGCCGTGGACATCGGGATCGGCGTTGAGCTGGTCGATCAGGGCCAGGAGTTGATCGTTGCCGGTATCGGCCGGCAGGTCGTAGTCGATCGCGCGGATGCCGACCTTCTGCGCGGCGCGGCGCTTGTTGCGCACGTACACGGCGGAGGCCGGATCGGCGCCGACCAGCACCACCGCCAGCCCGGGTCGCGACAGGCCGGCGGCGACGCGCGCATCGACCTGGGCCTTGAGATTGTCGAGCAGGTCTTCGGCGATGCGCTTGCCGTCGAGAATGCGGGCCGGGTGCGATGCGGACGTCATGCGGGGTCGATGGCTCTGCGGTAGAGTCGGGGCCGCGCATTATCGCCGATTCTTCCGCGCGAATTCGCCGATTCCACCACCTATCGCAGCGCGAGCCCCGCCATGAGCCACCCCGCCCCGCCCTCCGAGCACGCCCCCTTGGACCATGAGACCACCGCGATCGAGGCCGCCGCCTTCCGCCGCCTGCTCGCGCACCTGATGCACGAGCGCCGCGACGTGCAGAACATCGACCTGATGATCCTGGCCGGCTTCTGCCGCAACTGCCTGGCCGACTGGTACCGCGAAGCCGCGCAGGCGCGCGGCATCGCCATGAGCAAGGACGAAGCCCGCGAAGCGATCTACGGCATGCCGTTCGGCGAATGGAAGGCCCAGTTCCAGAAGGACGCGACGCCGGAGCAACTGGCCGCGTTCGAAGCCGCGCAAAAACACCACGACTGAGCGCCGGCGCGGATTCTGGGTGTAGGAGCGGCGCTAGCCGCGACCGCGACACCGCGGCTACGGCGAAAGCACGCGGTAGCTGCGATCTCGCAGTCGGGGCTGAAGCCCCTCCCACAAAAGATTCCGCAATAACGTCGTCGCCGCGAGGTTTTTTGTGGGAGGGGCTTCAGCCCCGACTGCGACATTGCAGTGCCCGCGCGGGCTCGCCTGGGCCGAAGCAGTCGGAGAACTTCAGCGAAGTTCATCGCTTCGGTTGGCCAAGTAGTATCAGCCCCCTTCGGCTGGACGAATCCCTGGCGCATTCGGATTAGGACACCGCGGCACCCCCGACCCGACCACGCATTGCACGCAGCACCCCGACGGTTGCTGCGAGGCCGGCGCCTGCTGCGGCGCGAACAACGGCACGGGCGGCACCAGTTGCGCCAGCGAAGCGTCCGGCTTGAGCTTGAGCAACACCGCCCAGTCGAGCTTGTTCATATCGCACGCTGCGGCGGTGTCGGGCGAGCACTCGACCTGGGTCTCGCTGCGCAGCGGCAGCGGCCAGAACTGGTTGTTGCGGTTGACCGCCATCAGCCGCATCGTCGCGCCCTGCTGGACGTTGCCGCCGATCAGATAGGCCTTGCCGTCGTTGCCCGGATTGACCGCGACGACGATGTCGCAATGCATGTTGAGCCCGCCGCCGGCGCCGTCGAGCGCCGCCATCAATCCCTGATAGCCATAGACCCGATTGCTGGAACGCACCGCGCACAGCAGATCGCCAGGCGCGGCCGCCGAGCTGGCCGGATCCAGGTACAGGAACGGGCTCTGGTCCTGGGCGCGGTAGGCATCGCGCACATAGTCGTAATGGCTGGCCGAAGGCCGGAAACCCGGCACGCCGGCCTTCATCATCACGTAGGAGACGAATGCGGCCGACCACGGGTTGTCGATCAGGAACGCGCGGCAGGCCACGGTCGAGTAACCGCTGCCGTAAGGATCGAAGCACTGGTCGGCGCCGGCGAACCCGCTCATACGCTGCAGCAGGCCGGTGTCGCGCCAGTAGCCGGCGACACGGCGCCAGGTTTCGGTGGCGCCGTCTTCCAGGCGCGAGGTCTCGGCCTCGCTGAGGGTCGCGCTGGCCAGCCGGCCCTGGGTGTCGATGAAGGGCCGGAACCACTGCAGATTTTCCTGGCAGGCAGCCGCGGCGACGCGGGTCGCCGCATCGGCCGCGCCGCCCTGCGCGCGCAGCGCCGGACAGGCATCGGCGGCCCGCGCCGAGGTGAACGGCGCGCCCAACGCGGCCAGTGCGGCCAGAATGGGCAAAGCCAGGGCGAACTTGTGCGACATCATCGATCTCCGGAGGGCGATGCGTCCGCGCCACGCGCGAATGCAGGGTTGCTCGGCAGGACTTCGAATGAGCCGCCTGCGGCCAGCCTAGTCATTGTCCGTGCAAGTCGCGTGATCGCGCGAGCGCGCCGTGTCCACGCTGCGCTGGCGGGCATCGGCGCGGCGGGTTATCGTCGCAGCCATCGCACACCGCATTCGCGGCCTCTTGCGGCCGCAGACGGTGCGTCTCCCGCCCCGCTAGGAAGGCTTCCGCATCGATGGCACGCAACCCCCGCATGCTCCAATCCCTCGCCGCTATCGCCGGCGTGGCCGCCGCTGGATACCTCAGCATCTGCGGCTGGATGTATTTCAAACAACGCGAACTGATGTATTTCCCGCAAGGCACCCGGCTCGGCTCGGACATGACCGACTACACGGTCGAGCGCGGCGACATCGTGCTGCGCGGCTGGCGCCTCAACAGCGGACGCGACAAGGCGCTGATCTATTTCGGCGGCAACGCCGAGCGCGTCGAGAACATGCGCGAGACGCTGGCGCAGTGGTTTCCCGACCGCACGATCTACCTGCTGTCCTACCGCGGCTTCGGCGCCAGCGACGGCGCGCCCGAGGAAACGGCCTTGTTCGCCGATGCGCTGGCGATCTTCGACCAGGTCGCGCGCGAGCATCCCAAGCAACCGGTCGCGGTGATCGGCCGCAGCCTGGGCAGCGGCGTGGCCAGCTATGTCGCCGGCAAGCGGCCGGTGCATCGGCTGGCGCTGGTGACGCCGTTCGACAGCCTCAGCGAAACCGCGCAGGCGCATTACAGTTGGCTGCCGACCCGTTGGCTGGTGCGCGACCGTTACGATTCCATCACCAATCTGCGCGGCTATTTCGGCCCGATCCTGGTGGTGCGCGCGACCGCCGACGACGTGATCCCGCCGGCCAACACCAGCCGCCTGATCCATTCCTTGCAAACCCGCCCGCAGGGCGTAGACGTGGTCCAGCTGAAAGGCGCAGACCATCACAACATCGCTCTGTATCCCGAGTACGGTCAGGCGTTGAAGGAGTTCATCGACTGAGCGAAACGGCGCGCTGACACCGGCGAAGTCCGGCCGGTTACGCGCGCTCCCTACCGTTTCACAACCACGAAGGCGCGACCATGGAACGCAACGCGATCCAGCCCACCCAAGTTTCGTATGCACAAGCGCACGAGATCAGCGGTTTCCAGCGCTTGTTGTTCATCAGCGGCCAGTTGCCCCAGTGCGAGAAATGCGTGCTGCCCAAGGACTTCGACGGTCAGTGCCGGCGCGCCTGGGCCAACGTCGAGCATCAGCTCAAACAGGCCGGGATGGATTTCAGCAATCTGGTCAAGGTCACCACGTATCTCAGCGAGCGCCGGCTGCGCCAGCGCAACTACGAGATCCGCCACGAAATCCTCGGCGCGCACACGCCGGCGCTGACGGTCGTCATCACCGACTTGTACGAGGAAGGCTGGATGGTCGAGATCGAGGCGGTCGCGGCGGCCTGAGCGGACGATCTGCGGATTCGGATTATTCGGATTCGGATTCGGATTCGGATTCGGATTCGGGATCGGGATCGGGATCGGGATCGGGATCGGGATTCGGGATTCGGGATTCGGGATTCGAGGTTCGGGATTCGAGGTTCGAGGTTCGAGGTTCGAGGTTCGAGGTTCGGCGATGATCCGCCCGAACGGTCGTCGCGCGCGAACTCGCAAACCCGAGCGCCGTGCGCGAGGCCTATTGTGGGAGGGGCTTCAGCCCCGACGCTTTTCGACCCGATGCGGTGAAAGCGCACTGCGATCGGATCGAAAAGCGTCGGGGCTGAAGCCCCTCCCACAACAGACCTCGCAATTCGACGCGCAGCCGAAGCGGATCGGCCGACGCTACGGCACGACTGCTTCAACGCAGCTGCTTCAAGGCAACCGCATCAAGGCCGGTGATCCAACGCAGCCGCTTCAAGGCATACGACACAGATCGCCGAATGCGCGCGACAGCGCGATGCGATGCAACTCGTCGAGCCGATGGCGCCGCGCGGCCTGCCGCTGGGCCCGATCGGTGCGCTGCACACAAGCCGCGCCGCGCGACTCCGACAACGCCGGGGCCAGGCTGTCGAGCAGATCCGCGTTGATGCCGTCCAGGCGCTCGCGCACCGGCGCCAGATCGATCGGTGCGGCCGGCCGACCCGCACGAGCCGGCTCGGCCAGCAAGCGGTACTGCACCAGTTTGTTGGCCTCGATCTGCGCCTTGAAGAACGCCGTCGCCTGCTCGCGGACGAGTCCGTGCGCGGCGGCCTGCTGGCCGAGCGTTTCGAGTTGCGACTGCTCGCGCGCGGCGTCTTCGACCGGTTTGCCGGACTGGCGTTTGCTCGCCGCGACCGTGTCGGCCAGCAGCAGGCGCTGCGCGCTCAGATCGGCCAGACGCTGCAAGGCCGCATCTGACTCGGTCGCCGGTTCGGCCGCGCAGGCCGCCATCGCGGCGAACGACAGCGTCGCGATCGCGGCGATCGTCGGCAGCCATCGAGCGGCAACGCGCAGCGGTCGCGGGGTGGAGTGGCGGCCCGGGTCGCTCGCGCCGCCGACAGGTCGGATCATTCGCGGATCTCTTTGCAAGGATGAGAGCAATCGCCGATCAAAACATGCCACGGTCCAGCGCGGCCAGGCCGCGTGAAACGCACAGCGAAGGTCCGCGCCCGGTTCGACACAACGCGCCCTGCCCGCCCTATTGCGCGGCGCAGAACGCCTGATAATCGATATAACCGGGAAACGCCCGCCCCGTCGCGCACACCGGGCAATCCGGGTCGGGACGCAGCCGGGTCTCGCGCATGCGCATGCCCAAGGCGTCGAAGTGCAGCAAACGTCCAGCCAGCGACTCGCCCAGGCCCAGGATCAGCTTGACCACTTCGGTGGCCTGGATCAGCCCGACCACGCCCGGCAGCACGCCGAGCACACCGGCCTCGGCGCAGTTGGGCGCGGCCTCCGGCGGCGGCGGTTGCGGAAACAGGCAGCGATAGCACGGGCACGCGCCGCGATGGCGGCCGGCGTCGAACACGCTGACCTGGCCTTCGAAACGATGGATCGCGCCGTACACCAACGGCTTGCCGAGTTTCACGCAGGCATCGTTGAGCAGATAACGCACCGGAAAATTATCCGCGCCGTCGAAGACCACATCGGCGTCGGCGATCAGGCGCTCGACGTTGTCGGAGGTAATACGCTCGGCGAAGGTCTCGACCTGCACCCGCGGATTCAAGGCGTTCAGCGCGATACGCGCCGACTCGACCTTGGCCACGCCGATGCGGTCTTCGGTGTGCAGGATCTGCCGTTGCAGATTGCTGCGGTCGACCACGTCGTCGTCGGCCAGCATCAAGGTACCGACGCCGGCGGCGGCCAGATAGAACGCGGCCGGCGATCCCAGCCCGCCGGCGCCGACCATCGCCACGCGCGCGGCCTGCAGCTTGCGCTGGCCGGCCTCGCCGACCTCGGGCAGGCGCAGATGGCGTGAATAACGGTCGTAGAAATCGCGGTCGGCTTCGGATTGCTCCGACACCACCATCAGCAGGCCTTCGGCGATCCAGCGCGCGGTGCCGCCGTCGACCGAAGCCACGCGGGCGTAACCGGCTTCGAGCAAGCGCTGCGCCGCGCGCAACGAACGCGCGCCGGATTGGCAGATCAGCACGATCTCGGCGCCGCGGTCGGGCAGATTCGCGTCCGGATCGGCTTCCAGCGCGTCCTTGGCGATGCCCAGGGAGTGTTCGGCGTGACCGGCGGCGCGTTCGTGGGCCTCGCGCACGTCGATCAGGATCGCGCCGGCCTGTTGCCGCTGACGCGCCTGCGCCGGGGAAATCTGTTCGATGCTCATGCGGCGATTATCGCTTGTCGCGAGAGCGTCGGGGCAGAGGCCGCGCGACGGTGTGTTGCGTGGAGGCCCGCAAGCCGACTACTCAGCCCAACGCATACGGCAACACCTCCATCACCGCACCCTCGCCCAGGCGCTGCGGCCCCTCGGGCACCACCATCAGCGCATCCGAATCGGCCGCCGCGCGCAGCCGGTGCGAACCGGTCGCCGGATTGGGATCGACCCGCAAACTCCCGTCTTCGCCGCTGAACAAACGGGCGCGGATGAACTCGCGACGCGGGTGGGTCTTCTCGATCGAACCGACCAGGCGCGCACGCCAGGTCGGGCGCGGCTCGGCACGGCCCTGCAGACCGTCGATCAAGGCGCGGCCGAAGCTGAGATACGTCGCCATCACCGAGACCGGATTGCCGGGCAAGCCCAGGAACCGCGCCTGATCCATGCTGGCGAACAGCAACGGCATGCCCGGGCGCATCTTCACCTTCCAAAAATGGATGCGGCCGAACTCGCCCAGCACCGCCGGGATGTGATCTTTCTCGCCGGCCGAGACCGCGCCGCAGGTGAACACCAGGTCGAAGGCGCAGGCCGCGTCGCGCAGCGCGATCTCGACCTGCTTGGGATCGTCGCGCAGACGCGGCCACGCGGTCGGCTCCAGCCCGTCGGCGCGCAGCAGCCCCATCAACAGGTCCCGGTTGCTGTCGTAGATCTGCCCCGGCGCCAACGGCATGCCCGGCTCGACCAGTTCGTCGCCGCTGGTGAATACCGCCACCGTCGGCCGCCGGTGCACGCTCAGGCCAGCCAGTCCCAACGAGGCCGCCAGCGACACCCGCGCGGGCGCGAGCACTTGCCCGGTGCGCAGCACGCGCTCGCCCTCGCGGACGTCTTCGGCCGCGTAGCGCACGTTCTGCCCGCGCGCGAGCGTCGGCACGATCACCCGATCGCCTTCGATGCGCACGTTCTCTTTGATCGCAACCGTGTCGGCGCCGGCCGGCAGCGGCGCGCCGGTGGTGATGCGCGCGCACTGGCCGGCGCCCACGCTCAATCCCACCGACAGACCGGCGAACTGCTCGCCGATCAGGCTCAGGGCGGTGTGCTCGCCGTCCAGATCGGCATGGCGCAGGGCGAAACCGTCCATCGCGCTGTTGTCGAACGGCGGCAGCGACAGCGGCGCATCCACGTCCTGCGCCAACACCCGCCCGTGACTTCGCGGTAACGCGAGGAATTCGCGGTCCAAGCGATGCTCGGCCGCGACCTGGGCCACGATCCCCATCGCGTCATCAAACAACAAGCCGGTCGGAAAATCGTTCATAGGCGCTCGCTTTGCGACCGCGTGGCGCGGTCTGGTTCACGGATCCGGGTCGGCGACGAAGCCGGCCGCGGCCAGATCGTCGGGCGTATTGAGATTGCCGAAGCGTAGGCCATCACGGCGCACCGCGGCCATGCCGAGTGCGGCCTGCAGTTCGCGCACGGCCAAGCGGCGCTGCGCGAACGCCAGCTTCAGGCCATCGCGCAATGCCGCCACCGGCCACAACGCGAACAAGGGCTGCACGCCGTCGTCGTCTACGGCATAGGCGCCCTGCCCCGTCTGCGCAGCGATCAGCACGGGCAGCAGATCCGCATCCAGGTTGACCGCATCCACCGGCAGGGTGAACAGCCATGGCGTCGTGCAGGTCGCGGCCAGCGCATCGAGGCCGCCGAGCGGGCCGAGATCCGGCGCCGCGTCGGCGACCGCGCGCAGACCGTTGGCGGCGTAGCGCTCCAGATCGCGATTGGCGCTGACCAGCATCTGGGCGACCCGCGGCGCATAGCACTCGGCCAAGCGCAGCACCTGCGCCCGGCCGTCGCGCCGCAGCCAAGCCTTGTCGATGCCGCCCAGCCGCGAAGCGCGGCCGCCGGCCAACAGACCCAGGCTCAGTTCAAAGGTGCCGATGCTCATGGGCAATGCGTTCGGGGCCAGCGGGGTTCGCCTCGTATTGTGCCCATTGATCCGTGCGCGAGTCGTGGCTGGACCGTCACGCTAAGGACGCGACTTACGAAGGTCGGCATGGCTTCGCGCTTGCATCGTCGGTGAGGTTGCGAGTCGGGGCTCAAGCCCCTCCCACAAAAGACTTCGGGCGGGCGCGGGGGATGAGGCGTCAGGCTGAGCTTGCGAGGTCCGAAGCTTTGCGCCGCCTCGCGCTTGCGTCGTCGGTGAGGCTGCGAGTCGGGGCTCAAGCCCCTCCCACAAAAGACTTCGGGCGGGCGCGGGGGATGAGGCGTCAGGCTGAGCTTGCGAGGTCCGAAGCTTTGCGTCGCCTCGCGCTTGCATCGTCGGTGAGGCTGCGAGTCGGGGCTCAAGCCCCTCCCACAAAAGACTTCGGCGGGCGCGGGGGATGAGGCGTTGGGCTGAGATTGCCAGGTCCGAAGCTTTGCGTCGCCTCGTGATGGCTGGCGCAATACATTTCGAGCCGGTTAGGCAAACAAAAAACCTCGCGGGCCGCGAGGTTTTTTGTGGGAGGGGCTTCAGCCCCGACACGAGACGCGATGCGGCTCGCAGCGATGGCGAAGCAGCCCGAGCCGCCAAACTTACTTCCCGCGCTTGACGTGCCGGATCAGTCGCTTCTTCTTCGCCACCTGCCGTTCGGTCAGCACGTTCTTCTTGCCTTCGTACGGGTTGCTGCCTTCCTTGAACACGAACCGCACCGGCGTGCCGACCAGCTTGAAACGCTTGCGGAAGAAATTCTCCAGATAGCGTTTGTAGCTGTCGCTGAGCGTGCGCAACCGGGTGCCGTGCACCACGAAGGTCGGCGGATTGGTCCCGGCCGGATGGGCGAAGCGCAGCTTGGGCACATGCCCGCGCACCACCGGCGGCGGATTGGTTTCGTAGGCGATTTCCATCGCCTTGGTGACTTCGCTGGTGCCGATCTCGATGGTCGCCGAGGCATGCGCGCGATGGATCGCAGCGAACAGTTCGCGCAGGCCCGAGCCGTGCTTGGCGCTGATGCGCACCGGTTCGGCCCATTCGACGAAGGCCAGCTTGCGCTGCAACAGGTTTTCGGTCTGCTGACGCTGATATTCGGTCTGCCCGTCCCACTTGTTGACCGCGACCACCAGCGCGCGGCCGGCATCGAGCGCATAGCCGAGCACGCTGGCGTCCTGATCGGTTACGCCTTCGCCGGCGTCGAGCATGACCACCGCGACCTGGCACTGCTCGATCGCCTGCAGGGTCTTGATGATCGAAAACTTCTCGACCGCTTCCTCGACCTTGGACTTGCGCCGCACGCCGGCGGTGTCGACCAACCGGTACAGGCGGCCGTCGCGCTCCATGTCGATGGCGACCGAGTCGCGGGTGGTGCCGGGCACGTCGGACGCGATCATCCGCTCCTCGCCGAGCAGACGGTTGACCAGGGTCGACTTGCCCACGTTCGGACGGCCAATGAAGGCCACGCGCACGCGGTTGGGATCGTTGTCGAGCTCGGCCGTGGTGCCTTCTTCGGGCAGACGCGCGAACACCTCGGCCAACAGTTCGTCGATGCCCTGACGGTGCGCGGACGACACCGCGATCGCGTCGCGGATGCCGTAGCGGGCGAAATCGTTGATCGCCGCGCGTGCGTCGAGGCCGTCGGTCTTGTTGACCACCAGCAGGGTCGGCCGCGCGGACTTGCGCAGCCAGGCCAGTATCTCGTCGTCCAGCGCCGAGGCGCCTTCGCGGCCGTCGACCACGAACAGCACCAGATCGGCCTCTTCGGCCGCGGCGCGCGCCTGGCGCGCGGTCGCGCCGGCCAGACCCTCGTCCTTGCCGGCGATGCCGCCGGTGTCCACGACCGCGAACGGGCGCTGGCCCTCGGGCCGGCAGACGCCGTAGTGGCGGTCGCGGGTGACGCCCGGCTCGTCGTGGACGAGCGCGTCGCGGCTGCGCGTAAGCGCGTTGAACAGGGTGGATTTTCCGACGTTGGGGCGGCCAACGAGGGCGACTAGGGGCAGCATGATTGAGGAGCCGGGATTCGAGATTCGGGATTTGGGAGTCGCAGAACGGACGTTCTGCGCGGCCGTTGTTGCCGTGCGGCACCGATTTTGCGGGTGCCAATGGCCTACATAGTGCCAGAGCGGCCGCGAACGCGTCGGTAAAACGAGGCGATGACGGTCCGCCAGGACCATTCGACGCTTGATAAAGGGAACCTACGCGGCCACTCAAAACGAACGGCCCGGCTCGGCTGATCGCCGATCCGGGCCGCGTACTGCCAGGATAAGTGGAGGATGGGGATCCGCGAACCGCCGTTCGGCGCCGTTCGAATCCCTAATCCCCAATCTCGAATCCCGGCTTCACTGCAACTTGAACGCGGTCAGCTCGCCCTTGACGTTCTGCACGATCAGCACGCCGTCGGCGACCACCGGGGCGGCCTTGAGCGGCTTGCCGCCGGCGCGCGCGCGCGCGGCGAACTCGCCGGTGTCGAGCTTCATCCAATGCACGTAGCCGTCGAAATCGCCGACCACCGCGTAATCGCCCTGCACCGCCGCGCCGGTCAGATTGCGGCGCGCCAGCGAGGGCTGCGACCACAATGCGCTGCCGCCGCTCTTGTCCAGGCCGTAAACGATGCCGGTCGGATCGCTGACCACCACTTTGTCGGCGCTCACGCCCACGCGGCCGACGCCGCCGTGTTCGCTCGACCACAGCGGACGGCCGCTCGGCGCATCGATGGCGACGGTGTGTTTCTTGAAGCTGCTCGCGAACAGCGTGGTGCCTTCCAGCACCGGGGTGCCGTCGACGTCGGCCATGCGATCGAGTTCGCTGCGGCCTTCGGGCTGCGACACCGCCTGATCCCAGGTGCTGTTGCCGTCGCCGGCGGCCAGCGCGCTGAGCGTGCCGTCGTCGTTGCCGACGAACACGTAGCCCGGGCCGAGAACCGGCGAACCGTTGCCGCGCACCGACAGCATCGGCACTTCGTGATTCCAGAACCAGCGACGCTCGCCGCTGGCCGTATCGAACGCGGTGACCCGGCCGTCGTTGGAGCGCACGAACACCATGCCCAAACCGATGGTCGGCGCGGCGATGACTTCATTGGTGACCTTGGCGGTCCACTTCTCCGCGCCGGTGGCCGCGTCGAGCGCGATCACTTCGCCGTCCAGACCGCCGATCACGACCAGGCCTTCGCCCGCACCGGGACCGCCGGACAGGCGGATTTCCTTGTCCTTCTTGTCCTTGTCCTTGCGCATCGGCACGTAATGCCAGACTTCCTTGCCGCTGAGCAGATCGTAGGCGTGCACGCCGCCCTTGATCGCGGCCGCATACACGCGGCCGTCGGCGACGGTCGGGCCCTGGCCCACGCCGATCCGGTCCTCGCCCTTGCCGGCGTTGACCGACCAGATCTTGTCGACCTTGATGCTGGGGGTGATGTCGGTGAGTTCGGTCGGCTCGTTGGGCTTGCCGTCGTCCTTCTTCTTGCCGCCGAACCAGCCCTTGACGGTGGAGCAGCCGCTCAGCGCGAAAGCGCACAGCACGACAGCGGCGGTGGCGCGGACAGCGGCGCCGGAGGACATCTTCTGGGCTTGGATCATTAAGACTTGGCCTCGGGCTTGACCGGCGTGCCGCCGGCTTCGGTGAGCTTGAGTTCGAGCAGGCGGCGACGCGGCGAGGCTTGGTCGAGCTTGCCGAGCGCGGCGTTGTATTCGTTGCGGGCCAGATCGGCCTTGCCGAGCGCGAACTGCGCGTCGCCGCGCACTTCGATCGCCATCGGCGAGGTCGACTTGCCGAGCAGCTTGACCGCTTCGGCGGGCTTCTTGGCGTCGATCAGCAAACGCGCCAGGCGCTGGGTGACGATGTCGGCCATGGCCGCGTCGTCGGTCTTGATGCCCTGCAAAGTAGCGATGGCGACGTCGCGCTGGTCGGCCTCGACCTGCGATTTGGCCAGTTCCAACGCGGCCAGGGTCTGGTACATGCCCGCAGGCAACGCCTTGACCTTGGTCGCGGCGGCCTTGTCCTTGGCGCCGACCGCATCGACCGCGGCCTGGAACTCGGAAGCGGCCTTGCCGTGCTGTTCGAGCTGATGGTTGCCCCACCACTTCCAACCGCCGATCGCGGCCAGGCCCAGGGCGATGCCGCCGATCAGGCCGGCGCCGTTGGCGCGCAGCCAGGACAGTACGCGTTCGCTTTGTTCGTGTTCGTCGAGCAGGTCGTCTATCGCCATGATGCGCCGTCGCTAAGCTGACTGAAACGGCCCGCCACCGCGCGGACGCGGCGGAATGGGCCGTAATGGACCGGCCCGATGCCGCACTTATCGCAGCGTCGGGCCGATGAGGGTGTTCGCGGACCCGCGCAGCGGGTCAGTCAGAGACCGGCGCGAGGGAACCGTCAGAGGATAGCGTAAAGCGCGCGACGTTCGCGCGGCTGAACGGCGCCAGATCGACCGGTTGGCCGGCGTTGCGGACTTCGACCGCGGAGGTGTTGCCCAGACGCACGCTGGCGACGTCGCTGGGGGTGTAGCTGCGCTCCTGGCCTGCGCCGAGGATGCCTTCTTCCAGCTTGCTGCCGTCGGTGCCGACGATCTGCACCCAACTGTCGCCGCTGAACTTGAAACTCAGGGTCTTGACCGCCTGCGCGGGCAGCGGCGGTGCCATCGAAGCGATCAGCGGCGTGCGCTGCGGCGGCGTGGCGGCCGGTTGCCGATTCGCGCCCGGCTCGGGCGCGACCGCGCTGGAACCGGCCGGAATCGTGGCCATGTCCAGCGATTGCACGGTGGAGTTGCTGCTGGGATGACGCGTGGCGATCCAGATCGGCACCGCGATGGCCGCGGTCATGACGATGTAAACGGCCCGGCGAGTGGTTTGCTCGAACACGCGGCGATAGCGCGGCGTGTGGGTATGGCTGATCAGTTCCGACGGCGCGGTCGATGCGACCGGCGTGCCACTGAGCTGGCTTTCCAGGTCGATGCCGACCAGACGCGCATAGCTGCGCAATTGGCCGCGCACGAACACCGGCGCGCCGATGCTGGCGATATCGTCGTTTTCCAACGATTGGACGACGCGCGACGGCATTTTGAGCCGCGCGGCCACTTCCTCTATGGACAGCCCCGCCGCCTCGCGAGCCTGTTTAAGACGCGCGCCACAGCTTCCGCCGCCATCAGGCGCGAATTCGTTCGACTGCATCATCACTTACCGCCATCCCCCGATTCGGAGCCCTGCGCGTCAGGGAACTCCGCCCTCATTCGCTGAACGTATCTCGCGGCGGCTGCCCTGTCGCCGAGTTTTTGTTCGATTTGTGACGCAGTCATCAGCGCTTCAGCTGAAATAGGCTCAAGAGCTAAGCGCCGTTCAGAAAAAGCCCGCGCCTCGAAGGCATTGCCCAGACGCAGTTGCCGCTTGGCCATCGCGCTCAGCGCCAGGGTGCTGCTCGGATCGAGCGACAAGGCCATGCGCAGATCGCGATCGGCGCGTTCGCCCTGCCCCAGCTGATCGGCGCAGGCGCCGCTGTTGGCCAAGGCCACCGCCGGGCTGTTGTACTCGGGATCGGTCATAGCACGATCGAAGTAACCCATCGCCTCGCTGGCCCGCCGGTTACCGCACAGCCACACGCCGTAATTGTTCAGCGCCGCGCCCCGGGTCGGCGCCAGTTCGGTCGCCTTGCGGTAGTAGCCGCCGGCTTCGGCGCCCTTGCCGTCGCGCTCGGCCAGCAGCGCCATCAGGCTGTAGGCCTCGGCCGACTTGGGATCGAACTTGAGCGCCTGCTTGAGCTCGTCGCGGGCCTTGGCCACATCGCCGGTCTGCAGAAAGTGCTGCGCCGACAGCACCCGTCCCATCGCGGCGCTCTCGCCGCCGGCCGCCTTGCGCTTGTCACTGAAGTCGTAGGTCGGCGCGACCTGCTCGTAGCCTTTGCGCTCCATGTTCGGCCGAATGAAGCTGAGCCGGTTGCAGGCGCTGACCGCCAGCACGACCAGCACCAGCATCGCCACGCCGCGCATGCGCGCGCCGACCACGGCCCGCTGTGCCGGATCAAGCCGCGGCATGGCCGATGTCCCTGTCCGTGCCGTTGCCGTCCAGCCCCTGGGCCTGCAGTTGTTTACGGAACTCGGTCTGGCGCCGGGTGCGGTCCATGACCTGGCCCTTGAGCTGGCCGCACGCGGCGTCGATATCGTCGCCGCGCGTACGCCGCACCGGCGCGATCATGCCGGCATCGTTGAGCAGCTTTTGGAATGCGCGGATCGCCGCTTCGTCCGGACGTTCGAAACGGGTGCCCGGGAACGGGTTGAACGGGATCAGATTGACCTTGGCGGCATCCTTCATCTGCACCGCGTTGTCGAACTGACGCAGCAGACGGACCAGCTGGCGCGCGTGCGTGGGCTGATCGTTGACGCCCTTCATCAGGGTGTACTCGAAGGTGACCGAGGTGCCGCGCTTGCGCAGTGCGTAACGCACGCAGGCTTCCATCAGTTGTTCGATCGGGTATTTCTTGTTGAGCGGCACCAGCTGGCTGCGCAACTCGTCGTTGGCCGCGTGCAGCGAGACCGCGAGCGAGACGTCGCTGACCTCGCCGAGCTTGTCGATCATCGGCACCATGCCGGCGGTCGACAGGGTCACGCGCTTGTTGGCCAGGCCGTAGCCTAGATCGTCGCGCATGATGCTCATCGCGCGCACGACGTTGTCGAAATTCGCCAGCGGCTCGCCCATGCCCATCATCACCACGTTGGTGAGCTTGCGCTGCTGATGCGGGACATTGCCCAGGTGACGCGCCGCGACCCAGACCTGGCCGATGATCTCGGCGGTCGTCAGATTGCGGTTGAAGCCCTGGGTCGCGGTCGAACAGAACTGGCAGTTCAAGGCGCAACCGACCTGCGAAGACACGCACAACGTGCCCCGGCCCTTGTCGGGGATGAAGACCGCCTCGATGGCGTTCTTGGGGTCCATGCCGAGCAGCCACTTGTGGGTGCCGTCGGTGGAAGGCTTGTCGAACACGACCATCGGCGCGCGCACTTGCGCATGCGCTTCGAGCTTGGCGCGCAGCACCTTGCCCAGGTCGGTCATGTCGTTGAAGTCGGTGACGTAACGGTGATGGATCCACTTCATCACCTGATGCGCGCGGTAGCGCTTCTCGCCCAGGGTCTGCTCAAAGAAGTCTTCGAGTTGAACGCGGTCGAGATCGAACAGATTGGTCTTGCCGTTGTCGGGGACGGCGGCGCCGAAGGATATCGGCGCCGTCGTCTCGGCCTCGACCTGAGCGATCGGAATCCGCGCGCGCGCGGCCGATTCCGTCGTCTGCGTGTCGCCGGCGAGCGGAAGATCGTTTGCGTTGTCGCGGATGTCGTTCACTGGGGTCTCGTAACGTGTTGCTTAGCGCGCGTACACGTCGGTGGCCGGGAAGAAGTACGCGATTTCGATCGCGGCGTTCTCCAGGCTGTCCGAACCGTGCACGGCATTGGCGTCGATGCTGTCGGCGAAGTCGGCGCGGATGGTGCCCGGCGCGGCGTCCTTCGGATTGGTGGCGCCCATCAGGTCGCGGTGCTTGAGCACGGCGTTGTCGCCCTGCAGGGTCTGGATCATCACCGGGCCGCTGATCATGAACTCGACCAGCGAGGCGAAGAACGGACGCTCGCGATGCACCGCGTAGAAGCCTTCCGCTTCCTGCTTGGACAGGTGCTTCATCTTGGCGGCAACGACCTTGAGGCCGGCCTTCTCGAAACGGGCGTAGATCTCACCCACGACGTTCTTGGCGACGGCGTCGGGCTTGATGATGGACAGGGTGCGCTCCAGCGCCATGGAAAGTCTCCGGGTAGGCGGGCCGCTTGCGGTCGGCCCTGAGAATAACAGAAAACCCGCGACGAAACGCGGGTTTAGCCGATATGGCTCCCGTAATTCTACATGTAACCACGCGCTCGCCGCCACATCCCGGATGCGACGGCGCGCTGGTTTGGCGAGCCCCTTGCCGCGGGGCGCCGACCCGGTGCCTCGCCTCCGGAACGAGATCGCGCAGACGATTTGCGACGCGCGACACACCGCACCGGTCCACCCGGCACGCCAACCGCCAGATCCGGCTCAGTCCGTCCTCCTTGGGTGGATTGACGCCGCCACGCCCTGGGACTAGCATCAAACAAGCGTTTGATTCATGCCGCCGCTTTAAGACAAGACCAGCGTCCACGACCCGCGCCCGGCCCCGCCCGCGCCGGGCCATCCCCCGCTCCCGGAGTCCGCCCGTCCGCATGTCCAGCACCGCTCATTTCTCGACCAAGGACCGCATCCTCGGCGCCGCCGAAGAGTTGTTCGCCCAGTTCGGCTTCACCGGCACCTCGCTGCGCCAGGTCACCAGCCGCGCCGACGTCAACATCGCCGCGGTCAACTACCACTTCGGCAGCAAGGAAAACCTGGTCAACGAGGTATTCCGCCGGCGCATGGACGAGATGACCGAGCAGCGCATGAGTGCGCTCAAGGCCGCGACGGCCCAACATCCGGGCGAGTTGGAGCCGATCCTGGCGGCCTTCGTGCAGCCGGCCCTGGCGCTGGCCCAGGACCGCAACGGCGGCGGCGCCTTCGTGCGGGTGATCGCCCGCGCCTACGCCGAAAAGAACGACAGCCTGCGCAAGTTCCTGTCCGACCACTATGGCCACGTGCTGCGCGAGTTCGCCAAGGCCATCGCCGTGGCGGTGCCGGGGCTGACCAAGGAAGAACTGTACTGGCGCCTGGATTTCCTGGCCGGGTCGCTGACCTACGCCATGGCCGACTTCGGCCTGATCAAGCGTCCCGCTGGCGTCACCGAGTCGGCGCATCGTGAACGCGCCGCGCGCGAACTGATCCGTTTCGCCGCCGCCGGCTTCAAGAGCTGAGCGGCGCAGGCCCGGTCCCGGCGGGGACCGGCGCCGCCGGCGTGCCCAGTGCACCGGCGATTTCACCCGCCCGCTCTTAACGAGCGAGTCCCTCCCCCTCGCCACGTCCCAGATTCTCGAATTCCTTCAAGGAGTTGTAGACGATGTCCAACCAATTGCTAGTCCGTCGCGCCGCGGTCCTCGGGGCCGGCGTCATGGGCGCCCAGATCGCCGCGCACCTCACCAACGCCGGCGTCGACACGGTCCTGTTCGATCTGGCCGCCAAAGAGGGCGACCCCAACGGCATCGTCAACAAGGCCATCGCCAACCTGGCCAAGCTCAGCCCGGCGCCGCTGGCCAGCAAGGCCCTGGCCGAGCGCCTGACCGCCGCCAACTACGACACCGGCCTGGAACTGCTGGCCGGTTGCGACCTGGTGATCGAAGCGATCGCCGAACGCATGGATTGGAAGCAGGACCTGTACAAGAAGATCGCCGCACACGTGCCCGACCACGCGGTGCTGGCTTCCAACACCTCGGGCCTGGGCATCAACAAGCTCGCCGAAGTGCTGCCCGAACAGCTGCGTCACCGCTTCCTCGGCGTGCATTTCTTCAACCCGCCGCGCTACATGCATCTGGCCGAGCTGATCCCGGCCAAGACCACCGACGCCTCGGTGCTGGAAGGCCTGGAAACGTTCCTGACCACGACGCTCGGCAAGGGTGTGGTGATCGCCAAGGACACCCCGAACTTCATCGGCAACCGCGTCGGCGTGTTCTCGATGCTTGCCGCGATGCATCACACGGAACAATTCGGCCTGGGCTTCGACACCGTCGACGCGCTGACCGGCCCGGCCATCGGCCGTCCCAAGTCGGCGACCTACCGCACCGCCGACGTGGTCGGTCTGGATACCATGGCCCACGTCATCAAGACCATGGCCGACACCCTGCCCGACGATCCGTGGCATCAGTACTTCAAGGCGCCCAAGTGGTTGAGCGCGCTGGTCGAAAAAGGCGCGCTGGGCCAGAAGGCCGGCGCCGGTTTCTACACCAAGAAGGGCAAGGACATCCTGGTCCTGGACCTGAAGGCGCAGGACTACCGCATCAGCGCCGGCGAACTCGACGCCGACGTCGCGGCGCTGCTCAAGGAAAAAGATCCGGCCAAGAAGTTCGCCGCGCTGCGCGCCAGCACCAATGCGCAGGCGCAGTTCCTGTGGGCGACCTTCCGCGACACCTTCCACTACAGCGCCTTCCATCTGGAATCGATCGCCGACACCGCGCGCGACGTCGATTTCGCCATGCGCTGGGGCTACGGCTGGTCGCTGGGCCCGTTCGAAACCTGGCAGGCCTCGGGCTGGAAGCAGGTCGCCGACTGGATCGCCGAAGACATCGTCGCCGGCAAGGCGATGGCCAGCGCCGCGCTGCCGAACTGGGTGTTCGACGGCCGCGAAGGCGTGCACAGCAAGGACGGCAGCTTCAGCCCGGGCCGCGGCGCGCAGGTGCCGCGTTCGTCCAACCCGGTGTACGCGCGTCAGCGTTTCCCCGACGCGCTGCTCGGCGAGAAGTTCTCGCAGGGCCAGACCGTGTTCGAGAACGACGGCATCCGCCTGTGGGCCGATGAAGGCGACGACATCGCGGTGATCAGCTTCAAGACCAAGATGCACACGGTCAACGACCATGTGCTCAACGGAATCCAGGAAGCCATCGCCCTCGCCGAGAAGAAGTTCAAGGGCGTGGTGATCTGGCAGCCGAAGGAGCCGTTCTCGGCCGGCGCCGATCTGTCCGGCGCGCTGGGCCTGCTGCAGGCCGGCGATCTGAAGGGCTTCGATGCAATGGTCGCCAACTTCCAGGCCACCAGCCAGCGCATCAAGTACTCGCTGGTGCCGGTGGTCGCGGCGGTGCGCGGTCTCGCGCTCGGCGGCGGTTGCGAATTCCAGATGCATTCGGCGCGCAGCGTGTTCGCGCTGGAAAGCTACATCGGCTTGGTCGAGGCCGGCGTCGGCCTGCTGCCGGCCGGTGGCGGTCTGAAGGAATTCGCGGTGCGTGCTTCTGAAGCGGCCGGTCCGGGCGGCGACGTGTTCGCCGAGCTCAAGACCGCGTTCGAGAGCGTGGCGATGGGCAAGGTCTCGACCTCGGCCTTCGAAGCGCGCGAACTCAAGCTGGCCCGCGAAGGCGACCGCGTGGTGTTCAACGCGTTCGAACTGCTGCACGTGGCCAAGGCGCAGGCGCGCGCGCTGGCCGAAAGCGGCTACCGCCCGCCGCTGCCGGGCCGCCGCATCCAGGTCGCCGGCGACGTCGGTATCGCCACATTCAAGATGATGCTGGTGAACATGCTCGAAGGCCGCTTCATCTCGCCGCACGACTACGAGATCGCCACCCGCATCGCCACCGTGATCTGCGGCGGCGAAGTCGACCGCGGCGCGCTGGTCGACGAGCAATGGCTGCTCAAGCTCGAACGCGAACACTTCGTGGCCTTGGCGCAGATGCCCAAGACGCAGGAGCGCATCGCGCACATGCTCAAGACCGGCAAGCCGCTGCGTAACTAAGCGACGACGACTACAGGAATCATAGACATGACCAAGCAAGTTCAAGACGCCTACATCGTCGCCGCCACCCGTACCCCGGTCGGCAAGGCCCCGCGCGGCGTGTTCCGCAATACCCGTCCCGACGACATGCTCGCGCATGTGCTCAAGTCGGTCGTCGCGCAGGCGCCGGGCATCGATCTGAACCGCATCGACGACGCGATCATCGGCTGCGCCATGCCCGAGGGCGAGCAAGGCATGAACGTGGCGCGCATCGGCGTGCTGCTGGCCGGCCTGCCCAACACGATCGCCGCGCAGACCATCAACCGCTTCTGCTCGTCCGGCCTGCAGGCCGTGGCGCTGGCCGCCAACGAAATCCGTCTGGGCAATTCCGATCTGGTCTTGGCCGGCGGCACCGAGTCGATGTCGATGGTGCCGATGATGGGCAACAAGGTCGCGCTGTCGCCGAGCGTGTTCAACGACGACCACGTCGCCATCGCCTACGGCATGGGCATCACCGCCGAGAAGGTCGCCGAGGAATGGAATATCTCGCGCGAGGATCAGGATGCGTTCGCCCTCGCCTCGCATCAAAAGGCGATCGCCGCGCAGGCCGCGGGCGAGTTCAAGAGCGAAATCAGCCCGTATGAAGTGATCTCGCACCAGCCCGATCTGTCCGGCAATCTGATCAAGCTGCGCAAGACACTGGTCGAACTCGACGAAGGTCCGCGTCCGGATGCGTCGCTGGAAGCGCTGGGCAAGCTCAAGCCGGTGTTCCGCAACGGCCAGTTCGGCGGCAGCGTGACCGCCGGTACGAGTTCGCAGATGAGCGACGGCGCCGCCGCCGTGCTGCTGGCCTCGGGCCAGGCGGTGAAGGATTACGGCCTGACCCCGCTCGCGCGCTTCGTCAGCTTCTCGGTCGCCGGCGTGCGTCCGGAAGTGATGGGCATCGGCCCGATCGCGGCGATTCCCAAGGCGCTCAAGCAGGCCGGCCTGAGCCAGGACCAGATCGACTGGATCGAGCTCAACGAAGCCTTCGCCGCGCAGGCCCTGGCGGTGATCCGCGACAGCGGCCTGGACCCGTCCAAGGTCAACCCGCTCGGCGGCGCGATCGCGCTCGGCCACCCGCTCGGTGCGACCGGCGCGATCCGCACCGCGACGATCGTGCATGGTCTGCAACGCCGTAAGCAGAAGTACGGCCTGGTGACCATGTGCATCGGCACCGGCATGGGCGCGGCAGGCGTGTTCGAATCGCTGTAAGCGGCGCGGCAGTCCGCTGAGCTTCAATCAGAACCCCGGGGCGACCCGGGGTTTTGTTTTGCCGGCGCCGAGGGGTGGGCGTTCGCGCATTTGGCCGAGATCCGCCCCTGGGTCCGGCGCCTCGCCCATGATGGGATGAGATGATCGGCGTCGATCGCCGGACATCCTTCGGAGCGCAACCCCGATGAGCCCCTCGTCCCCGTCCACCCCCGCGCCCGGTTGGGCCGTAGCCATGCGCCGGTTCACCCACTACCTGTCGCAGGACTTTCTCGGCGGCCCGCGTCCGTGGAAGCTCGCCTGGGTGGTCAATTTCCAGAAAGCCGGCACCTTCGTCTTTCTAGGCGCCTTGATCGCCTACTACCAGAACACGTCCACCGCCGCGTGGATCTACCTGGCGATGCACGGCAGCTACGGCCTGGTGTGGATCATCAAGGACGTCGCGTTCCCCGATCCGAGTTGGCAGGTCAAGGTCACTATCGGCGGCGGCATCAATGCGTTCGCGAGCGTGCTCGGCTGGTACTGGGTGTTCGGCTGGCTGCTGATTTCCGCGCCGACGCCGCCGGACTATCCGCTGCCGGCGCCGGTCTGGTTCTGTTTGTGCATCAGCCTGTGCATCGTGGGCTGCGCGATCATGATCGCCGCCGATGCGCAGAAGTATTTCACCCTGCGCCTGCGCGCCGGACTGATCACCGACGGCATGTTCCGCTACGTGCGCCATCCGAATTATCTCGGCGAGATCATGATCTACGGCAGCTTCGCGCTGATGGTCTGGCACTGGCTGCCGGCGCTGGTGCTGGCCTGGGTGTGGCTGGGCCTGTTCGCTGTGAACATGGCGCTCAAGGAAGCGAGCATGTCGCGATACCCGGAATGGTCGGCGTACAAGAAGCGCAGTTGGTGGTTGTTGCCGGGCTTGTTCTAGGCCGATGAGCGGTTGACCGGCCGCGCGCGCGCGAAGCGCAAAACTCCGGCGAGAAAGATAAAAACTCCGACGGACGATCAACGTCCGCCGGAGCGGGTCGTCGACGCGAGCGCTGCCAGGCGCGGCGGGCCGGACGGACTAAACAGACGCGGTTGCGCGGCGCTTATTTCGGGCAGGCGGTGAACTTGCCCTTGTCGTCGCGGCAACGCTTGGTTTCGGCCTTCTTGGCACAGGCGATGAACTTGCCCTTGTCGTCGCGGCAGCGCTCGGTCGCGGCCTTGGCCGGGGCAACCTTGGCCGGCGCGACGCTGGCCTTGGCGGCCGGAGCGGCGGCGGGTGCGACGGCCGGCGCGGATTTACCCGTGGTCGGTTGCGCCGCGGGCGCGGGCTGCGGCGCGGCGATCGCGCCCAGACTCAGGGACAACAGAACGGCGGCGAGCGAAACGGCGAGCGTACGGCGCATGGCGAAATCTCCCTGGAACGCGACCGGAACGTGGATCGCAGGGCGATGCTAGCAATCGATACACACCGAATGCGTGTTCTTGGGATTAATTTTACTTAATGAAGCTGGCTATCTGACGCAAGGCCGCGCCGTCAGCCTGCTCGTCGCGGTCGCGGCTTGCGCCGCTCCTACAGGAAGAAACCGGGCCGGCGTTGGCGGTTGCAGGAGCGGCGCGAGCCGCGACCGCGCAAACCGGCTTACACCGCAGGCCATGGGCCACGTCCCATCCATACCGCGTCACTGCCCCACTCGCCCTCAGGCCAGCCGCGTCCCATTCGGCACCGGCCGCTCGATGGTCGTGATGACCACGCCCTCTTCGGTCGGAAACCCGGTCAGCAAGAACTCCGACACGAACGGCCCGATCTGCTTGGGCGGGAAATTGATCACCCCGACGATCTGGCGGCCCACGAGATCCTCCGCCGCATACAGATGACGGATCTGCGCGCTGGTCTTGCGCGTGCCATAGGGGCCGAAATCCACCCACAGCTTCCACGCCGGCTTGCGCGCCTGCGGAAATTCCTCGACCTGCAGCACGGTGCCCGCGCACAACACGACTTTCTCGAAGTCGCTCCAAGCGATCGATGCGTGCTCGGCGGTCGCGCCGGTTTGATCCTGACTCATGTCCGGGTTCCTTCTGTCTTGTCCTTCCACCAATCCTTGAACTGCGCCCAGCCGTAACTTAACTGAGCGGCCAACAGGCCGGCGGGTTTCATCGCCGAGACCAGGCCGTAGTCGGACAGCTCGCGCCAGCGCTCGTCGCCGTGCGCGATCGCCGCAGCCAAGACCTCGCCGGCGAAGGTGGTCGGCGCCACCCCGTGACCGCCGAAGGCCTGGGCCAGCCACAATCCGTCGTCGACCCGTCCAATCTGCGGCATCTGATGCCGCGCATAACTCATCAGGCCGGACCAGGCGTAATCGATCCGCGCGCCGGCCAATTGCGGGAACACCTTGAGCAAGTCGCGATACAGCAACCGCTGCACCTCGCCCGGCGAGCGGTCGCGCACCGAAATGCGCCCGCCCCACAGCAGCCGCGTATCGGCCAGCGGCCGGTAGTAATCGAAGGCGAAACGGCTGTCGTAGACCGCCGCGCGCGTGTGCAGGGCGCTGTCCAGGCGCGCGCCCAAGGGCTCGGTGACCATGACGTAGGTCGCGATCGGCATCACCGCCGCATCCACCTCGCGACGCAGACCGGCCAGATAACCGCCGCAGGCCAGCACCACCTGTTCGGCCTGGATGTCGCCGTGCGGCGTGCGCACGCGCCAGCCCGCCGAGCTGCGTTCGAGCCCGATCGCGGGCGTGGCTTCGTGCACGCGCACGCCACGCGCTTGCGCCAATCCGGCCAGGCCGTGGGCGTATTTGAGCGGATGAAAATGGAATGCCTGCGGTTCGAACAAGCCGTCGAAATAACGCTGACTGTGCACGCGTTCGCGCAGACGCTCGCGCGGCCACCACTGCCAATGGGTGTCGTAATGCTCCGCCAGCAGGCGCTGGCGCGAACGCAGCACCTGTTGATCGCGGAACCAATTGGCCCAGATGATGCCGGCTTCGGTCGCATCGCAGTCGATGCCATGGCGGTGGATGCGCGAACGGATCAGTTCCACCGCTTCGAGCGTGCCCGCATACAAAGCGCGCGCGCGTTGCGGCCCGAGCTCGCGCAGCAACGCGTCTTCGCCGCGCGAAAATCCGCCGAACACGAAACCGCCGTTACGCCCGGAAGCGCCGTGGCCGACGCGCTGCGCTTCGATCAGCGTCACCTCATCCACGCCGCGCTCGGCCAGGCCCAAGGCAGTATTGAGCCCGGCGAACCCGCCGCCGATCACACACACCCTCGCCCGAGCCGCGCCCTCGAGCGCCGGCCACCGGCGATCCTGGTCGAGACTGGCGCGGTAGTAGTTTTCGGCGGGTATGGACATGGGTGGATCGGAACGGTTTGATGGCGGCCAGTCGACAGCGAGGGGCCCATCGCGGACCGCGCCGTGCTTGCCGAGATCGCAGACGATGGACATCCACCGCGCCGACCTAGCCTACCGCAGACGCAGCCTCCGACTGTTGCTGGCGCTGCTGTGCCTGTGCGCGGTCGGGCTATGGCAATTGCACGAATGGCTGCAGATCGTGCAAGCCCGGGCGAGCGGCGGCGATGCTGCGCAGGCGCGACGCTGGTTGCGTTGGGCGATCGCCGGATTGCTCGCCTCGCCGGTGGTCCCGCTGCTGTTGTGGGGCCGCAGCCTGCGCCGCCTGGGTTCGGCCGCGCGCCAGGAGCAGCGTTTTCCGCCGCGCGCCTGGAAAACCTACCGCGACGTGCGGGTGCTGCGCGACCGCGCCGCGCAGGATTGGTCGCGGCGGACCGAACGCATCGGGCGGGTCGCGCAGTATGGCGCGGGGTTGTTCGGGGTTGCGGCGTTGGTCGCTTGGGTTTGGCTCAGCTGACGCTGGGCTTAGCGCTGATTTCGGCGCCGAATGGAACGTGGAAGCTTACAAGCCGTCGCTGCGACCTACTCCCTCTCCCGCTTGCGGGAGAGGGCTGGGGTGAGGGCCCACGACTTCCGGCGCGCGCCGCAAGCTAGAAACTTCGCGTACCCTCATCCGGCCCTCCGGGCCACCTTCTCCCGCAAGCGGGAGAAGGACTCCAACATGTAGATCTTCAGTACTGAAGCAGAAGCTTCGTACTTAAGCCAGGTCTTCCACGCCCAACTCGCTCAATGCGTTCTGCATCAGCAGCCGCGCCGAATCGCTGAGCTTCTCGTGATCGAGCGCGTAGCGAATCGTCGCCTCGATCAGGCCCAGATGGGTACCACAGTCGAAACGCGTACCCTGGAAACGATAGGCGTTGACGGTTTCGCGTTCGAGCAAGGTCGCGATCGCGTCGGTCAACTGGATTTCGCCGCCGGCGCCGGGCGTGGTGTTCTCCAACAACGCGAAGATGCTCGGATTGAGCACATACCGACCGACCACCGCGAGATTGCTCGGCGCCACATCGGGCTGGGGCTTTTCGACGATGGCGCGGATGCGGCCCTGGCGGGCATCGAAGTTCTCGGTAGCCACGATGCCGTAGCTGCCGGTCTGCTCGCGCGGCACATCCTGCACGGCGATCACGCTGGCGCCGCTGCTTTCGGCCGCGTCCGCCATCTGCTTGAGCGCGCCGGGGCCGCGGTTCCAGATCACGTCGTCGGGCAGCAACACCGCGAAGGGTTCGTTGCCGACCACTTCCTTGGCGCACAACACCGCATGTCCCAGGCCCAAGGCCTCGGCCTGGGTCACGAACACCGCGCGCACGCCGGGCGGCAGCACGTTGCGGATCAGCTCCAACTGCTCGGTCTTGCCGGAGCGTTCGAGCTTGTGCTCGAGCTCGTAAGCCTTGTCGAAATAGTCGGCCACCGCATGCTTGTAGCGGTTGGTGATGAAGATCAGGGTGTCGCAACCGGCTTCGACAGCTTCGTCGACCGCGTACTGGATCAGCGGCCGATCGATGATCGGCAGCATTTCCTTAGGGACGGTCTTGGTCGCGGGAAGGAACCTTGTGCCGAGGCCGGCGACGGGGAAAACGGCCTTGCGAATGCGTGCAGCCATCAAATCTTCCTAGCGTTGCGAGCGGGAAACGCAACCACGGTAGCCGATTCCTTGTAGTCGGGGTGTTCGCCGACCGGCTGGAATTCCGGAACCGCGATGCGCAGCAAGCTGCCGAGCGCCTCACGGTCGTAGCGGATCGAAGCCTCGCGCAGTTGCTGCAGCGAGTGCTCCAGCGCACTGCTGGACACGTCGCGAGGCTCGGCCTGCAGAATCTTGGGGTGCACCGTCGGGCGATAGCGCTCGTCGGCGTGGAACAGGGTTTCGTGCAGCTTCTCGCCCGGGCGCAGGCCGGTGTAGACGATCGCCACGTCGCGGCCGGGCTGCTTGCCGGCCAGACGGATCATCTGCTCGGCGAGCAGGCGGATCGGTACCGGCTCGCCCATGTCGAGGGTGTAGATCGCTTCATGGGTGCCGATCGCCGAGGCCTGCAGGATCAACTGGCAGGCTTCCGGAATGGTCATGAAGAAACGGGTGACTTCCGGATCGGTGACCGTGACCGGGCCGCCGCTGCGGATCTGTTCGCGGAACAGCGGCACCACGCTGCCGGCCGAGTCGAGCACGTTGCCGAAGCGCACGGTGACGAAGCGGGTCTTGCGCTGGTCGGCCAGCAACTGGCAGGTCATCTCGGCCAGTCGCTTGGTGGCGCCGAGCACGTTGACCGGGTCGACCGCCTTGTCGGTGGAGATCAGCACGAAGGTGCCCACGCCCGCGGAACGGCAGGCGCGCGCGACGGTCTCGGTGGACAGCACGTTGTTGCGCACCGCTTCGCGCAGTTGCGCTTCCAGCAGCGGCACCTGCTTGTAGGCGGCGGCGTGGAAGGCGGCATCGGGCTCGGCCAGCTTGAGCGCGTATTCGATGACCGCCTTGTCGCCGCAATCGCCGAGGATCGGAATGAACTCGACATCGGGGAAATCGCGGCGCAGCGCGGTTTCGGTGGTGACCAGGGCGAGTTCGTCGATCTCGATCAGGGCGACGCGGCTGGCGCCGTGACGCGCGCATTGGCGGCACAGCTCCGAACCGATCGAACCGCCGGCACCGGTGACCAAAACAGACCGCGCACCCAACCAGCCGCGGATCGCCTTCCAATCCGGCAACACCGGCTTGCGACCGAGCAAGTCCTCGATCGCGACCTCTTTCAACTCGCCCGGCAACGAACGCCCTTCCAGCACGTCCTGCAGACGCGGCACCATGCGGAACGGCACCGCGGTGCGCTCGCAGGCCATGACGACGCGCTGCATCGCATTGGCGTCGGCCGAAGGCATCGCGATCACCAGCAGCTTGGCCGCGGTTTCGCGCGCGATCTCGGCGACGTCCTCGACCCGGCCCAGCACCGGCACGCCCTGAACCTTGCTGCCGCGCAGTCGCGCGGCGTCGTCGAGGAAGCCGACCGGATGGTAGGTGCCGAAGCGGCGCAGATCGCGCACCAGCGCTTCGCCGGCGCGGCCGGCGCCGAGAATCAGGATGCGCACCGAAACCGCATTGGCGTTGTCGATGCGGCTGTCCTTCCAGGCCCGATACAGCAGCCGCGGCGCCCCGAGCATGCCCATCAACACCAGCGGATACAGCACCAGCACGGTGCGCGGCACCAGGTCGACGCGGTTATAGAGGAACAGGCCGAGCACGATGGCGAACAGGCCCAGCATGCAGGCCTTGAAGATGTTCCAAAGATCCGGGACGCCGGCGAATCGCCACAGCCCCCGATACAGACCGACCTGCCAGAACACCAGGCCTTGCGCGACCAGGACCAGGGCAATCTCGGTCGACCACAGCGGCAACGGCGGCGGCGAAGCGACCACGCCGAAGCGCAGCTTGTGCAGGGCTTGCCAGACCAGCCAGACCATCGCGAGATCGTGCGCGACCACCGCCAACCGAGGCAGTCCGCTTTTGAGCCGATCACGCAATGAACTCATTCCTGCCTCGTCTGTAAAAAATACAAGTTGGTTTGCTCAGCCGTCCCGAGCGCCGGATCGCGCGTCGGCCCGTTGGATCAGCCACCAAAAAAAAGCGCCGGATATATACCACCCGGCCCCCATACACAGCATGAAACCGCTTCGGACTTCGGTCACAAGGTGCAGCGAGGCTAAGGCCAAACCCGTGAAAACGGTATAGGCAATAGTGACTCGGGTATGACCGATGCGCCTGGCCCACACCTGATAGGCATGCTGGGTGTGCGGGGTCCACCAGCGTTCGCCACGCCGCATGCGCCTGAGCAGGGTCAGGCTGGAATCGACCATGAATGCGGCCAGTGGGATCAGCAGCAGCCAGGCCCGGGCGCCCAGCCCGCTGCCGGCCAGGGCGCTCAGCGCCGCGATCGCGTAGCCGATCGAACCGCTGCCCACATCGCCCATGAAGATCCGTGCGCGGGGGAAGTTGAATGGCACAAACCCCAGACAGGCCGCCAGCAGCGCCAGTGCCAGCCAGCCCCAGACCGGACCGCCGAACCAGGCCAGCCCCAGCGCGACCAGGGCGGCCTGGGACGCGGCCAGACCGTTGATCCCGTCCATGAAATTCCAGACGTTGGTCAGCCCGACCGCAAGGACGAAGGCGGCCAAGGCCAGCCAGGGATCGCCGCGCAGCTGCCAGATCGCCCCGGCCAGGATCGCCGCGGCCAGTACGTGCACGCCCAGGCGAAGCCAGGGCGACAGCGGGCGGTGGTCGTCGACCCAACCGATCGCCGCGACCAACACCAGCCCGATCGCGAACGCCAGCGCCAGCGGCGCCTGCGCGGGAAACCGCAGCCCCAGCGCGATCGCCGCGACCAGCACCGCGGCGACGATAGCGATGCCGCCGCCGCGCGGCGTGGCCACGCTGTGGCTGCGGCGCTCGCCGGGTTCGTCGATCATCTTGCTGCGCAGCGCGTAGGCGCGCGCCAGCCAGGTGCCTGCCGCGCCCAGCGCCGCGTAGATCGCCATCCACTCCCACATCGCTCAAACCACCGCGTAATTCAGCAGCGGCTTGATCGATCCCCACTCCTTGCAACTGGGGCATTGCCAATGGTGGCTGCGCGCGCCGAAACCGCAGCGGTTGCAGCGGTAGCTGGGGTTGCGCACCAGCAGCTGATCGGTGATGTGTTTGAGGTCGTGCAGGGTCGCCAGCGGGTCGGCGTTCTCGGCCAGGGTCAGATCGATCAGCGCGGCCTCGCCGCGCACCGAGGGACGGTCCTTGAGCTGGCGCGCCAGGTACGCGCGCGCGGCCGGCACGCCGTCCTCGGCTTCGACCATGCGGGTCAGCGCCAGCACCGGCGCGATGCCGCGGTAGTGTTCGCACATCTCGGCCAGGAACGCGCGCGCGCCGGTGGCGTCGCCGTTGCGCTCATAGCAGCTCAGCAGCGAGGGCAGCACTTCGGGCAGGTAGTCCGGGTCGGCGCGGGCCACGCGTTCGAAGGCGCGGATCGCCGCGGGGTCGTTGCCGGCCTCCACTTCGATGCGGCCCTCGAGCATGCCGGCGCGCACCGAATTGGTATCGGCCTCGTAGGCGCGCTTGACCGCGGCGCGCGCAGCCTCGCTCTCGCCGGCGGCGCGGTGGCGGTCGGCGAGCTCGCATTCGAACTGGGCGATCAACTTGCCCATCGGCTCGCCGGTGGCGGCCTCGAAGCGCCGCGCGTTCTCGATCGCCTTGTCCCAATCGCGTTCGGACTGATAGATGCCGATCAGGTGACGCAACGCCAGCGGCGCGTTGTCGAGCGCGACCAGATCGCTGAACACGGTCTCGGCGCGGTCGAGCAGGCCCGAGCGCATGTAGTCCTCGCCCAGCGCCAGCAACGCCTGCACTTTCTGCTGATCGCTCAGGCCGGGCCGTTGCACCAGCGCTTGGTGCAAGCGGATCGCGCGATCGACTTCGCCGCGACGGCGGAACAGATGGCCCAGCGCGACCTGGGTCTCGAAGGTGTCCTTGTCGAGTTCGGCGATATGCAGGAACAGCTCGATCGCCTTATCGGGCTGCTCGTTGAGCAGATAGTTCAGGCCGCGGAAATAAGTGGTCGACAGGCGGCTGACCTGATTGTCGCTATGGCGCTCGCCACCGCGGCGGCCGACGACCCAGCCGCTGACCGCGGCGACCGGCAACAACAAGAAGAACCAGAACCACTGACTGATGAATTCCATGCTCAGACCTCGGGCCCGGTGAGCGTCGGCTGAGCCGCGGCGGCGCTGCGTTCGGCGCGCTCGGCGCGGGCCAGGCGGCGGCGCAACGGCAACACCACGCTGGCGCTGATCGCCAGGCCGCCGATCAACGCGCCGATCAGCAAAGCCACGATCAGGGCGATGCCCAACGAGGTCGCCGGAATGAAGCCGATGCCCAGGTCGATGCTGACCAGTTGCCGGTTGAGGGCACCCAGGATCGCGCCGGCGGCCAGACAGATCAGGGCGATGAGAAGACGGATCACGCGCATGTGGGGTTCCGATCAGTCGTGCACGATCTCGTGCGTGTCGCGCCTAGCTTAACGGACGCGGATGGACGCGGCGTATAGGCGCCGCCGCGAGGAGCGGGCGCGGCACCGAACCGCGGGCGCGTCGATGCGACCCAGGACGGCAGCCGGCGGGCATCGGGACGCTGAGTTCGGGGGTGAGACGAAAAACGGCAGTGCGGGCTAGCCTGCCCCGCGAAATCGCGCGGCCGCCGCGGAACGGACGATCAGGTCTCTTCGTCCAACGGCGTGACGCCGCTGACGCGTTCGCGCAGTTCCTTGCCGGGCTTGAAGTGCGGCACGTGCTTGCCGGGCAGCGCGACCGATTCGCCGGTCTTGGGATTGCGGCCCAGGCGCGGCGGACGGTAGTGCAGCGAGAAGCTGCCGAAACCGCGAATCTCGATCCGCTCGCCGGCCGACAGGGCACCGCCCATCATTTCCAGCAAGGCCTTCACCGCCAGATCCACATCGTCGCCCTTGAGATGGGCCTGACGCTGCGAAAGGATCTCGATGAGCTCGGACTTGGTCATGCGGAGTGTTGCCTGGCCTTATGAAGGTCGTGAGGAAGACTGCGACATCGCGATTACCACGCGATCCCCTGCCGCAGACCCAAGGCGGCCGGCCAATGCCGGACCGCCCCGGTGGTGCATCGCGGCTGGCCTGGGGCCGGACCGCGACGCGGATGTTGCCGGCCCGGACGAATCCGGGCCGTATTGCGATGGAACGCGAAGCCGAGGATTACTCGGACTTGCCGCTCAGACGCTCGCGCAGCAACGCGCCGAGGCTGGTGGTGCCGCTGGCGGCTTCGGAGCTCTGGCGGCTGTAATCGGCCATCGCTTCCTGCTGCTCGTGCTCGTCCTTGGCCTTGATCGACAGCTGCATGCTGCGACCCTTGCGATCGGTACCGATGATCTTGGCCTCGACTTCCTGGCCGACCTTCAGGTACTGCGAAGCGTCTTCGACGCGCTCCTTGGCGATGTCGCGCGCGGCGACGTAGCCTTCGATGCCATCGGCGAGTTCGATCGTGGCGCCCTTGGCGTCGACTTCCTTCACCACGCCCTTGACGATCGAGCCCTTGGCGTTGGAAGCCACGTACTGACCCATCGGGTCCTGCTCGAGCTGCTTGACGCCCAGCGAGATGCGCTCGCGCTCCGGATCCACGGCCAGGACCACGGCTTCCAGCGTGTCGCCCTTCTTGAAGTTGCGCACGATGTCTTCGCCGGTGGTGTTCCAGCTGATGTCCGACAGGTGCACCAAGCCGTCGATACCGCCGTCCAGGCCGATGAAGATGCCGAAGTCGGTGATCGACTTGATCTGGCCTTCGACCTTGTCGCCCTTCTTGTGGATGGCCGCGAAGGTCTCCCACGGGTTCGAGGTGACCTGCTTCATGCCCAGCGAGATACGACGACGCTCTTCATCGACGTCGAGCACCATGACCTGAACTTCATCGCCGACCTGCACGATCTTGGACGGGTTGACGTTCTTGTTGGTCCAATCCATTTCGGACACGTGGACCAGACCTTCGACGCCCGGCTCGATCTCGACGAACGCGCCGTAATCGGTGACGTTGCTGACCTTGCCGAACACGCGGGTGTTGGCCGGGTAGCGACGGGCGATGTTGTCCCACGGATCCTCGCCCAGCTGCTTGAGGCCGAGGCTGACGCGGTTGCGCTCGCGGTCGTACTTGAGCACGCGGACGTCGAGTTCCTGACCGACTTCCACGACTTCCGACGGGTGACGCACGCGCTTCCACGCCATGTCGGTGATGTGCAGCAGGCCGTCGATGCCGCCCAGGTCCACGAACGCGCCGTAATCGGTGAGGTTCTTGACCACGCCCTTGAGGATCGCGCCTTCCTGCAGCTTCTCCATCAGCTGTTCGCGCTCGACGCTGTACTCGCTCTCGACCACCGCGCGGCGGGAGACGACGATGTTATTGCGCTTGCGGTCCAGCTTGATCAGCTTGAACTCGAGTTCCTTGCCTTCCAGGTAGGCGGAGTCGCGCACCGGGCGCACGTCCACCAGCGAACCGGGCAGGAAGCCGCGGACATCCTTGATGTCGACGGTGAAACCACCCTTGACCTTGCCGCTGATGCGGCCGGTGATGGTCTCGTTCTTTTCGAGCGCCTCTTCGAGCTCGTCCCACACCATGGCGCGCTTGGCTTTCTCGCGCGACAGTACGGTTTCGCCAAAGCCGTTCTCGATCGAGTCGAGTGCGACCTTGACCTCGTCGCCCACGGCGACGTCGATCTCGCCGGCGTCGTTACGGAACTGTTCGATCGGCACGATGCCTTCAGACTTCAGGCCGGCGTTGATCACCACCACGTCGCTGCGGACTTCCACAACGGTACCGGTGACGATGGCGCCCGGCTTCAGCTTGGCCAGGTATTGCTGGCTGGCTTCGAACAGTTCGGCAAATGATTCGGTCATTGGATTGAATATCTCAGTTGAACACACGGATCGCACCGTTTGACATCGTTGCCGTCGTGGCAACGCAAGCAGAACGTGGTCGACCCACCCGTTATGTGATGCGATGGAACTGCATCATGTGTTGTGGTTGATCCATCGCGGAATTGCGATGGGATTTAGGTGTCGCACTTGCGGTACAGCGTTACCGATGCCGCGAAGGACTTCGCTCGCGTCGCGTCGTTCAGCGCGCAGGCAACAAAGCCAGCACCTGATCGACTACCGTGTCGATTCCAAGACCGGTGGTATCGATGCGGACGGCGTCGTCGGCCGGTCGCAAGGGAGCCACCGCGCGCTGGGCGTCACGGGCGTCACGGGCAAGAATCTCCCGCAGCAGACCGTCTAAGGTAACGCTAACTCCCTTGTCTTTCAACTGCTTATAGCGCCTTTCCGCGCGCTCGTCGGCGCTGGCGGTCAGAAAGACCTTGAATGGGGCATCCGGGAAGATCACCGTGCCCATGTCGCGGCCGTCGGCGACCAGCCCTGGCGCCTGGCGGAAGGCGCGCTGGCGGTCTTTCAGGGCGGCCCGGACCTCCGGGATGGCGGCGATGGCCGAGGCGGCCGCGCCGGCGGTTTCGGTGCGCAGCTCGTCGGTCGCGTCCTGGTCGTTGACCAGCACCCGCAGCTCGCCATTGGCGTCGTCGCGGAAGCCGATGCGGGTATCGAAGGCGCAGCGGACCAGGGCGGCGGGGTCGGCCAGATCCAGATCGGCCCAGCCGGCCGCCACGCCGACCGCGCGGTACAGGGCGCCCGAATCCAGGTAATGCCAGCCCAGGCGCTGGGCGATCAGCCGGCTGATGGTGCCCTTACCCGAGCCGGAAGGCCCGTCGATGGTCAGGACAGGGATGGTGGTGATGCTGTCGGAAGATGCGCTGTTCATGCGTACCATTATGCGGCGGATGGACGCGATTTCGGCTCCGATTGGTCCGCGATCGGCGCTCGATGCGGCGCAAAGGCCTTCTGCCCGCGCGGCCGTCGCGCCGAAAACGCCGCATGGACCGCCCCGGCGAAGGCCGGCGAGAATGGCGAATCCGGCCTGATTTGCCTTCGATTTCGTGGCACGGACCCGGCCCGAGCCGCCCAGCCTATATTTTTTCTACGCAAGCACTTGATCGGACGGAGATTTATCCGCTACAATCTCGGGCTAACTTTTCCACCCCGCTTCTTTCACCTAATTTTTGCCGAGGTCTCTCATGAAGGTCCTGTCCTCCCTGAAGTCGGCGAAGGCCCGTCACCGCGACTGCAAAGTCGTCCGCCGCCGCGGCAAGGTCTTCGTGATTTGCAAGTCGAACCCGCGTTTCAAGGCGCGTCAGCGCTGAAAACCGCAGCCGGCGGATTTTAAGTCCGCCGCGCCAGGTTCAAGTCGAAAGCCGCCACGAGGCGGCTTTCTTCGTTCCGGCCCCCTCGCCGGCCCCAAAACCCCCTCGCCCCGCCTTCGCCGTGGCCGTCTTCACTGAACCGTGACGGCCGCACGCTGCCGCTGAGCGTCACCTTGTGCCTAGAATCCCGCGTCCTTTGACGAGGTGGATTTGCCATGAAACTGCGCATTGCCGTTGCACCCTTGCTTGCCCTGCTCGCCCTGTCCGGCGCCGCCTCGGCCGAGACCCTGTTGATCGAGCGCGTGCAGCAGGAGGGCAAGGCCCTGCTGCCGACGCGCGGCCAGAGCATGGACCAGGTCAAAGGCCGCTACGGCGAGCCGACCCAGCGCCTGGATGCGCGCGGCGGCCAGAAGAAACAGTGGCCGCAGATCAACCGCTGGGTCTATCCGGCCTTCACCGTATATTTCGAGAAGAGCCGGGTGATCGACGTGGTCGCGAACAAGGCCGACGCCAACGAAGTCGGGCCGAAACCGCCTATCCTTTGAGGTTATGACTAACAACGCATTGCGCTTCCCCGCGGAGTGGGAACCCCAATCCGCGGTCCTGATCGCGTGGCCGAACGCCGACACCGACTGGGCCGATCGCCTGGGCGAGGTCGAAGAAACCTACATCGCCCTGGTCGCGGCCATCACCCGCTTCCAGCCCGTGCTGATCTGCGTGGCCGACGACGACGTGCAGGCGTATGCCCGCGCGCGCCTGTCCTCGGCGCGGATCGACATGGGCGCAGTGCGTTTCATCGACGCGCCCTACGACGACACCTGGCTGCGCGACTCCGGCCCGATCACGCTGAAGCGCGGTGACGAAGGCTTCCGGTTGCTCGATTTCCGCTTCACCGGCTGGGGCGGCAAGTTCGACGCCAGCCAGGACGATCTGCTGGTGGAACGCCTGCACGATCAGGGAATCTTCTCGAAGAGTGATCGCCAAAGCATTGATTTCGCTTTAGAAGGCGGCGGCATCGAGACCGACGGCGCGGGCACCTTGCTGAGCACCTGGCAGTGCCTGCACGAGCGCCACCCCGAGGCCAGTCGCGAGGAGATCACCACCAAGCTGTCCGGCTGGCTGCACCAGGACCGGGTGCTGTGGCTGGACCACGGTTATCTCGAGGGCGACGACACCGACGCCCATATCGACACCCTGGCCCGCTTCGCCGCGGCCGATGCGATCGTCTACCAAGGCTGCGACGATCCCACCGATTCGCACTACCCCGAACTGCAGGCCATGGCCGCAGAACTGGCCGCGCTGCGCACCCGCGACGGCCAGCCCTACCGCCTGTTCGCGCTGCCGTGGGCCAAGCCGATCATCGATGAAAACCGAAGACTGGCAGCAAGTTACGCCAACTTCCTCATCGTCAACGGCGCCGTGCTGATGCCTGCGTACGGCGACGCAGCCGACACCGCGGCGCAGGCCGTGCTGGCGCAGGCCTTCCCGGACCGCGAGATCGTGCCGGTGCCGTGCCGCGCATTGATCTGGCAGAACGGTAGCCTGCATTGCGTGACCATGCAGTTGCCTGCTGGCTTGATCGCGGGCTGATCCCACCCACAGCCCGCCGAGCCGACCGATTCGGCGGTTTTCGCTTCGCCCCTGAAGCGATCGCAAGCTGATCTGCGTCATCGGTTGGGACCCGATTGCATCGGGCGTACCGCTCCGACAATCTGCGTCATCGCCACGCCACCTTCGATGCGCGGCCATGGGAATGTATGCATCAAATTCTCGTCACGGCCGGCGTCGCTCTCACCGCGGCCGCGCTGCTTTCCGCCTGCGGCGCCCGCAACTACAAACCGCAGACGCCCGGCAACGGCACGGCCACGCTGAATATGAGACGCGGCGCCATGCACCTGGGCGGCAAGTCGCTTCAGGTTTATGCCGGTTATCGCGATGCCAAATGCTCGAAGACGCCGGGAACCGGACGCCTGGGCTGGATGCTGACGTATGCCACGCTCAACAAGTCGGCCGTCGTCGACACCAGTCAGCGGCTTTATCTGATCGCTGGATTGCATGGCTACTCGGTCAGCGGCGCGCCGCCGGTACCGCAAGGGCGAGCGGGTCTTTATCTAGTCCAGGGAAGCTGCCTCAACCTGGTCAGTTTCACCCCGCAGCCGCAGCACACGTACGAAGTCGTCCAGGAGGGCGAGCCCGAATCGTGCTCGCTGCGAGTCGTGGATGGGAGCACCGGCCAAGCGCCGCCGGATCTTGCCCTCGAGGATCCCCGCAACTGTCCCGTCGCGACCGCCAACTGAGCTGCGGACACGCGGCGGCAACCACGATCATCGGCTTTACAATGATCGACCCCACGCTCGTGATCGCGACCAGACGATGAAGCCCACCACCCTCCCCGTCGCCCTGATCCAGGACCGCGACCACGGTTCGCGCGAGGCCAACCTGGCCAATATCGAAAGCCGCGTCGGCGAAGCCGCCAAGCAAGGCGCCAAGCTGGTGCTGCTGCAGGAACTGCACAACGGGCCGTATTTCTGCCAGCACGAGTCGGTCGCCGAATTCGATCTGGCCGAACCGATCCCGGGACCGAGCACCGAGCGCCTGGCCGCGTTGGCCAAGCAGCACGGCGTGGTGCTGGTCAGCTCGCTGTTCGAGCGCCGCGCGGCCGGGCTGTATCACAACACCGCAGTGGTGTTCGACGCCGACGGCTCCACCGCCGGCAAGTACCGCAAGATGCACATCCCGGACGATCCGGGTTTCTACGAAAAGTTCTATTTCACTCCGGGCGATATCGGTTTCGAGCCGATCGACACCTCGGTCGGCCGTCTCGGCGTGCTGGTGTGCTGGGATCAGTGGTACCCGGAAGGCGCGCGCCTGATGGCGCTGGCCGGCGCCGAACTGCTGCTGTACCCGACCGCGATCGGCTGGGATCCGGACGATCAACAAGACGAGAAGGATCGCCAGCGCAACGCCTGGATCCTCAGCCACCGCGGCCACGCGGTCGCCAACGGCTTGCCGGTGTTGAGCGTCAACCGGGTCGGACACGAGCCCTCGCCCATGGCTTCTGAAAAGAGCATTGGCGCCTCGGGCATCCAGTTCTGGGGATCGAGCCACGTGTTGGGACCGCAGGGCGAATACCTGGCCGAGGCCAAGACCGCTGAGCCGGAAATCGTCATGGCCGAAGTCGATCTGGGCCGCAGCGAGCATGTGCGGCGGATATGGCCGTTCCTGCGCGATCGCCGCATCGACGCCTACGCCGATCTGCTCAAGCGGTACCGCGATTGAGCGCAGCCGCGCCCTCGCCATTGCGTCTGCGCCCGGCGGTCGAGGCCGATCTGGGCGCGATCGCAGAGTTGTACGCACACGAGGTGCGCGAGGGCGTGGCGACTTACGAGTACGAGGTACCCGACGACGCCGAGATGCGCCGCCGCTGGCGTGCGATCGTCGATGCCGGCTATCCCTATCTGATCGCCGAATTCATCGAAGCCGGCGGCGCACGGTTCGCCGGCTACGCCTACGCCACCTCGTACCGGACCCGGATCGGCTATCGCTGGACGGTCGAGAACTCGGTCTACGTCGATCCGGCCAGCCACGGCCGCGGCGTCGGCCGCGCACTGATGCAGCGTCTGATCGAGGACTGCACCGCGCTGGGCTTCCGGCAGATGGTCGCGGTGATCGGCGACGGCACCAACGCGGCCTCGGTAGCCCTGCACGAGCGGTTGGGCTTCCAACTGGCCGGCGTGTTCCCGGGAATCGGCCGCAAGCACGGCCGCTGGTTGGATACCGTGCAGATGGTGCGGCCGCTGGGCGAGGGCAAGCTCGGCGAGCCGGATCAGAACGTGCCTGGGCTGCCGCTTCGCTGAGCCATTCGTGCGGATCGCGCGATGGCAGCGCGTGGCGGTGATGCGAGCGGCTCTCTCTGTCGCTCGCCGGAAGCTCCGTCGTCGCCGTGCTATCGCGGTCGCAGCTTGCGCAGCTCCTACAGTGGCTCCGTGTAGGAGCTGCGCAAGCTGCGACCGCGCTATTTCGGCTACGCCGAAAGCCCCGCTGTACTGCCTCGCCCGCAGGAGCATCGCGCGCACAATTCAACACATTCTGGCCACGCTCGGTCCCCGTCCGCGGCAGCCAAACTGGCTATGCTGAGTTTGGCCGTTCGCCCGACGAACGGTCGCAATAAAACGAACGGACGTGCTATTTTTTACCCATGTCAGCCTTGACCGCCACCAATAAAGGCGCCGCCACCCGCGACGCCATCCTCGATCAGGCGTACGGCATCGCCTGTTCGGCCGGGCTGGAAGGTCTGTCGATCGGCCCGCTCGCGGCCGCGGTGGGCATGTCCAAGAGCGGCGTGTTCGCCCACTTCGGTTCGCGCGAGGACCTGCAACTGGCGGTGCTGGACATGGCCGGCCAGCGTTTCGTCGCCTACGTGATGCTGCCTTCGTTGAAACAGCCGCGCGGCCTCACTCGCTTGCGCGCCATGGTCGACGCCTGGTTCGACTGGTCGCGCCACACCGACGGCGGCTGCGTGCTGCTCGGCGCGGTCAGCGAGTACGACGACCGCCCCGGCACCCTGCGCGACTGGGTGGTCGAGCAACAAAAGCGCTGGCGCCAAGTGCTCGGCCGCGCCGTGCAATTGGCCATCGACACCGGCGAACTCGGCGCCGACACCGATACCGAGCAACTCGCGTTCGAGATCTACGGGCTGGCCTTGATTGTGCATCACGATGCCGGCCTGTTCGGTTTCGACGCCGCCACCGCACGCGGACGCCGCGCCTTCGAGCGCCTGGTCCGGTCTTATTCCGCAACTCCCCCCACCGTCTGAGCGATCGACGAGGCCCGTCATGTATCCGCTTATCGCAAAAATTAGCACGACCGTTCGTAACGTAATCAAGCTATATCGCCTGCGCTTCGGCTTTCTGATCGGCGCCTGGTTCGCCCCCGAAACCACCATGCGCCGCGCGGCCGAACTGTTCTGCACCCCGTTCGCCTCGACCCGCAGCCGCGCCCTGGCCGCGCCGACCTTCGATGCCCGCGAAGAACGCCTGCAGATCGAAGGCCACACCATCGCGACCTATGTCTGGGGCGATCCGCAGCGCCAGCCATATGTGTTGTTTGCACACGGATGGTCGAGCCACGGTACGCGCATCGCCAAGTGGCTGCCGCAACTGCGCGAGGCGGGCTATGCCGTGGTCGCCTTCGATCAACCCGCCCACGGCCGCAGCGGCGGACGGCTGGCGACCCTGCCCGACTTCACCTCGCACCTGTACGCGGTCGGCGAGCACTACGGCCCGGCCGCGGCGGTGATCGGCCATTCGCTGGGCGGCGCGGCGGCCCTGTTGGCGATGGCGCGCGGCATGCGCGCCGAGCGCGCGGTGCTGATCGCGCCCGCGGCCGATCCGGTCGCGGCGATCAAGCGTTTCGCCGGATTCCTGTGGGTCGGCGAGGACCTGTGCCGGCGCATGTTCGCCTACTTCGAAGCGCGGATCGGAATCAGCTTCGACTCGCAACAGGCGCATCGCAACGCGCCGACCATCGCCCGGCCGGCGCTGATCGTGCACGACCTGGACGACCGCGAAGTGCCCTGGTCCGAGGGCGAGCGCTATGCGCGCTACTGGCCCGATGCGCGCCTGCTGAGCACGCGCGGGCTGGGCCATAACCGCATCGCCGACGACGGCGACGTGATCGTCGCCGCGCTGCGCTTCCTGCACGGCGAAGCGGTCGGCGACAAAGTGGTGTCCAGCGAGAACCTGCCGTACGGCTTCGCCTGAGCGGCCGGCCGCGACGGGCGATTGCGTAAGCAGTCATTGACCGGTGTCACGCGACCGGTCTGGCCGGGGCCCCACCCCTCCCGCTTCGGCCAGACCGTTCGCTCTGGGGAACCACGGTCGCGGCAGCGCGCCGCGATCGCGCGCCGGCGACGCCGCCCGCTTGGGCCAGCCGATTAGGCAAACTCATCCCTCGGACCGCGTTAGCACCGATTCGGACACGATCCAGACCCTGGTCGAAGCCGTCCTCCACCCGGCTCCCGCCGCCGGGCGCGGACCGCGGTCGCAGGTTTGCCGGCACCCCGTGCAGCCTCTATGCTGCGGGCCTTTCTGTGCTCCGGCACAGCTGATCGCCGCGCGAGCCAGAAGCCCACGAATGAATGAACCGCTGAACGACGGCCTGCACGGCCAACCGCATGCCATCGTCGAACGCGACGGCGTCCGCTACACCCTGCTGGGCACCGCGCACGTCTCCCAAGCCAGCGTCGACGCGGTCCGCGACGCCGTCGGCAGCGGCCGCTTCGACGCGGTGGCGGTCGAACTCGACGCGCAGCGCCTGCAGGCCCTGACCGATCCGGACGCACTGGCCAAGCTCGATCTGATCCAGGTGATCCGCTCGGGCAAGACCGCGCTGTTCGCCGCCAATCTGGCGCTGGCGGCGTATCAACGCCGGCTGGCCGAGCAGTTGGGCATCGAACCGGGCGCCGAACTCAAGCGCGCGGTGCTGGAAGCGCGCCAGCGCGAGCTGCCGGTGCATCTGATCGATCGCGAGGTCGGCCTGACCTTCAGGCGCGCCTCGCAGCGGCTCGGATTCTGGGGCCGGACCAAGCTCGGCGTCGGTCTGATCAGCAGCCTGTTCGCCGCCGATGAGGTCGGTGAGGAAGAAATCGAGAAGCTCAAGCAAGGCGACATGCTCGAATCGAGCTTCGGCGAGTTCGCCGCCGAAAGTCCGCAGTTGTACGAGACCGTGATCGCCGAACGCGACCGCTACATGGCCGCGCGCTTGCGCGAGACCGTCGGCGAGTCGCGCGAAGTGCTGGCGGTGGTCGGCGCCGGGCATCTGCAGGGCCTGGCCAAGCATCTGCGCGAGGACACCCGGGATCCGGTCGAGCAGCGCACTGAACTGGAACAGGTCCAGACCAAGAGCAAGGTGCCGTGGGTGATGATCCTGATCACCACGCTGATCCTGGCCGGCATCGCCTGGGGCTTCTGGAAAGGCGGCGTGGCGGTCGGCACCGACCTGTTGCTGCAGTGGGTGCTGTTCACCGGCGGCCTGGCCGCGCTGGGTTGCCTGCTCGCGGGCGGACATCCTTTGAGCATCATCACCGCCGCGGTGGTCGCGCCGCTCAAACCGTTCCGACCGGGCGTGCCCACCGGGGCGCTCAGCGCGCTGGTCGAAGTGCACCATCGCAAGCCGGCTTATGGCGACTTCATGGCCTTGCGCGACGATGCGCAGACGCTCAAGGGCTGGTACCGCAATCGGGTCGCGCGCGTGGTGCTGAACTTCATGCTGACCAACATCGGCACCGGCATCGGCGTGTGGCTGGCGGGGTTCCGGATCGCGAGCAAGCTGGTCGGTTGACCTGCCGCCACGCCGCGACGGCAACAGCTATCGCTCACGAAAAAAGCCGGCTTTCGCCGGCCTTTTTCATTTCAGCATCGTCGCAGGGCCGCCGCGGAATTTCCGCCGCCCCCGACTGCGTTGCCTATGCCGCCCGGTGCATTGGGCGGCTGGCTCGCATATCAGTTGCAGTCCAGACGGTAGCGCCACTCCTCGTCCGTAATCAACAGGCACCAGAAGCCGCCGCCCGCGTCTTGCGCTGCGACCGTGCCAGGAGTCGTCGTGGCGGCGGACGCCGTCATGCCGGTCGTGGATACGGTGAGGAAGGCGCACAGCAGCGCGAACTTGAGTTGATTTTTCATGTGTCGTCCTTGATGGGTCCGGTAAAAGTCCGTTCCGACGGAATGGACGTGGCGACGTTAACGAGCCGCGCCCACCGCAGTCAAGCCGGCATTATGCGGCCGTAGCGGGTCGCCTCGGCTCACGCCTGCGCAGGTGCCTCACCCTCCAGTGCCTGCGCGGGTTTGCCGCGCGAGCGCCGCACGATCGCGGCAGTGCCGGCGCGCAGGTCGTCCAGGATCGCGTAAATCGTCGGCAGGAACAGCAGGCTGACCACGGTCGAGAACGCCAGACCGCCGGCGATCGCGCGCGCCATCGGGTAATACGGCGGCATGTCGCCGCTGGTCTTGGTCGACAGTGCGATCGGGACCATCGCCAGGATCGCCGTGCCCATCGTCATCAGAATCGGGCGCAACCGCTCGCGGCTGCCTTCCACCAACGCTTCGGTGCGCGACAACCCCCGCCGGCGCAGGTTGTTGATATGTTCGATCATGACGATGCCGTTGTTGACCACCACGCCCATCAGCACCAACACACCGATAAAGGACATGATTCCGAAAGTCGTGTCGGTCAGCCAGAACAGCCAGAACACGCCGAACACCGAGAACAGGACGCCGCTCATGATCGCCGAGGGGAACAGCAGCGACTCGAATACCGCCGCCATCACTACGTAGATCATTACCAGCGCGATAACCAGATTGAACATCATCTGTTTGCCGGCATCGTCGTCGCGCTGGAACGCGCTGCCGTCGAAGGAATAGCTGTAGCCGGCCGGGAACGCGACGCGCTTGAGGATGTCCTCCATTTCCTTGCGCGCCTCCGGGGTAGTGACCTTGACCCCGAGATTGGCCTTGATGGTCAACGTCGTCTGGCGGTTGACCCGGCTGATCTGCGTCGCCGACGGCGTCACCTCGACGTTGACCATGCTCAGCAACGGCACCGTGCGTCCGTCCGGAGCACGCACGGTGAACGAGGCGATATCGGCGGTGCTGAACTCGTCGGCTCCAGCGAACCGCGCCCACACCTGCACTTCGGTATCGCCGCGCCGGAATTCGCGCAGGGTCGCGCCGCGCAAGGCCAGACCTACGAACTTGGATACTTCGTCGGCGCTGAAGCCGAACGCCGCGGCGCGTTCGCGGTCGACCCGCACGCGCAGTTCGTTGTTGCGGTCGCCGGCGTCGATGCGTACGTCGCGGAAACGCGAACTGCGGGCGAGGATCGGCACCACGTCCTGAGCCAGGTCCTGCAATACCGTGCTGGAGTCGCCCACCAATTGCACCTGTACTTGGTCCTGCTGACCCTGATCGCCTCCATTGCCGATGCCGATGTCGGCGCGCGCCGATTTCGGCAGTCCCTTGCTGATCTCGTCGGCGATCGGCTTGGTCTGCTTGACCTGATCCATGTCGAAGGTGATCACGGTGCTGGCGTCGCCGTCCTCGCTGTAATACGAGTACACCTGAGTGATATGGAACTTTTTGCGGTTCGCGTCGAGGTAATCCTCGACTCGCTTGACCTCGCCCGACATCTGCTCCTTGGTGTAACTGCCCTTCCACTGGTAGTAGATGAAAGCGTTTTCGCCGCCCTCGCCGCCGAACATGTCGAACTTGGTCTTGGTGATCGGAAGCAGGCTGACCGCGATAACCAGCAAGATACCGAGCACGCTCCAGCCGCGATGCTCCAGCGTCCAGCGCAGCAAGCCGGCGTAGTGCCGCTGCAGGGCCGGTATCAGGCCGGTAGCGCGATTGATCGTCGGCGGAGTTTTCAGACGCGAGGAAATCATCGGAATCAGGCTGACCGCGACCAGCCACGACGCCAGCAGCGAAACCGAGATCGTCACCGCCAATTGCGCCATGAAGATCTTGATCTGGTTGGTGTCGCCGAACAGATTCGGCACGAACACGATGCAATGGCACAAGGTTCCGGCCGACAGCGCAATGGCGACGTGGCGGGTGCCGATGATCGAGGCCAGCCGCGGCTGGTCGGGCATCTTCTCGCGTTCCTGGTAGATGCTCTCGACCACGACGACCGCGTTGTCGACCAGCATGCCGACTGCCAGCAACAACCCCATCATGGTCAGGATGTTGAGGGTCACGCCGACGAAGTACATGAAACCCAGGGTCATCACGAAACAGATCGGAATCGCCAAGGTCACCATCAGCGTCGAAGGCCAATGGCGCAGGAAGAAGAACAGCACGGCCATCGACAGGACCAGGCCGACCGCACCGGCCTCGGCCAGTTCCAACAGCGAGCTGGTGACCTCCTTGCCCTGGTTCGCGATGATCTTGAACTGCACCCCGCGCAAGGCCGATTCGCTCTTGATCTTTTCGACTTCGGCCAAGGCCAGGCGCGACACCTCGACCAGATTCGCGCTGCGGTCCTTGAAAATATCCAAACCTACCGCGGGCCGGCCGTCGAGGCGGCGGCCGTAGGCCATGCGCTTAGGCTTGTAGCGAACCTCGGCGATATCGCCCAGGCGCGTACCCTTGGCATCGATCACCAGATCGCGCAGTTCCTGCAGGTCGGTGATCTCGCCGACCGGCTGCACCCGCAAACGTTGTCCGCCGTCTTCGATTTCGCCGGCGGAGACCGAGAAATTGACCGCCTGTAAGCGCGTGGTCAGTTCATTGAGGCCGATGTTGTGAGCGGTAAGCCGGTCCGGCGCGATCGCGATCTCCACCTCGTTGGGCGAAACACCGGAGATTTCGACCTTCGCCACGCCGGGCAGACGTTCGATCCGACGCTTGAATTCGCGATCGATCAGCTCGTAAGAGCCCGACAGATCGCGCTCGCCGGCCAGACGGATGCGCAGGATCGCCTGATCGTTGGTCGAGAACTTGAAGACGAAATAGCGTTGCAAGTCGTCAGGCAAATCCTGGCGAATCGCGTCGATTCGTTCGCGGGCCTCCGAAGCGGCGATGGCGACGTCACGATCCCAATCGGCGAATTCGATCACGACCTGGGCGTTGTCGGCGCGCGCCTGCCCTTCCAGGCGCTTGATGCCGGCCATCGTCGACAACGCGTCCTCGGTCGGACGCAGCACGATGCGCTCGATCTCCTCGGGCGTGGAGCCCGCGTACGGCATCTGCACGACCAGGAACGGGAACGAGACCGACGGAAACGCCTCCAACGGCAGCCGCACCGCCGCGATCAGGCCGATCACGAACAGCGACACGAACATCATGATGACCGTGACCGGCCTGCGAATGCTGAGTTCGGCAACGCTCATCTCACGCTCTCCTCAGGCCTGGCCCGGCTGGCCGCCGTGCGGCGGGTGCAGGTCGCCATCGTGTAGCGGCGCCTGCTCGTCGTGGATGTGCTCGGCCACCGCGTTGGCGTCGCGGCGCGCGCGGCGGGCCCGTTCGCGGTAGTGCTCGTCGGGACGCCGGTCGAGCAGGTCGTAAACCACCGGGATCACGACCAAGGTCAACAGCGTCGAGACCAGCAAGCCACCGATCACGGTGATCGCCATCGGCGAGCGCACTTCGGCGCCTTCGCCGGTCGCTATCGCCAGCGGCAAAAAGCCGAACAAGGTACAGGTGGTGGTCATGATGATCGGCCGCAGTCGCGAACGCGCACCTTCGATCAACGCCTCATGCTTGGCCACGCCGTCCTCGCGCAGCTGATTGACTTTGTCGATCAGGATGATGGCGTTCTTCACCACCAGCCCCACCAGCAGAATCAGTCCGATGAACACCACCACCGATATCGGCGAGCGGGTCAGCACCAGGGCCAGCACCGCGCCGACCAGGGCCAGCGGGATGGTGAACAGGATCACGAACGGATGCAGCAACGATTCGAACTGCGAAGCCATCACCAGGTACACGAGGAAAATCGCCAGCCCGAACGCGAACAGCAACGAATTGATCGACTGCTGCAACTCTTCGCCCTGCCCGCCGATGTGCATCCCCACTTCCGCTCCCAAGGGATCGTCGGCGACCATCTTGTTGACCTCTTCGATCGCGCCGCCCAGATCGATATCGCGCAGATTCGACGAGACGATCGCCACCCGCACCTGATCGGCACGATGTATTTCGCTGGGTCCGCTGGTGGAAACGACATCGGCCACCGAATCCAGCGTCACCGGCCTGCTGCTGCCGGGATTGACGATCAGGCGGCGAATGCTTTCCAACGAAGCGCGATCGGATTCGCGTGCGCGCACCAGCACGTCGATCTTGCGGTCGCGGAAACTGTAGCGTGTGGCGACTTCGCCGCGCACCTTGCGCACCACCACGTCGGCGATCTGGCGCGTGGTCAGGCCCAGCGCGCCAGCGCGTTCCTGGTCGAAGCGAATCTGGATTTCCGGGAAGCCCTGCTCCACCGTGGATTTGACGTCGGTGTAGTGCGGGTTCGCGCGCAGCATCGCCGCCATGCGCTGGCCGGCGCGCTCGATGGTCTGCAGATCCTGGCCGCGCAGTTCGATTTCCAACGGCGTGGAAAAGCTGAACAACTGCGGCCGGGCGAACCCGACCTGCGCGGCCGGATGCGCGCGCATGGTCTCGCGCAGGCGATCGGTCTCACGCGCTTCGATCTCCTTGCTGCCGCCATCGGCCATGACTACGGTGAGCTTGCCGATATTCTCGCCGCTCTCGGTCGGATTGGCGTCCAGACGCGTGCCACTGCCACTGACCCCGAACAAGGCGCGGATGCCGTCGTCTTTGTCGTGCTTGAGCTGCAGTTCGCGCACCACCTTATCGGTTTCGCGCAGCGGCGTGCCCGGCGGCAACTTGACCGTCATTTCGAAGCGGTCCTGGGCCAGTTGCGGAATCAGATCCACCCCCAGCATCGGCACGATCGCCAACGTCGCCACGAACGCGGCGGTCGCCGCGCCCAGCACCAGCCACGGCCGCCGCATCGCGGCCGGAAGCAGTTTGATATAGCTGTGTTCGGCGCGCGCATACGGCGCCATCGCGATGTCGCTGGCCTTGCGCATCACCGGACCTACCACCGCGCCGATCGCACGCCAGATCCGGATCACCAACCAGCTCACGCCGAAGAACGAACCGCGCGCGCCCGCACCGATGCCGCGTCCGGCCGCGGCCAGAGGCTTCTGCAGTTTGGAATCCGGGCGCCAGGGCTCGCGCCCTTGTTCGTCCGGAAACGCCATCGGCGGCCGGCCCTTGAGCGCGCTGAGCATCGGAATCAAGGTCATCGACACGACCAGCGAGATAGCGATGGCCAAAGCCACGGTCAGCGCCTGATCGCGGAACAACTGTCCGGCAATACCTTCGACGAACACCAGCGGCAGAAACACCGCGATGGTGGTCAGGGTCGAGGCCATCACCGCCATGCTCACCTCGCGGGTGCCGCGGATGGCCGCATCGAGAACGCCCAGTCCTCGCTCGCGCGCCTTGGCGATGCTTTCCAGCACGACGATCGAATCGTCCACCACCAGGCCGGTCGCCAAGGCCAGGCCGCCGAGCGACATGACGTTGAGGCTCAGTCCCATCTGGCCCATGAAGAAGAACGTGGTGACGATCGAGACCGGCAGCGACAGGCTGATCACGAACGTGCTCCAGCCATCGCGCAGGAACAGGAAGATGATCAGGATCGCGAGCAGACCGCCGATTACCGCGTCCTTCTTGACGTCGGCGATGGCGTGACGGATGAATTGCGACTGATCGTCGATCGTGGTCAGTTCGACATCCGCCGGAATCTGCGACTTGATCGATTCCAGGCGGGCCTGAATCGCGTCGGCGCTGGCCACGGTGTTGGCGTCGCCTTCCTTGTAGATCGCCAGTTCCACCGCTTCCTTGCCGGCCAGACGGATGATCGCCTCGCGTTCCTTGTAACCCTGGCGGATTTCGGCGATATCCTTGAGTCGGATCGGCATGCCGCCGCCGGGCTTGGTGTTCTCGCTGGCGCTGGCGCTCTGCACCGAAGCCGCCGCGGCCATCGCGTCCGCCGAGCCCGAAGCCGCAGCCACGCGCGCCATTTCCGCCGCCGCATCGGCCGCGGCGCCGCCGCCGGCGGCCTGGGCGGTCACCAGCATTTCGCGGATTTCCGGCACGCTGGCGAATTGATTGACCGTGCGCACCAGATAGCGCTGGCTGCCTTCCTGCAGACTGCCGCCGGAGATATTGATGTTCTCGGCCTTGAGCCGATCGATGACCGTATCGATCGGCAGACTCAGCTGGGCGATCTTCTGCTGGTCGATGTCGACCTGGATTTCGTCCTCCAGACCGCCGCCGACCTTGACTGCGGCGACGCCGTCGACAGGTTCGAGTTTCTTCTTCAGATCGTCGTCGGCGTAGCGGCGCAATTCGGTGAGTCGGCGGATCGCATCGTCCTCGTTGGCCGCCTGGCCCTTGTTGGACAAGGCGATGCGCAGGATCGGCTCGGTCGAGGGATTGAAGCGCAGCAGCACCGGCTTCTTGACGTCCAGCGGCAGTTGCACGACCTCCATCTTGTCGCGCACTTCCAGGCTGGCCTGATCCATGTTGGTGCCCCAGGCGAACTCGAGCACCACGTCGCTCTGGCCGGTGCGCGACACCGATTTGAGCTTACGCAGGCCCTTGACCACGCCGAGCGCTTCCTCGAGCGGCTCGGTCACCAGCGTTTCGATCTCGGTCGGCGCCGCGCCGGTGTATTCGGTGCGCACCGTCAGGGTCGGATAGCTCAGGTCGGGCAGCAGATTGACCTTGAGGCTGTTCAGCGCGATCACGCCGAACAGCAGGAAAGTGATGGTCACCATCGCCACGGTCACGCGGCGACGGGTGGAAAACTCCACCAAGTTAAAGGACGTCGTGTCCGGAAGCTGAGCCACAGTCAGTCCCCACGTTCAAAGAGTTTCGAAAGACGCGGCCGCAGGCCGGCCGCGTCGGACCGCAAGCGTTGCGCTTATTGCTTGTCGGTGGCAGGTTTGACGGGCGTGGCCGCGGCATTGGCGACCGTGGCAGGCTTGATGTTGAGCAACTGCACCTCGGTGCCTTCGCGCAACGCGGTCTTGCCCGCTACCACGACCTGATCGCCGAGCTGGATGCCGGCGCGGATCTCGGCCCAGGCGCCGTCCAGATAACCCAACTTGACCGGCACCCGCGAAACCTTCTTGCCGCGCACCACGAACACCGCCGGATCGCCTTCGTCGTCCAGCAGCGCCGCGCGCGGCACCACCAGCGCGTCGGCGCGGTTGTCGTAGTCGATGCGCAGGCGTCCGAACATACCCGGCTGCAGCACGCCGCCGCCTTCGAAGGCACAGATCACCCGGAACGTGCCGCTGCCCGAATCGACCACCGGAGCGACGCGGTCGACCGTGCCGGAAAAGACCTTGCCGGGCATGGCGTCGACCTGCATCTGCACCGGCAGTCCCGCCTTGAGCGTCGCCAGTTCGCGTTCGGGCACGTTGAGCACGGCTTCCAGGCGCGAGGTGTCGACGATGCGGATGATCGGCGAGTTGATCTGGACGAAGTTGCCGGGCTTGATCGAACGCGAGGCGACCACGCCGGAAATCGGCGCCTCGACCTTGGCGTAGGACACTTCCAGCGTGGCCAGGCGGTTGGCGGCGCGCGCGCTTTCCAGGTCGTAACGCAGCTGATCGGCATCGTTGGCGCTGAGCAGGCGCTGCTCGGCCATCTGCCGGGCGCGCGCGTAGTTGGCTTCCAGCTTGCGCATGGTCGCGCCGGTCTGCGCGGCCTGCTGTTCGGCGCGGGCCGAATCCAGCCGCACCAGCACTTGTCCGGCCTTGACCTGCTGGCCTTCTTCGACCATCACCTCGAAAGCGACGCCCGACGTCTTGGCGACCACCTGCGATTCGGCGCGGGCCTCCAGCGGCGCAGTCCCGGTGTAGCTGGCGGCGATCGCACGGCGCGAGGCCGCCGCGACCTCCACCGGCACCGCGTCGGACGCTTTATCCTTGGCTTCCTTGGCCTGCGCCTCGGCGGCGCCCGCTCCGCCCTTGCAGGCCGACAGTCCCAGAGTGCAAGCCAGGGCCAGGGCGGCCAGAGCCACCGTGCCGCGCACTGCCGGACCACCCTTGCGGTTGTTGGTGAGTTGACGCATTCGAGACGACCCCAAAAATGTTCTATTAATTCGGCGGTTACCGGTCGTATGCCGGTGTTGTATATAGGTATATCACCGACCCGGAAAGCCAACATCCGCCGAAGGTCATGATGACTGGAGCCATGGATTTATTCTGAGGCACGGTAAGCGCGAGCACGGATCGCCGGCGCTTGTCGAGCCTGGATCGCATGGGCATCCAGTCGGCCTTCGGGCGGCATTGCGGGCGCGTTCCGGGACCGGCGTCAGTATGGATGCGTGTTTGGACGGCTTCGTTGCAATCGTCTCGCCGGCTATACTCGCCGACTTGTGCGCGGCTTCGGCCCCGCAGAGCCAGCCACCACCTTTCGCTAGCCACTCGAGATTGCGGACTACGACATGATGCGACCGCTGACGATCGCCGCCTGCTTTGCCCTGACCCTGGTCGCCGCTACCGCGGCCGCACAGGAACCCACCAAGGCCCCGGCTCCCGCCGCAACGGCCGCACCCGCCGCTGCTCCTTCCGCCCCGGCCGCCGCCAAAGGCAATCCGGAAACCGGCCGCATGCTCACCTACACCTGCCAGGGTTGCCACGGCGTTACCGGCTACAAGAACGCTTACCCGAACTACCACGTTCCCAAGATCGTCGGCCAGGCGCCGGAGTACCTGGTCAACGCGCTGACCGAATACAAGAAGGGCGCTCGCAAGCACCCGACGATGCAGGCCCAGGCCCAGAGCTTTTCGGACCAGGACATCGCCGACATCGCCGCCTTCCTTTCCAGCGCCAAGTGAGCCGCCCCATGACGAATTCCAGCCTCCTCAAGAGCGGCCTCGCCATCGCCACGCTCGCTCTTGCCCTGACCGCCTGCTCCGGCGGTGGCGAAGTGCCGGCCGGCCACTCCTCGGCCGACCGCAACGCCGGCCACACCTCCTCGTCCTCGGGCCTGCCGGCCGGGCACATCGCCGAAGGCCAGAAGCTCGCCAGCGTCAAGGGCAAGGCCACCGGCCAGTCCTGCGTGGACTGCCACGGCGCCGAAGGCAATGCGCCGATCGACCCCAGCTACCCGCGTCTGGCCGGCCAGTACCACGACTACATCGCGCACTCGCTGCAGATGTACCGCGACGGCGAGCGCGAGCATGCGTTGATGTCGAGCCAGGCCAAGGATCTGAACGATCAGCAGATCGCCGATCTGGCCGCTTATTTCGGCTCGCGCGACAAGGACATCCAGTTGCGCGATCTGCACGGCATTCACTGAGCCCAGGTATCGGCGCGGCGCGGCCGCGCAGATCGCAGCGAAAACGGCCCGCATGCGGGCCGTTTTTGTGTCCGCCCTTCAACGAATCGATCCGCAGCCCCTGTAGCAGCGGCGCGAGCCGCGACCAACCGCAGAGGTGAACGCGAGCGCCTTCCCCGAAGCCCAGCCACGACAAGGACTAATCCCTGGTCGGCTCGATGGCGATTGCGCAGACGACTAATGCTTGTGTGGGATAAGCAAAAGCGCCGCAGGTCATCGCTTCGGTTGGAGAAGTGGTATGACGTCGCTTCGGTTGATCGCGGCTTGCGCCGCTCCTACAGTCGGACCTCGCCGGTTCGCGATGCCGGCCAGTACCAGTAGCGCGTTCGCAAACGCTGGCCGCCAGATATGCGCGCAGCTTCACCCGCCCTGCGGCGGACGCACGCTGCCGTTGTCTTCCTGCAGATGCTTCTTGAACGGAATATCCGGCGGCGGCCGTGCTTGCGCAGGCTGCTCGTTGAGGTTGGGATCGTCGATGCCGCAACCGCCGCCGGCCATCAACAGCACCACCGAACACTGGATCCGCTTGCTGGTGCCCGGGATCGGAATCATCACCGTCTGCACGCTGCGCCGCACCCACTCGGCAAGTAGGGTTTCGTTCGGCCGCCAGTACTTGTCGAGCGAAGTCGGCTCGTAATCGGTCGGCTTGCGCCGCAGCCAGGTGCCGGCGCGATCGAGGTCCTTGATTTCTTCGGTGATCGTGCCCGGCGGCTTGCCCGGCGAGGCCGAACCCGGCGCATCGGCCAGGCGCAGGCTGCCGTCGCTGTTGTACAGACCCGGCGTGTCGCCGCGCTGCGCGCCGGGACGGTTGCGGGTCGACTCGCCCCAATCGTCGCCGCGCTTGGGCGTGGACCAGGTGCCCGGCGCGGGCGTCGGCTTGGGCCCGGCGCCGGCAGTCGCCGCGGGCGTGCGCGTGGCCGTCGACGGTGACGTGCTGGAGGTGCTGGAGGCGCTGGGATTGGCAGCGGCGTTCGCGGCCGGCGTGGCGGCCGGCGCCGCCGCAGTCGCAGTCGCATCCGGTTGCGCCGACGGCGTAGGAGTAGGCGCGCTTGCCGGCGTGCTCGATTCCGGCGCCGGCGCCGGAATCGAAGGCGTCGGAATCTCGGCCACGCGCACCTGCGGGGTGGCGCTGCGCAGCTGCGGCGTTTCGATCGGGCGGGTCGGCAGCTCGCGCACCGGCAACGACGGCAACGGCGCAGGGATCTCGCGCACCGCGACTTCGCGCGGCTGCGCGGTCACGCTCGGCAGCGCGATTTCGCGCTGCGGCAGTTCGCGCGACGGCGGTTGCACCGGCGCGGGCACCTCGACGGTCCGCAACGGCTGCGCCGAGGGCTCGATCTGCGGTACCCGCAGGCTGTCGTCGACCCGCTTACGCGTCGGCGGCAGCACGAAGATCTGCGGCGAATCGGGCACGGCCTTGCTCACCATCACCGGTTGTTCGACCGTCGGCGGCGGAATCTGCGGTTCGGGAACGTCGCGTTGCGCGACCTCCGGCAACGGCGCCTGCAGCTCCGGCGGCGGCGGCGTGGCGACCGCGACCTGCGGCGGCGACGGTGCAGTCGCGGCCTGCTGGGAAGGCTGCGGCGAAGGTTCGGCGGTCGCGGGCGTCGGCTCGGTCTGCGGCTGATCGCTGGGTTGCTGCTGACCACCGCCGGGTTCGGCGGGCGTGCCCTCGCCGATGTATTCGATCATGGTGACGTTCTCGCCTTCTGGCGGCGGCCGGGTGGCGAAGAACTGCAGATACATCAGCCAGATCAGCAAGCCGCCGAACAGGATGTGCCACAGCAGCGAGACGATGCCGGCGGCCCAGCGCAGGCCGCGTTCTTCCCGCTCCGGCGGCTGCCATTGCTGGCGCCACAAGGTCGCGAAGGCCTGCCAGCGATTGAGCGACTGCGCCCGCCGCGGTGGCGCCAGCAGAGGACGCTGGGCGAGCGCGGCGACCATCGCATCGGAGGTCGCGCCGGTGATCGCCCCGGCCTGATCGCGCATCGACTCCAGCCACGACTGCCAGCCCGGCGGAAACTGACCGGGCGTGGGCGAGTCGCGACGCAGCGAAAGCCGCAACCGTCGCTGCAGGGCTTCGATGATCGATGCGGCGGTGGGCATAGGCTGCGCCGCGCCGGATTCAGGCCGCGGTATCGCGCGGCATGTACGGCGCGTCGCCGGTGTCGTGATCGGTAGCGTCGCGCACCGCGGTCACGCCGGGCACCTTGCTCATCAGGGTGGTTTCGATGCCCTGCTTGAGGGTCACATCGGCCATGCCGCAACCGTGGCAGCCGCCGCCGAAGCGCAGCACGACCACGCCGTCGGCGGTGACTTCCTGCACCGCGACGTTGCCGCGGTGCTGGGCGAGCTGCGGATTGATCTCATGTTCGACCAGCCAGCGCACGCGCTCGACCAGCGAGGCCGACTCGGTCGGCGCTTCGCCCTTGATCTTGGGCGCGCGGATCTGCAACTGGCCGCCGGTGGCTTTGTTTTCGTAGTCGATCTCGGCGCCGTCGAGGTATTGCACGCTGTCGGCGTTCAACCACAGGGTGAAGCCTTCGCAATCCACCGCCCATTCGTCGCCGGCCAGGTCCGCCGGTTCGGCGAACTCCAGCCGCACGTCGGCGCGCGGCGTGCCCGGATGCACCGCCGACAGACGCACGCCCAGGCCCGGCAGGGCCTCGCGCTCGAGCAGCTTGCGGAAGTGCGTCTGGGCGGATTCAGAGATGTTGATCATCGGGCTATTCTAACGGGGTCGGCGCGGCCTTACGCCGCGCATGCATCCTACGACCGTCGGCGATACGATTCCGTTCATGGAAGCCGTCGCCGGCGCCGAAGCAACGCCGCGGCCACGACGCCGGGCCGCCAGGAGTACCCGCATGAACGATCTCATTCCGCTCTCGCAAGCCCATTGTCTGCCCCTTCGCGGCAGCGAACACCGTCTCAGCGAGGCGCGCGTGCGCGAGCTGCTGCCGGAAGTGCCGGGCTGGGAGCTGGCCGAAGACGGCCACGCCCTCACCAAGACCTTCCGCTTCGACGATTACTACCGCACGATGGCGTTCGTGAACGCACTGGCATTCATGGCCCATCGCGAGGATCATCATCCCGACCTAGGCGTCCACTACGACCGCTGCGTGGTGCGTTACTCCACTCACGACGTCGGCGGCCTGAGCGAGAACGACTTCATCTGCGCGGCCAAGGCCGAAGCCCTGACAGGTTGATCACCATGAACGCATCGCGTCGTCGTACCTCCGCCACCGCTTCGCTGCGCCTGCCGATGGCGCTGGCCGTCGGACTGATCGCGACGACCCTGGCCGCCTGCGGCCCGCGTCCGGCCGACGAACCGGTGATTCCGTCCACGCCGCTGCGCGCGGTCAACACGCCGCCGCCGGACTATCCGGCCGAGATCGGCTGCGACCAGATCGGCGGCAAGGTGGTGCTGCAACTCACCGTCGGCGCCGAAGGCAAGCCGACCAAGGTCAATGTGCTAACCAGCAGCAAGACGCCCGCGCTGGACGACGCCGCGGTCAAGGGCGTGCAGCGCTGGCGCTTCGAAGCGGCTACGCGCAACGGCAAACCCGTCGCCACCGACATCCAGGTGCCGGTGACCTTCCACGCGCCGGCGACGCGGCCGGAGCATTGCGGGCAGGCGCCGAGCGGCTTGTAGGCCTCGGCAAATAGGCGGTACCGGTTCATGGCGATTTGAGCCAACAGCGTCGGACCTGAAGACCCTCCCACAAAAGTCTCCAGCCCGACGCGGAAGCTCCATGGTCGCGACCATCGCCGTGGGAGCGACGTCAGCCCTAGCGCGGATAAGTGATTGCCGCAGGCGTTTAACTGCGCGCACATCTGTTTTTTTTCGTCGCCACGAATTCTTTTGTGGGAGGGGCTTCAGCCCCGATGCCTTTCGATCCGATCGCAGCGCACCTACCAGAGCAACAACCCCGCGGAGAGAAAAACGTCGGGGCTGAAGGCCCTCTCCAACAAAAGTCTCCGTCGCGACGCGAAAACTCGATCGTCGCGATCGTCGTCGCCACGCGTCCCGCAAACCTCAGCTCAGGCGATCCAACACCTCGACCAACTCCGGCGCCAGCGGCGCATTGAGCAGATACGGCTCGCGCCCGCCCTCGAGCGCGAATTCCAGGGTCGAGGCGTGCAGGAACAGACGGCGCAGGCCAAACTGGTCGCGCAACTTCTTGTTGACCTCGGCTTCGCCGTACTTGTCGTCGCCGGCGACGGGATGACCGATGTGCTGCGCGTGGACGCGAATCTGGTGGGTGCGGCCGGTTTCGATCCGCACCTCGCAATACGACTGCCCGCCCTTGCGCTCGAGCACCTTGAAGTGACTCAGCGACTCCTTGCCGTCGCGGTGCACCTGGACATGGCGTTCGCCGCCCTGGCGCAGGCCGATGTGCAGCGGCGCGTCCACGCTCATGACTCCGTCGGGCATGCGGCCGGTCAACAAGGCCAGGTAGCGTTTTGCGATACCGCCGTCTTCGCGCATCAAGGCCTGCATCTCGGTCAGTGCGGAACGCTTCTTGGCAACGATCAACAAACCCGAGGTGTCCCGGTCGAGCCGATGCACCAGTTCCAGGGTATGCCCAGGCCGCGAGGCGCGCAGGGTCTCGATCGCGCCGAAACTGATCCCGCTGCCGCCATGGCTGGCCACGCCAGAGGGCTTGTTCAGGGCCAGCAGGCGCGCGTCCTCGAACACGATCGCCGCGTCAAGCGCGTCCATGAAGCCCTTGGGCGGGGCCGCCTTTTCTCCGGGCTCACTGAGACGAACCGGCGGGATCCGCACCTCGTCGCCGGCCTCGAGCTTGCGCTCGGCCTTGGCGCGGCCGCCGTTCACGCGCACCTGACCGGAGCGCACCAGCTTGTAGATCAAGGACCTGGGCGCACCTTTGAGTTGGCCGAGCAGGAAATTATCGAGCCGCTGGCCTTCGCGGTCATCGGGCACGCGCACGGTACGAGCACCGGCATTAGCGGAGTTTGCTGACTGGGTCATCCCGAAGCGTTATCTGTTACACTCGCGACGCGAGATAAGGTTTTGATTTCGCAGGGAGTTGTACCAGCCATAACGCCTGACAAGCGTGCGGCCCGGTACGGGGCCGAAAGCCCCTCCCGCGATTCCGGTCCGCGTCTAACCACTGCCCACGGGGTAGCCATGTTAGCAGCGACGGACCGGCGGAACCGGCCTTCGCCCGATGGGTCAAACCATCGCGATGAACAAAGTTGTGCGACGCCAGGGCCTGACGCTCGATTGAGCCGGTCCGAACCGCCGCCCCGCCCCGTGCGACGTTCGCGTCGCCGGCCTGAAAGTTTTGGAATAGGTAAGAAGCGCTCCCGCGGCGTGCCGTGGTGATGTAGCGCTGGTAGTGGAGGCCTCGCCGGCGCGCGGGCGGCCCGCATTCGTTGCGGCCGACGATCGCGACGGAGGAGCCTGTGTTCCCAGATTGCGAAACGCCATGGCGTTCCGCGCGGTAGAGCGCGCGAGGAACGCAACAATGAAGCGCATGCTGATCAACGCGACGCAGGCGGAAGAACTGCGGGTCGCAATCGTGGACGGTCAAAACCTGTACGACATCGACATCGAACAGCCGTCCAAGGAACAAAAGAAGTCCAACATCTACAAGGGCCGCATCACCCGGCTCGAGCCCTCCCTCGAAGCGGCCTTCATCGATTACGGCGCCGACCGCCACGGCTTTCTGCCGCTGAAGGAAATCTCCCGCGACTACTTCCAGCCCGGCGTCGACCATAACAAGGCCGGCCTGCGCGAACTGCTGCGCGAAGGCCAGGAGATCGTGGTCCAGGTCGACAAGGAAGAACGCGGCAACAAGGGCGCCGCCCTGACCAGCTTCATCTCGCTGGCTGGCCGCTACATGGTGCTGATGCCCAACTCGCCCACCGCCGGCGGCGTTTCGCGCCGGATCGAGGGCGACGACCGCGCCGCCCTCAAGGAGGCGATGGACAAGCTCAACATCCCCGACGACATGGGCGTGATCATCCGCACCGCCGGCGTCGGCCGCGATGCCGAAGAACTGCAGTGGGACCTGGATTACCTGGTCAGCGTGTGGAAGGCGATCACCGACGAGGCGCTCAAGAAGCCGGCCCCGTTCCTGGTCTACCAGGAATCGCGCCTGATCATCCGCGCCCTGCGCGACTACATGCGCCCGGACATCGGCGAGATCCTGGTCGACACCGACGAGATGTACGCCGAAGCGCGCGAGTTCGTCGAGCAGGTCATGCCGCATAACATGCGCAAGCTCAAGAAGTACGCCGACGAAACTCCGCTGTTCAACCGCTTCCAGATCGAGTCGCAGATCGAGAACGCCTACGAGCGCACCGTGCGCCTGCCCTCCGGCGGCGCCCTGGTGATCGACCAGACCGAAGCGCTGACCGCGATCGACGTCAACTCCGCGCGCGCCACCAAGGGCGGCGATATCGAAGAAACCGCGTTCAACACCAACCTGGAAGCGGCCGAGGAAGTCGCCCGCCAGATGCGCCTGCGCGACCTCGGCGGCCTGGTGGTGATCGACTTCATCGACATGTCCTCCAACCGCCATCAGCGCGAGGTTGAGAACAAGCTGCAGAACGCGCTCAAGCAGGACCGCGCGCGCGTGCAGATCGGCCGCATCTCGCGCTTCGGCCTGCTCGAACTCAGCCGCCAGCGCCTGCGCCCGTCGCTGGGCGAGTCCAGCCAGCTGGTGTGCCCGCGCTGCGACGGCCACGGCCGCATGCGCAGCGTCGAATCGCTGTCGTTGTCGATCCTGCGCGTGGCCGAAGAACACGCGATGAAGGAAAACACCGGACAGGTGCTGGTGCAGGCGCCGACCGAGATCGCCAATTTTCTGCTCAACGAAAAGCGCCGCGCGCTGACCGAGATCGAGCAGCGCCACGACTCGCCGATCGTGATCGTCGCCGACGATCAACTCGAAACCCCGCACTACGAAGTCACCCGGGTGCGCGAGAACGAACTGGGCGAAGAAACCATCAAGCCCAGCTACCAGCGAGGCACCCAGCGCAAGCTGCCGGTGCACGCCCTGACCAAGGCGCACCTGAACATCCCCGACGCGCCGGCGGTCACCAACGTCAAACCCCTCCAGCCCGCACCGCTGCGCGAACCCCGCGAAGCGGCCATGGCGGTGGCTCCGCCCCCCGCACCCGTTCCGGTCGCCGCCCCGACCCATTCCATCGGTCTGGTCGAACGCATCCTGCGCATCTTCCGCGGCGCTCCGCAGCCGGCGAAGACGGCGCCCGAATCGGGCGGCCAAGACGGCCGCGGCGGTCAGGAAGGACGCGGTGGACGCAGCGAACGTGCCGATCGCAATAACGGTCAGCGCCGCGGCAACGAACGCAACGGCAAGGGCGGACGCGATGGCGGCCGCCGCGACGAAGCGCGCCTGGAACAGCAGGGCCGCCGCGACAAGCAGGCCCAGCCGCCGCAGGTCGGCCAGCCGAGTCCGCAGAGCCCGCCGCCCAAGCAGAAGCAGCCGCAGCAGCCCAAGCAGGCGCAGCAGCCCAAGCCGCAGAGCCCGCCGCAGAACAACGCGCAGGCGCCGCAGGCCAAGCCGCAGAACGAGGAACGCAACGCTCAGACCAACGGCAATGCCACGCAGACGCCGCGTCCGCCGCGCGAGCCCAGGCCGCCGCGTCAGGACGCTGCCGCCGAAACCGCCGTCGCCGCCGCGATCGTGCCGGCCGCGGTCGCCGCGGCCACGGCCAGTGCTGGTGCGCCGATCGCGATGCCCTCGATGCCCGCGGTGACCGACGAGCCCGCGCTCAAGACCGAAGCCGCCGTCGCCGAAACCGCCAACGCGGCTACGGCCGAAGCGCGCGAAGGCGATGCTGGCGAAGCGGCCGGTGAAGGTGGCGGTCGCCGCCGTCGCGGCCGTCGCGGTGGCCGTCGCCGCCGTCGCGGCAACGGCGAAGCCGGCGCCCTGGGCGAAGGCCAGGGTCAGGACGAGGGCGGTTTCGACGACGAAGACGAGAACGGCGCAGAGCCGGTCTCGGCTCCGGCCGCCGCGCACCGTTCGCAGCCCGAGTTCGATTTCGACGACGAGGCCAATCCGTCGCCGCGCGCCACGCCGGCGACGCCGGCGGCCGCGGCTGCGGTCGTGGCCACGGTGAGCAGCACGTTCGTGCCCTCGGCTCAGGCCGAGACCGGCGCCAGGTCCTCGTTCGCTCAGTTCGGCGAACCGGCCCAGGGCGGCTCCGTTGCCGCGCAGGCCGAGCCGATCTCGCCTCAGCCCGTCCGTGCCGAGCAGGCCGATAGCGAACAGGCACGTAGCGAACAGGCACGCAGCGAGCCGACCCGTAACGAGCAGGCACGCAACGAGCCGACGCATAGCGAGCCAGCAACCGCCGTCTCGTTCGAGGCGCCCGCGAGCAGCTTCGCCAAGCCGAACCTGTCGTTCGGTGCCGAGGCTCCGGTGCAAGCCCCGAGCAGCCCGGCCGAAACCGCCGCGCAGTCGGTCGAGCAGGCGCAACCGGCGCTCGCAGCGATCGAAGCGGTGGCAGTGATCGAGCCGGCACCGGTCCAGGCCGAACCGGCCGCACCCGCGACCATCGAGCCTGCAGTGGTCGTCGAGCGCGAAGTGATCGAAAGCCAGGCCGTGGTGACCGAAGAAGTGGTCGAACGCGAAGTCGTCGTCCCCACCGTCGTTACGCCCAGCGTGGAAGACCTCGGTCGGGCCCAAGCCGCGGCCGCACAGGTCGCTCCGGTCTCGCCGGCCGCCGAAGCCGCAACCGGTCTGCCGATCGAGACCTCCGCGCCGGTGGCGTCGCCGGTCGAGCCTGCTTGGAACCAGACCGCTCCGGACGCGCCCGCCGCGATCGAACCGGCACCGGTCCAAGCCGCTGCACAGGCCGAAGCAGTCGCGCCGTCCGAGGCGGTCGAAACCGAATCGGTCGAACCCGCGAGTCCGCTGACGCCGCGCACCGGCGGCCTGTTCGACACCCTGCCCCATCCGGCCGAACCGGCCCGCGCCGATGCCGCCTCCGCCGCCAGCGAAGGCGCGCAGGCTGCGGAAGCCGACCAGGACGGCGGCCCGGACGACGGACAGCACGAACGCCGCGCCTGATTCCGGGCAAGGATCGATCGCCCCGCGATCGATCATCGGCAAACGAAAAACCGGCCGCGAAAGCGGCCGGTTTTTCTTTGCCAACTGCTCGCAGGCAACCCGGCCGAAACTTCCGCAAGCATCGGGGCCGATCGTTTGCTGGTCGCGGACTTTTTTCTTTGCGGGAGGGACTTCAGTCCCGACGCCTACGCCCGAACCTGCCTTGCGCAAAGACTAAAGAGCCGTTCGCACATCACGATTCGACGATTGAGTTCGCACTGTGCGACAGCGTCACCGAGCGACGCCATGGACCTCGTGCATCGAGCGAAGCAGCGCCACGTTATCGCGCGATACCAGCGGCCCGCATGCGTTCCACTAACGCTGCGCGGGTCCCACTCACCGCATCCGAATCGGAAAACGACGCGACGCGTCCCGACAACCGCTCAGCCGCGCGGGCTCAGAGCGAATGCGCCGGATCGGCCAGGCCGTACTGCGCCGCCAGACGCGCCAGCGCGATGCTGTCGCTGATCGTGAGTTTTTCGAACAAGCGCGTCTTATGCGTGTTGACCGTCTTCGCGCTCAAGCTCAGGCGCTTGGCGATTTCTTCCTGGCGGAATCCCTGCACCAGCAACAAGGCGATTTCCAGCTCGCGCGGCGAGAGCTCGTCGAACGGCGAAGCGCCGCCGTCGAGATTGGACAAGGCCAGATTCTGGGCGATGTTGCTCGCCAGATAGCGCTTGCCGCGCGCCACGTCGCGGATCGCGCGCAACAGTTCGCTGGCGTCGCCGCCCTTGCCGACATAACCCGAGGCGCCGGCTTCGAGCAGGCGCTTGGGCATCGGCCCGTCCTCGAGCACCGAGACGATGATCACGCGGGTGCCGTGATCGCCCTTGACGATGCGTTCGGTCACCTCCAGTCCGCTGACGCCGGGCAGATGCAGATCGCACAGCACCACGTCGGGCTTGAGCTTGCGCACCAGCGGCAAGGCTTCTTCGCCGCTCTCCACATCGCCCAATACTTCGATATCCGTTTCCGCCGACAGGATCATGCGCATGCCCGTGCGCACCAACGCATGGTCGTCCACGATGAATACACGGATGGTCATAGCGTCCCCGGAAACAGATTCAGCCTACGCTCGCGAGGCTACGCGGTGCCCCACGACCCTGCAAGGCGTCGAAATTCATTGACTCAACGGTGACACCCCAGAGCTGCAAAAACTCTGGATTAATCACCGCGAAAAAGGCACGTAGCGGTGCGAGCGACGGCCACACCCCAGGAACCGGGTCACAACTTTGGCAATGACTACGCTCAGTTGCTACCGCAGGCGCGAATCAATGGTACCCCAGCCACGCGTCGCCGGCCGGGGCATCGATGCGAATGACGGGAAACCGGCGTCGATTGTCGCTCGAACGACAATCGGGGCGGCCGGAATCAGGGCGGCCGGGGCCGCAGCGCGGAAACTGCGGTTAAAGCCCCGCGCCAGGCCCGTATCGGGGCGGCATGGATGGCCGAAAACGGCGAGTCGGATCGATCTCGGCATGTCATCCTGCTCGCCTTTCCGCACCCGAGCCCCTCAATGAATCGCCAAACCGACCTCGCCGCCCGCTTCCACGAACTGCACCACGACGGCCTGCTGCTGCTCGCCAATGCCTGGGACGCCGGCAGCGCGCGCCTGATCGAAAGCCTCGGCGCGGCCGCCGTGGCCACCACCAGCGCAGGCGTGGCCTGGTCGCACGGCTATCCCGACGGCGACCTGCTGCCGGTGCGGCGCCTGGTCGCCACCGTGGCCGATATCGCGCGGGCGATCCGGGTGCCGCTGACCGTCGACGCCGAGGGCGGTTACTCCGACGACCCGGCCGCGGTCGCCGAAACCGTCTCCGGTCTGATCGACGTCGGCGCGGTCGGCATCAATCTGGAGGACGGCGGCTCCGATCCGGATCTGCTGTGCGCGAAGATCGAACACATCAAGCGCGCGAGCGCGCGTCTGGGCGTGGCGCTGTATCTCAATGCGCGCACCGACGTGTATCTGCGCGGCCTGGCGCCGCCTGAGCGGCGGGTCGAGGAAACCCTGGCCCGCGCCGCGCGTTATCGCGCCGCCGGCGCGGACGGCCTGTTCGTGCCCGGACTGACCGACCAGGCCTCGGTGCGCACCATCGCCGCCGAAGCCGGCCTGCCCTTGAACCTGCTCGCGCGCGCCGCGCTGCCGGCCGCGGACGAGTTGCAGCGCTGGGGCGTGCGCCGGCTCAGCGCGGGTTCGGACATCGCCCAATCCATGTACTCGCGAATGACCGCGTTGGCCTCGGGCTTCCTGCGCGACGGCGACTCGCAGCCGCTGGCGGCCGAGGCATTGGCGTATTCGCAGCTCAATGCGCTGTTCGCCGATCGTTGAGGCGATCGTTCGCGCCATACGCGCAGCCGGCGATCGCCGGTTGCGCGATCGCGGCGGGCAGAGTTATCTGGATTCGTTCGCCTCAAGCGGCCGGCGGCGGCGGCGCGGTTCGTTCGCCGGAGTTCGTGGCTTGCGCGCCCTGGTGTTGGGCTAAGGCGCTTCTGATGGCCACGAACAACACGACCTGGCGGCGGGCACATTCGCGCACCCAGGCCCGCAGGGCTGTTTGCGAGCGCCGACGCGCAAACGACAAGCCCGCCGGCCATCCAGGCAGGCCCATCGCCGGCGCGCTCAGACCACGTCTTAGAACGAACCCGCGGTCGGACGCACGATCACTTCGCTGACATCGACGTCGGCCGGCTGGGCGATGGCGAAGGCGATCGCGCGCGCGATCGCATCCGGACCGATGGCGATGCGGCGGAATTCCTTCATGCCCTCGGCGGTGGCGGCATCGGTGATGGTGTCGGCCAGTTCCGACTCGACCACGCCCGGGGAGATGGTAGTGACGCGGATCTTGTCGCTTTCCTGGCGCAAACCGTCGGAAATCGCCCACACCGCGAACTTGGTCGCGCAGTACACCGCGCCGGTCGGCACCACGTAATGCGCGCCGAGCGACGCGACGTTGACGACTTGGCCATGGCCTTGCGCTTCCATCAGCGGCAGCACCGCGGCGATGCCGTGCAGCACGCCGCGCACGTTGACGTCGATCATGCGGTTCCACTCGTCCAGCTTGAGCGCCCGCAGCGGCGACAACGGCATCACGCCGGCGTTGTTGACCAGCACGTCGATCGCGCCGAACTGCTCTTGCGCATAGGCCACGAACGCGGCGAAGTCGGCGGGGTCGGTAACGTCCAGGCTGCGATAGCGCACCTCGCCGCCGGCGGCGTTGAGGGTCTGGCTCAGCGTGCGCAGACGTTCGCCGCGGCGCGCGCCGATCAGCACCTTGGCGCCGCGTTCGCTCAGCAGCCTGGCGGTGGCCTCGCCGATGCCGCTGCTGGCGCCGGTGATCAGTACGGTCTTGCCTTGCACATCGTGAAAAGCGCTCATCTCGGACTCCTGGATCGGATGGCGGACGCGGGTCGTCCGGCCTGGTCGAGACGATGCCGATGCCGGCCCCGGCCGCGGTAGAACGATCGCGGCGGTTTATTGCACGATCCTCCGGACGGCCCGATCCCGGCTTGCTCGCGGCCGTGTGCCGGCGGATCATCGCCGCCATCCCCCATCGTCGGAATGCCGCTCGAATCAGTGGCTTCTGCGCCCGCAGCGAGGCACGTCGCGATGAATGCAGCACAACGTCTGGCGCAGGCGATTGATCGAAATTCCGGCGTCGACGGCTTGCACCCGACCGCCCTGCCGCGAGTACAGCTGATCCGCGCCAGCCGCGAGGTCGATGCCATCCACGAGTTGCACCGGCCGGCGGTGTGCATCGTCGCGCAGGGCCGCAAGCGGGTGATGCTCGGCGATCGCATCTACGAGTACGACCGCAATCGCTACCTGGTGGTGTCGGTCGACGTGCCGATTCTCGGGCAGATCGTCGAAGCCAGCGTGCAGCAGCCCTATCTGTGCCTGCGCATCGACCTGGATCCGGCGCTGCTGAGCAGCCTGTGGCTGGAATCCGGACTGGCCGCGCCCAACGGCGGCGCGCCCGGCCCCAGCCTGATGCTCAGCGACGCCAGCGCCGAGTTGCTCGATGCGGCGATCCGGCTGCTGGCGCTGCTCGATACGCCCGACGACATCCCCATGCTCGCGCCGATGGTCGAACGCGAGTTGCTGTACCGGCTGATGAAGGGCGAACAAGCCTCGCGTCTGCACGAAATCGCTCACGGCGACAGCCGGCTGCGTCACGTCAACCGCGCGATCGACTGGATCAAGCGCCATTACCGCGAACCGTTCGACATGGCCGAGCTGGCCGCGCACGCGAGCATGAGTTCCTCGGCCCTGCACGCGCATTTCAAATCGGTCACCCGCATGAGCCCGCTGCAGTACCAAAAGCAACTGCGCTTGCAACAGGCGCGCGGATTGATGCTGGGCCAGTCGATGGACGCGGCCAGCGCCGGGCACGCGGTCGGTTACGACAGCCCTTCGCAATTCAGTCGCGAATACAGCCGCCTGTTCGGCGCGCCGCCGCTGCGCGACGTGGCGCGACTGCGCGAGATGCCGCCGAGTTTCCATGGCGACTCGGCGCGCGCCGGCGAGGCCGCCGCCAACACCTGAGCCCCGGCGCCCCGCCGCCCCGCGATCAAGCCTGCTCGCGCAACCACGCCAGCAGCTTGGCACCGGCCGATCCGGCGCCGACCGGTTGCGGCGACAACAGGTGGTAGGCGCTGCCGTCGGCGAGAAATCCCATCGGCGCCACCAGCACGCCCGCCTCGACCTCATCGCGCACCAACTGCCACGGCCCGATCGCCACGCCGACGCCGGCCGCCGCGGCCTGCAGGCTGAAATAGAAATGTTCGAAGCTCTGGCTCGGTCCCGCCGGCTGCCGCTTGCGCGCCGCGCGCGACCAATCCGCCCAGGCACCGGGCCGGGTGGCGCTGTGCAGCCGCACCACGGTGTCCGCCCAACGCGCGCCGCGCGCTTGGGCTTGCAGATGCTCGGCGCGATAACGCGCGCTGCACACCGGCCCTACCCGCTCCTCGAACAGCCGCTGCGCGTGTACGCGCGGCCCCCAATCGAAATCGTCGCGGCGGATCGCCAGATCGATCTCCTCGAAACCCACCGGGCCGCCGCCGGCGACCAGTTGCAGCGCGATCTCGGGATGGCGCGCATGAAACGCCGGCAGACGCGGAATCAACCAGCGCATCAGCAAGGTCGGTTCGCACGACAGCACCACGGCCAGCTTGCGCGGCGGCTCGCGCAGTTCGCGCACCGCCGCGGCCAGCACATCGAACGCGGCGGCCGCGGCATCGCGCAGCCGCTCGCCCGCCGGGGTCAGGAATACCCGCTGGCTGCGCCGTTCGAATAGTTCCACGGCCAGCGCATCCTCGATCGAACGCACCGCACGGCTGACCGCGCCGTGGGTCAGGTGCAGTTCTTGCGCGGCGCGGGTGAAACTCTCCAGCCGCGCCGCGGCCTCGAAGCAGCGCAGCGCTCCCAGCGGCGGCAGCGCGGTACGTCGATATCGTGAGTCCAGCTCACGCCGATCGTGATCTTTCATCGTTTGCGGCCTGGCAATACCCCGCCTAATTTAGCCCGATACTCCCGATCTTGGCGCGCCACGAATGCAGGAATTGATAGCCGTACTCACCATCACCGTGCTGGCCGTGCTGAGCCCGGGCCCGGACTTCGCGATGGTTTCCCGCAACAGCCTGCTGCTCTCGCGACGCGCCGGCGTGCTGACCGCGCTGGGTATCGGCCTGGGCGTGTGGGTGCATGTGGCCTACACCCTGCTGGGCGTGGGCCTGGTGATCCAGCAATCCTTGCGCCTGTACGCGGCGCTGAAGATCGTCGGCGCGTTGTACCTGGTGTATCTGGGACTGAAGATGCTGCGCTCGCGTCCGGCGTCGATGCCCGAAGCGCAAGCGGCGGTGGCCGCGGTGTCGGACTGGGCCGCGCTGCGCACCGGATTTCTGACCAACGCGCTCAATCCCAAAAGCACGGTGTTCGTGGTCAGTCTGTTCCTGCAGGTGGTGCAACCGGCGACGCCGATGGCCCAGCGCATCGGTTACGGCGCCTTCGTCTCGGCCACCCACGTGCTGTGGTTCGGTCTGGTCGCGTTGTTGTTCTCGCAAGGCACGGTACGCGCCGGCCTGCTGCGCTGGCGGCATTGGCTCGATCGCGCGTTCGGCGCGCTGCTGGTGGGCTTCGGCGCGCTGCTGGCCGGGTCGGCGCTGCGCCGCTAGAACCGAAGACTCTGGAACGAAAGCCCGCCTCAATCCGAGCCGGCGCGCAGCCGCGCCAACTCGGCGGCGTCGGCCTTGAGCTGGGCGAGCATCGCGCAGAACAAGCGTCCTTGCTCGATCGCATCGTCCAGGGCCACGTGGGTATGCGGATCGTCGCCGAACCAGTGCCTGGGCATGGCCCGCTTGCTGGTGTCGCGATACGGCAGGCCCAGCACCGCCATGGCCAGGGTTTTCATGTCCAAGGCCGAATGGCTGAACGGGCTCTGCCCGGCGAACCGGATCAGATACCAGTACACGAAACTGAAATCGAATCCGGCCGGGTACGCGACGAACACCGGTTTGCCGGGCAGCGCCTTGAGCCAGGCCAGATACTCGGGCATCACCTCGGCCGCGGGCCGGGCGCCGGCACGCGCGGCCTGCCAGGCTTCGGGCTGACCGGCCCACCACGCCAGGGTATCGGGGTGGCCGGCGGCGCCATCGAGTTCGCACAGATTGGCCGAGAAGGTCGCGATCCGTTCGCCCGCGGCGGTGAAGGCGGCCGATCCCAGGCTCAGCATCGAATGCGGGCCGGGAATCGGTCCGTCGGATTCGATGTCGGTCGATACGTAGATTTCCTCAGCCATGCGCTGCGCGTCCTGTGCGGTGTCGATCGTCGATACGATGTCGGGGCGGCAGTATGACTGCGTCGCCAGCGCGGCCGGGTCGGCGCTTCGGTCAGTTCGACTCCTGACCAGACAGGGCCTGGGCCCTGCGCTGAACAGCCCCGGGGCCGCGTTCGCGGATTCTTACGTCCTGGGACGCGGCGCCGCGAGTGTATGCCGCCATGACAACCATCACTTCGGAACCTTGGCGTTCGTTGCCAGACTGCGCGCACTGCGTCCGCCGCGGACAGGCAAGTGCCCGCCGCAGCGGCCCGAAAGCATGCGATTCGGCAAAGTCGCCGTTCCAGCCTCGTCCAGCCGCGCCGGCGGGCGAGCGAACCGTCGCCGGATCCGATGCGCCGAATCGAACGGACTCCATGGTCCCGCGGCCGATATGCCGCCTCTCACACAGCCGCCGCGCTGACTTTGTCCGCCATCCACCTTCATGAACCCGCGCGTCGCGCTCTGTAGCCCTGGCCTGTTCGAATAAGGCCGCTACCGCGCACCGCCGGCGCTTCCGGGTTTCGTCCTTTTCGCTATTCAAGCAATCCCGATGACCACTTCCCAATCCGATCGCCGCTCCACTCAGAACCAAGATGCGATGCCCGTCGAATCTCCTGGCGGCACGACCGCGACGGCCGCCCAGGCCGTCCTCGCCCCGGCCAGGCGATCGAAGGCCTCGATGCCGGACGACTGCAACGCGACCGACGCCGCCTATCCGCAAGAGCAGTGCCTGCACCGCTTGTTCGAGCAACAGGTACGCGCGCATCCCGAAGCGATCGCGTTGAGCAACACCGACCACGCGCTGCGCTACGCCGAGCTCAACCGTCGCGCCAACCGGCTCGCGCACCGGCTGATCGAACTGGGCCTGCGTCCGGACGAGCGCGTCGCGCTGTGCGTGGCGCGCGGCTTCGCCGCGATCGTCGGCCTGCTGGCCGTGCTCAAGGCCGGCGGCGCCTATGTTCCGTTCGATCCGGGCCATTCCTCCGCCCGCCTGGCGCAGACACTGGCCGATGCCGCGCCGATGCTGCTGCTGTGCGATGCGGCCGGGCGCGATGCGCTGGGCGAGACGGCGCTGCACGGGCGCACCGTGCTCGACCCGGGCGCCGATCTCGCCGGCGAGGCGCCCGAGCACGACCCGCAGGTAGCGCAGCTCGCCTCGCATCACCTGGCCTATGTGATCTACACCTCCGGCTCGACCGGCACGCCGAAGGGCGTGATGATCGAACACCGCAACGCGGTGCACCTGGCTCATACCCAGATCGCGCGGCTGCGCATCGCCGCGCACAGCCGCGTGGCCCAGTTCGCCTCGTTGGGCTTCGACGCCAGCGTGCTGGAAATCGTCATGGCCCTGTGTTCGGGCGCCGCGCTGTATCTGCCGAGCGCGCGGCAGCGCGAATCGGCCGAGGCGTTCGTGGAGTACATGAACCGTGAAGCGATCAGCCATGTCCTGCTGCCGCCCGCGTTCCTGCAGGACCGGCACTATCGTCTGGACCGGCGACCGGTGCTGATTCTGGGCGGCGAAGCGCCGAGCCCGGCCCTGGTCCGATCGCTGGCCTGCCAGGCCACCGTGGTCAACGCCTACGGCCCGACCGAGATCACCGTCTGCGCGACCATGTGGACCGCGCCCGAACAAACGGCCGAACTCGATAGCGTTCCGATCGGCCGGCCCTTGGCCAATACCCGCGTGTACCTGCTCGACGAAGCGCGGCAACCGGTGCCGCAGGGCGAGATCGGCGAGCTTTACATCGGCGGCGCCGGCGTGGCTCGCGGCTATCTCGGCCGGCCTGAACTCACCGCCGAGCGTTTCCTGCCCGATCCGTTCAGTCCGCACCGCGATGCCCGCATGTACCGCAGCGGCGATCTGGCGCGGCGGCTGCCCGACGGCAATCTGGTGTTCGTCGGCCGCAACGACGATCAGATCAAGCTGCGCGGTTACCGCATCGAATTGGGAGAAATCGAAGCCAGGCTCGGCGAACATCCGGCGGTGCGCCAATGCGCGGTCCTGGCGCGTGAAGACCGTCCCGGCGAACCGCGTCTGGTCGCCTATTGCCTGGCCACCGACGAGCCGGACGCTGCGGCGAGCGACATCCTGATCGCCTCGCTGCGCGATCATGTGCGCGAACGTCTTCCCGGCTACATGGTGCCGGCCGCGTTCGTGCTGATGCAGACGCTGCCGCTCACCGGCAACGGCAAGATCGACCGCAAAACCTTGCCGGCGCCGCCGGACGAGGCTTTCGCGCGCCGCGCCTATCGGGCGCCGCAAGGCCCGACCGAAACCGCGCTGGCGTCGCTGTGGCAATCCCTGCTGGGGATCGAACGGGTCGGACGCGACGACCAGTTCTTCGAACTCGGCGGACATTCGCTGATCGCCGCGCGCCTGCTCAGCCGGGTGCGCGAGGAACTCGGCGTGACTCTGCCGCTGGCCGAATTGTTCGCCCATCCGCTGCTGGCGGCCCTGGCCGAAGCGATCGACGCGCAACGCGCGCACCACACCGAAACCGCGTTGCCCGACATCCTGGCCGGCGCGCGCGAAGACGACTTGCCGCTGTCCTTCGCCCAGCGGCGGCTGTGGTTCCTGGCCCAGCTCGAACACGGCGACGACAGCTACAACATGCCGCTGATCCTGCAACTGCGCGGCGAGCTCGACAGCCATGCGCTGCAGCGCAGCCTGGACCGCGTGTTCGCGCGCCATCAGGCGCTGCGCAGCGTGTTCCGGGCCGATGATGGCCATCCGCAAGCCAGCCTGCTGCCAGCCGACGCGGGCCTGCGCATGCACGAACACGATCTGCGCGGCCGCGCCGATGCGCGGGCCGAACTGGCGCGCCTGAGCGCGCTGGACGCGCGCACGCCGTTCGATCTGGCGCAGGGGCCGTTGATCCGCGCGCGCCTGATCCGCTTGGGCGATGACGAACATCGCTTGGCGATCACCCAACACCACATCGTCTGCGACGGCTGGTCGATGCACTTGCTCGCGCGCGAGATCAGCCAGCTGTATGCCGCGTTCCGCGAGCAAGGCCCCGACCCGCTGCCGCCGCTGAGCGTGCAGTACCCCGACTACGCCGCGTGGGAACAGCGCTGGCAAACCGGCGAACGTCTGCAAGCGCAAGCCGACTATTGGCGCGGTGCGCTGGCCGATGCGCCGACCCTGTTGGCGCTGCCGACCGACCGGCCGCGACCGCCGCTGCGATCCTCCGCCGCGGCCGCGCACCCGCTGCATCTGGACGCCGAGCTCACCCGCCGGCTCAAGCGCCTGAGCCAGGCGCACGGCGCGACCTTGTTCATGACCTTGGCCGCAGCGTGGGCGACGGTGCTGGCGCGGCTTTCCGGGCAGGACGATCTGGTGATCGGCACGCCCTCGGCCAATCGCGGCCGGCGCGAGATCGAACCGCTGATCGGCTTCTTCGTCAACACCCTCGCGCTGCGCATCGACCTGTCCGGCGAACCGGACACCACGCGATTGCTGGCGCGGGTGCGCGAAACCGCGCTGGCCGCGCAGGCACATCAGGACCTGCCGTTCGAGCGCGTCGTCGAAATCGTCCAGCCGACGCGGCGCATGGATCACACGCCGCTGTTCCAGGCGCTGTTCGCCTGGCAAAGCAACGAGCCGACCCGCTTCGATCTGCCGCGATTGCAAGTGCATGCCGAACAACCCTTCGATGCGATCCGTTTCGACCTGGAACTGCACCTGCGCGAACACGGCGATAGCGTCGACGGGCATCTGGGTTATGCCACCGCGCTGTTCGACGCGGCTACCATCGAGCGGCATGCCGGCTATCTGATCGCGGCGTTGCGGGCGATGACCGATGACGCCCACTTGCCGGTATCGCGCATCGAGCTGTTGTCCTCGGCCGAACGCGAACATCTGTTGGAGTCGGCGAACCCGCCGGCCGTGGCCTACCCCGATGCACCCTGCGTCCACGAGTTGTTCGAACAACAGGTCCGCCGCGACGCGCACGCCGTGGCCTTGATCCATCACGACCGCACGCTGACCTACGCCGAACTCAATGCGCGCGCCAACGCGCTGGCGCATCGTCTCATCGAACACGGCGTGGTTGCGGGCGATCGGGTCGCGTTGTGCGTGGAACGCGGCTTTGAGATGGTCGTCGGCCTGCTCGCCGCGCTCAAGGCCGGCGCAGCTTACGTTCCTTTGGATACGACTTATCCAGGCGAGCGCCTGAGCCGGGTGCTGACCGATTCGGCGCCGGCGGCGGTGCTGATCGATGCGGTCGGGCGCGGCGCGCTCGGCGCGGCCATCGCCGCCGACCCGCGCGCGATCGATCTGGACACCGACATCGGCATCGATGCGCGCGAAGACGACCCGCGCATCGCCGGTCTGCGCGCGGACCACCCGGCCTATGTGATCTACACCTCCGGCTCGACCGGCGTGCCTAAGGGCGTGGCCATGCCGCACGCGCCACTGGTCAATCTGATCCGCTGGCAGCTCGCCGAACTGGCGCCGGCGCGGCGGATCCTGCAGTTCGCCGCGATCGGCTTCGACGTGGCGTTCCAGGAAATCTTCGGCGCCCTGTGCTCCGGCGCCGGGCTGGTATTGATCGACGCGCAGACCCGGCTCAACTTCCCGCGGCTGGTCCGCTGGATAGGCGAGCACGCCGTCGAACGCGTGCATCTGCCCTACATCGCCGCGCAGAGTCTGGCCGAAGCCGTCGACGATCTGGCCGATGACGAGTTGGACACGCTGCGCGACAGCCTGCGCGATGTGATCGTCGCCGGCGAACAACTGCGTCTGACGCCGCAGATCAAGCGCTTGTTCCGGCGTCTGCCCGACTGCCGCCTGCACAACCACTACGGCCCGACCGAAACCCACGTCGCCACCGCGTACGTGCTCGGCGGCGATATCGAACAAGCGCCTAGCCACGCGCCGATCGGCCGGCCGATCGCCAACGCGCGCGTCTACCTGCTCGACCGCCACGGCCAACCGGTACCGACCGGCGCGGCCGGCGAGCTGTTCATCGGCGGCGCCGCCGTCGCCCAGGGCTATCTCGATCGCGCCGACCTGACCGCGCAACGCTTCGTGCGCGATCCCTTCGCCGACGACACGCAGGCGCGCATGTACCGCACCGGCGACCTGGCGCGTTATTTGAGCGACGGCAATCTGAGCTTCCTCGGCCGCAACGACCATCAGGTCAAGATCCGCGGCTTCCGCATCGAGCTGGGCGAGATCGAAGCCTGTCTGTCCGAGCACGAAGCGGTGCTCGAATGCGCGGTGCTCGCGCGCGAGGACGCACTTGGCCGCACCCGCCTGATCGCCTACACGGTCGCCGCTGCGGCCGACGGCGTCGACGGGGATTGGGCCTCGCGCCTACGCGGCCATCTGAGCGCGCGACTGCCGGAGTACATGGTACCGGCCGCGTTCGTCGCACTCGATGCGTTGCCGGTCACGCCGAACGGAAAACTCGACACCCGCGCGCTGCCGGAGCCGGACGCGGAAGCGTTCGCGCGCGGCGACTACGCGCCGCCGCAAGGGCGCACCGAATGCGTGTTGGCCGAACTGTGGCAGGAATTGCTGGGCGTGGAACGCATCGGTCGCCACGACCAGTTCTTCGAGCTCGGCGGTCATTCGCTGATCGCCGTGCGCCTGATCAGCCGGATCGGTGCGGCTTTCGCGGTCGAACTGCCGCTGGCGACCTTGTTCGCGCAGCCGGTGTTGCGCGACCTGGCCGCAGCGATCGATGCCCTGCCGGCGCAGAGCCCCTCGGCGATCGGCCCCGCCATCGCGTCGCGCGCGCGCGGCGCCGACGACGGCCGGCTCCCGCTGTCGTTCGCGCAACAACGGCTGTGGTTCCTGTCGCAGTTCTACAGCGTCAGCGCCAACTACCACATCCCGCTGGCGCTGCGGCTACGCGGCGAACTCGATGTCGACGCGTTGCAACGCAGCCTCGATCGTCTCATCGCCCGCCACGAGGGCCTGCGCAGCGTGTTCGTGGCCGTCGATGGGCAACCGCATGTGGAAGTATTGCCGGCGGACACCGGCATCGCCCTGATCGAGCAGGACCTGCGCGGCGACGCCGACCCGGCCGCGACCTTGCGCCGCAGCATGACCGAGGAAATCGACGCGCCGTTCGACCTCGCTCGCGGCCCCCTGCTGCGCGCGCGATTGATCCGCCTGGGCGCGCAAGATCATGTGTTCCTGCTGACCCAGCACCATATCGTCTCCGACGGCTGGTCGATCGGCGTGTTGCTGGCCGAACTCAGCGCCGTGTATTCCGCCTTCAGCCAGGGCCGCGACGATCCGTTAGCACCGCTGCCGGTGCAGTACCCCGATTACGCGCTGTGGCAACGCCGATGGCTGCAAGGCGAACGCACGCGGGTCCAGGCCGATTATTGGCGCGGCGCGCTGGCCGGCGCACCCGGACTGCTGAGCCTGCCGCTGGATCGGCCGCGCCCGCCGCAACAGTCCTTCGATGCGGCGTTCGTGCCGATCGAACTCGATCCGGCATTGGTGTGGGCGCTCAAGCGGGTCAGCCAGCGCCACGGCAGCACCTTGTTCATGACCCTCATGGCCGCCTGGGCGATAGTGCTCGCGCGCCTGTCCGGGCAGGACGATCTGGTCATCGGCGCGGCCACCGCCGGCCGCAATCGCGGCGAACTCGAGCCGCTGATCGGCTTCTTCGTCAATACCCTGGCGCTGCGCATCGACTTGTCCGGACAGCCGCGCCCGGCCGAGTTGATCGCGCGGGTGCGCCGGGCGACGCTGGACGCGCAGGCGCATCAGGATCTTCCGTTCGAACAGGTGGTGGAATCGCTGCAATTGTCGCGGCGGATGGATCACACCCCGCTGTTTCAGGTCATGTTCGCCTGGCAGAACAACGAAGAAGGCACGCTCGATCTGCCGGGCATCGCCTGCCAGACCGAACCTTATCCTTTCGCCTGGAGCAAGTTCGACCTGGAACTGGTCCTGGCCGAGAACGACGGCCGGATCCGCGGCGGCTTGAACTACGCCACCGCGCTGTTCGACGCGGCCAGCATCGAACGCCACCGCGACTATCTGCTGGCTGCGTTGAACGCAGTGGCCGACGACGCCGACCGGGACATCGCCCGAATCGAGTTGCTGCCGCCGCGCGAACGCGAACAGGTTCTGCACGATTGGAACCGCACCGACGCCGACTACGACACCCGGCGCTGCCTGCATCAGCTGTTCGAACAGCAGGCGCAGCGCGACCCGCAGGCCGTGGCGTTGTTCCACGACGGCCATGAGCTGAGCTACGGCGAACTCAATTCGCACGCCAATCGCCTGGCCCATCACTTGATCGAGCTCGGCGTCCGCCCCGACGATCGCGTCGCGCTGTGCGCCGAACGCGGCTTCCCGCTGATCGTCGGCCTGCTCGCCGTGCTCAAGGCCGGCGGCGCCTACCTGCCGTTCGACCCGGCCTACTCCTCGGCACGCCTGGCTCAGATCCTCGGCGATGCCGCGCCGGTGCTGGCGCTGTGCGACCGCGCCGGAGGCGACGCGTTGCGGCCGGCGGCACCGGCCGCGTTGCCGATGCTGGACCTGGTCGACGATGCACCGCTGTGGGCCGAGCGGCCGTGGACCGATCCGCGAGTGGACGCTCTGAACTCGCGTCATCTGGCCTATGTCATCTACACCTCCGGATCGACCGGCACACCCAAGGGCGTGATGGTCGAACACCGCAATGCGATGCACCTGGCCGCGACGCAGGTCGCGCAACTGCAACTGAGTGCGCACAGCCGGGTATTGCAGTTCGCATCGATCGGTTTCGACGCCAGCGTGTTCGACATCGTCATGACCTTCGTTTCCGGAGGCACGCTGTATCTGCCCACGCCGGCGCAGCGCGAGACCGCGACCTCGGTATTGGCGTATCTGGCCGCCAACGGCATCACTCACTCGACCTTGCCGCCGGCGGTGCTGCAAGGCCACGCGCAGTGGCCGCGCTGGTCTGTGCGGCCGACCTTGCTACTGGGCGGCGAAGCGCCCAGCCCGGCACTCGTGCGCGCACTGAGCGAACAGGCCACGGTGATCAACGCCTACGGCCCGACCGAAATCACCGTCTGCGCCAGCGCCTGGACCGCGACCCGGGAAGCGCTGGCGGCCGACCCCGATACCATTCCCATCGGCACGCCACTCGCCAACACCCGGCTGTATCTGCTCGACGAACACCGGCAACCGGTTCCGATCGGCGCGGTCGGCGAGCTCTACATCGGCGGCGCGGGCGTGGCGCGCGGCTATCTCAATCGCCCCGACCTGACCGCCGAGCGCTTTCTGCCCGATCCGTTCAGCCCGCACCCGGACGCGCGCATGTACCGCAGCGGTGATCTGGCGCGGCATCGCGGCGACGGTCAGTTGCTGTTCCTCGGCCGCAACGATCATCAGGTCAAGCTGCGCGGCTTCCGCATCGAGCCGGGCGAAATCGAAGCGCGTCTGGCCGAGCACGCGGCGGTGCGCGAATGCGTCGTACTCGCGCGCCAGGACACGCCCGGCGATCCGCGTCTGGTCGCCTATATCGTCGCCGAGGACGGTGCGCAGACCGCCGACGAACTGGCCGCCGCATTGCGCGGCCATCTGAGCGAACGCTTGCCCGACTACATGATTCCGGCCGCGTTCGTGGGCTTGGACGCGCTGCCGCTGAACGCCAGCGGCAAGGTCGATCGCAAGGCCCTGCCCGCTCCGGCGGACGCGAATTTCGTCCGCGGCGTGTATGCGGCGCCGCAAGGAGATGTCGAGACGCGGCTGGCCGCGCTGTGGCAGGCGCTGTTGGCGATCGAGCGGGTCGGCCGCCTGGATCACTTCTTCGAACTCGGCGGCCATTCGCTGCGCGCGGTGCATCTGGCCGCGCGCCTGCGCCAGGAATTCAGCGTCGACGTCGCGGTGCGCGATGTTTTTATCCATCCGGTGTTCAAGGACATGGCCGCGCTGTTGCAGCCGGCGACCGGAGCGGTGCGACGGCAACTGGATCTGGCGGCCGAAGCGCGGCTGGATCCGGCGATCCGCGCGGTCACGCCCCACGTCCCGGTGCCGCGCCCGGACCATGTGCTGCTGACCGGTGCGTCCGGCTTTCTGGGCGGATTCCTGCTGGCCTCATTGCTGCGCAGGACCTCGGCCGTGGTGCATTGCCTGATCCGATGCAGCGACGCGGCCAGCGGCCGCCGCAAGCTGGAAGCCGCGCTGCAGGCGCTGGGTTTATCGGACCAGTACCTGCGCGAACGGGTCGTGGTGGTACCGGGCGATCTGGCCAAGCCGCTGCTCGGCTTGTCCGCGCAGGCCTTCGCCGAACTCGCCGGCACCGTCGCGGCGATCTATCACAACGGCGCCTGGGTCAACTCGCTGCATACCTACGAAACCTTGAAGGCCGCCAACGTGTCGGGCACCGAAGAAGTCATGCGTCTGGCCTGCACCGGCTCGCTCAAGCACGTGCACTACATTTCCACCCTGAGCACGATGCCGACTATCGACGCGGTGCAACGGCCAGTCGCCGACGAGGAAGAATTGTTTGAATGCTGGCAGGGCCTGTCCGGCGGTTATGCGCAAAGCAAATGGGTCGCCGAGCAGCTGCTGCGCGCCGGCGGCGAGCGCGGACTGCCGTTCACGGTCTACCGCCCGACCCACATCGCCGGGTCCAGTCGCGACGGCGCCTGCAATGTTTCCGATACCTGGAGTCTGTTCGTGCAAGCCTGCTTGCGGCTGGGTTGCGCGCCCGACATCGATGTGAGGGTCAATTCGATGCCGGTCGACCGCATCGCCGATGCGATCGTCGAGCTTTCGCTGCGCGACGACGTCGCCGGCCGCAGCCTCAACCTCAGTCATCCCCGCTCGTTCTCGCTCAAGGACTGGATCGACTGCCTCACCGACTTGCCCGGCATGGACCCGGTCAAGCGCCCCTATGCGCAGTGGCTGCGCCTGTGCGCCGACGACGAAGCCGGCCGCAACCTCGCCTCGATCCTGCCGGCCGATCTGGGCCCCGAAGCGGTGGAATACGCGGCCTACGGGAACGTGAACCTCGGCAACGCCATCGAGGCGATGGTGAGCGAGGGCTACGCCTGTCCGGAGATCGAGTCGTCGCTGCTGCGCAAGTATTCGAACTGGCTGCATCGGAACCATGCCGGCGGTCTCAGGTCCGGCGACGGCAAAGAGCGATCGTGAGTCATGAACGCAATCAAGCCGATAACGAAAGATCCGCAACCGTCCGTGAAAGACATGCAACCGACCCTGAGTTTACCCGCCGCCTCCGGGCCCTCGTTTTTTTTCGATCCCGGCGACGGTACCGACGCGCAAAACCGCTGCGTGCACCGCTGGTTCGAACGACAGGTCCGGCGCACGCCCGACGCCGCCGCCCTGATCCACAACGGCCGTAGCCTGTCGTACGCGCAGCTCAACGCGCAAGCCAACCTGCTCGCGCAGCGCATGATCGCGCTGGGCGTGGCGCCCGACGACCGGGTCGCGCTGTGCGCCGAACGCGGTTTCGCCGCGATCGCCGGATTGCTCGCCGTGCTCAAGGCCGGCGCGGCCTTCGTTCCGCTGGACACCGGCTATCCCATCGCGCGGCTGACGTACCTGCTGGAGGATTCGGCACCGACGCTGCTGCTCGGCGATGCGGCCGGGCGCGCGCTGTTGGGCGAGGCCGCATGTGCCGGCCGGCGCTGGCTCGATCTCGACGCCGCGCTGGCATCGGGCGAACGGCCGGAACACGATGCCGATCCGTATATCGCCGCTCTGAACGAGCGACATCTGGCCTATGTGATCTACACCTCCGGTTCGACCGGCACGCCCAAGGGCGTGGCCATGCCGCACGCGCCGTTGGCCGATCTGATCGCCTGGCAACTGGCGCAAACCGTGTCGCCGCAGCGGACCCTGCAGTTCGCCGCCCTGGGTTTCGACGTGGCGCTGCAGGAAATCTTCGCCACCCTGTGTTCGGGCGCCAGCCTGGTGCTGATCGATGCGCGCACGCGGCTGGATCATGCCGAGCTGATCCGCACTGTCTGCGCGCAACGGGTGCAACGGCTGTATCTGCCCTACCTGGCGCTGCAATCGCTGGCCGAAGCGTTCGACGCCGCCGATGCATCGCTGGCCGACACCCTGGGCGAAACCTTGCAAGACGTCATCGTCGCTGGCGAACAGCTGCGCCTGACGCCGCAGATCCGGCGTTTGTTCGGACGGTTGCCGCAATGCCGGCTGCACAATCATTACGGCCCGACCGAATCGCATGTCGTCGCCGCGCGCGTGTTCGGCGACGGCCTGGAGCGCGTGCCCGATCACGCGCCGATCGGCCGTCCCATCGCCAATGCGCGCCTGTATCTGCTCGACGCAAGCGGCCAGCCGGTGGCGCCGGGCGAAACCGGAGAGCTGTACATCGGCGGCGGAGCGGTCGCGCGCGGTTATCTGCATCGCCCCGACCTCACCGACGAACGTTTTCTCGCCGATCCGTTCGACCCGCGCGACGGCGCGCGCATGTACCGCACCGGCGATCTGGCGCGTCGTCAGGACGATGGCGATTTCGTGTTCCTCGGACGCAACGATCAGCAGATCAAGCTGCGCGGCTTCCGGGTCGAACCCGGCGAAATCGAAGCCTGCCTGTCCGCCCACCCGTCGGTGCGCGAGGCGGCGGTGTTGGCGCGCGACAACGCGGCCGGCGAGAAACGCCTGATCGCCTACCTCGTGCCGGCGCGATGGCCCGCATCCGATGGCTTTACCACGGATTTGCGCGATCACCTGCTCACGCATCTTCCGGATTACATGATTCCCGCGGCCGTCGTCGCCCTGCCCGCGCTGCCGCTGACCGCGCACGGCAAACTCGATCGCGACGCCCTGCCCGAGCCCGGCGACGAGGCTCTGGTCCGGCCTGCCTACGAGCCCGTGCAAGGCGAGATGGAAACCGCGCTCGCCGCGCTGTGGCAAACCCTGCTCGCGATCGAGCGTATCGGCCGCGACGACGATTTCTTCGAACTGGGCGGCCACTCCCTGATCGCCGCGCGCCTGCTCGGCCGGCTGCGCCGGCGGTTCGGCGTCGAGTTCCCGCTGACCGTATTGCTGACGCACACCCGTTTGCGCACGCAGGCACAGGCGTTGAACGAAAGCATGGCGCAGGCGCCGGCCGCTCTACCGCCGATCCTGCCCGGCGAGCGCGCGGACACGCTGCCGCTTTCGTTCGCGCAACAACGCCTGTGGTTCGTATCGCAATGGGAAGGCGCCAGCGCCACGTATCACATTCCATTGGCGCTGCGCCTGCGCGGCGCGCTGGATGCGGCCGCGTTGCGCGGCGCGTTCGAACGGGTGTTTTCCCGCCACGAAGCGCTGCGTTCGAGCTTCGTCGGTATCGACGGCGTGCCGCGCATACGGCTGCTCGCGGCCGATCAGGCGCCGCCGATCGTCGCACACGATCTGCGTCGCAGCGCCGATCCGCAGGACGAACTGTCGCGGCTGATCGCCGATGAAATCCACGCGCCGTTCGATCTGAGCCGCGGCCCGTTGATCCGCGCGCGGCTGATCCGCATCGGCGAAGACGAACACGTATTCGTGCTGACTCAGCATCACATCGTGTCCGACGGCTGGTCGATGGACGTGCTGGCGCGCGAGTTCGGCGCGCTGTACCGCGCCTTCGCCGAGAATCGCCCCGATCCCTTGCCCGCGCTTAACATCCAGTACCCCGACTACGCCATCTGGCAGGCGCGATGGCTGGACGAAGCGCATCTGCGGCCTCAAGCCGACTACTGGCGCCAAGCCTTGGCCGGCGCGCCCGCGCTGCTGGAACTGCCGAGCGACCGGCCACGACCGCCGCAGCAATCCTTCGCCGGTGCGATGCTGCCGCTGCGCGTGGATGCCGACCTGACCGCCGCGCTCGAACGCCTGGGCCGCCGCCACGGCACCACTTTGTTCATGACCGTGCTGGCGGCATGGTCGCTGGTCCTGGCGCGGTTGTCGGGCCAGGACGATGTCGTCGTCGGCGCGCCCAACGCCCACCGCGACCGCGCCGAAATCGAACCGCTGATCGGCTTTTTCGTCAATACCGCGGCTTTGCGTATCGATCTGTCGGGCGCGCCCGATGTCGCCGACCTGTTGGCGCGGGTGCGCGGCGTGGTATTGGGCGCGCAGGATCATCAGGATCTGCCGTTCGAACGCGTGGTGGAGATCGCGCAGCCGCCGCGGCGCAACGATCACACGCCGTTGTTCCAGGCCATGTTCGCGTGGCAAGGGCCCGCGCCGGCGGCATTCGAGCTCGGCGCGCTGACGGCCGAGCCGATGGAACTGCCCGTGGGCACGGCCAAGTTCGATCTGGAACTGCAGTTGGGCGAATCCGCCGACGGCCTGGTCGGCGGCCTGACCTACGCCACCGCCTTGTTCGATCCCGGCACGATCGAACGCCACCACGATTACCTGCTCGCCGCGTTGCGCGCGATGGTCGCCGACGACGCTCAGCCGCTCGCGCATATCGAGCTGCTCGGCCAGGACGAGCGCGCCCTGCTGCTGGAAACCTGGAACGCCACCGACGCGGCATATCCCGACCACAGCTGCTTGCATCAATTGTTCGAACAGCAAGCGCGGCTCAACCCGGAAGCGACCGCGCTTTTCCACGACGGCGGGCTCCACGACGGCCGGCTCCACGACGACGAGCTCCACGACGGCAGGCGCACGAGCTATGCCGAACTCAACACCAAAGCCAATCGGCTGGCGCATTACCTGATCGAATCGGGCGTGCGCCCGGATGATCGCGTCGCCTTGTGCGCGCAGCGTGGCCCGGACGCCATCGTCGGCCTGCTTGCGGTGCTCAAGGCCGGCGGCGCTTATGTACCGTTCGATCCGGCGCATTCCTCGGAACGGCTCAATCGGATTCTGGCCGATGCCGATCCGCTGTTGGTCTTGGGCGATGCGGCCGGACGCCGCGCGCTCGGCGATTTGCGCGGATTGACGTGGCTGGATCTGCACGCCGACCGCGCGGTGTGGTCGCGGCATGCGGCCGTCGATCCGCGGGTGGAGTCGCTGCGACCGCAGCATCTGGCCTACATCATTTACACCTCCGGCTCGACTGGAACGCCCAAGGGGGTGATGGTCGAGCATCGCAACGCGGTGCAGTTCGCCAGCAGCCAGATCGCGCGTTTCGGCGTCGACGCCGACAGCCGCATCGCCCAGTTCGCCTCGTTGAGCTTCGACGCCAGCATCATCGATCTGGGCTTGAGTCTCGGTGCGGGCGCGGCCTTGTACCTTCCCGGCGAAGCCGAGCGCGCCGATGCCGGCGCCTACATGGCCTGGATCGCGAGTAACGGCATCACCCACAGCTATCTGCCGCCGGCGTTCCTGCAAGGACAAACCGATCTGCCTCAGTTCGAGCGCAAGCCGACGTTCCTGGTCGGCGGCGAAACCGTCAGCCCCGCGCTGATCCGCGCCCTGGGCCGACACGCCAAGGTGGTGCACGTCTACGGGCCGACCGAAACCACCGTGCTGGCCACTGCCTGGGACCCGCCCGAGGACATGGGCGAGCGCGACCGCGCGCCGATCGGCCGTCCACTGGCCAATACCCGCGCCTATCTGCTCGATGCGCAACGGCGGCCGGTGCCGCTGGGCGCGCCGGGCGAGTTATACATCGGTGGCGCCGGCGTGACCCGCGGCTATCTCAACCAGGCCGAGTTGACCGCGGAACGATTCTTCGCCGATCCCTTCGACCCGCGTCCGGGCGCGCGCATGTACCGCAGCGGCGATCTGGCGCGTTACCTAGGCAACGGCGATCTGCTGTTCCTCGGCCGCAACGATCACCAGGTCAAGCTGCGCGGTTTCCGCATCGAACTGGGCGAAATCGACGCGCGCCTGACCGAGCATCCCTCGATACGCGAAGCGGTGACCGTGGCGCGCGAGGACGATCCCGGCCATCCGCGACTGGTCGCCTACCTCGTGCGCAGCACCGATCCGATGGACGATTTCGCAGCGGTCCTGCGCGCGCATCTGAGCGCGCTGCTGCCCGACTACATGGTGCCCGCGGCCTTCGTCGTGCTGCCCGAGCTGCCGGTCAACGCGAGCGGCAAGGTCGATCGCAAGGCGCTGCCGCCGCCGGACGGCGATGCGTTCGCCCACCGCCGTTACGTGCCGCCGCACAGCGAGATCGAAATCCTGGTCGCGGGACTGTGGCAAGACCTGCTCAAGCTCGAACGAGTCGGACGAGACGACGATTTCTTCGAACTCGGCGGCCATTCGCTGTTGGCGATGCGCCTGCTCGGGCGCTTGCAGAGCGAGTTCGGGGTGACCGTGCCGCCGTCGATGCTGTTCAACCACCCACGGCTGTCCGCGTTCGCGGAAGTCGTCCTGATCGCCGCGATCCAGGCCGACGCCTGAGCGCTTGCGGGAATCGAACCATGCAGACACCGATCCAATCCATCCTGGGCCGGCTGGGCGGCGAAGAAATCGCCCGCTTGCGACAACTCGGCCAATCGCTCGGCATCCAGACCGCGGCGGCGACGCGCATCACCGCGGTCGCGCGCGACCGCGAGCTGCCGCTGTCCTTCGCACAACAGCGTTTGTGGTTCCTGGCCCAGCTCGAAGGCGTCAGCGCCACCTACCACATCCCGCTGGCGCTGCGTCTGCACGGGGCGCTGAACCACGACACGCTGGGCGCGGCGTTGAATCGACTGCTCGCGCGTCACGAAGGTCTGCGCAGCGTGTTCGTCGCCGCCGCCGGCCACCCGCATGTGCGGCTGCTGCCGGTCGACAGCGCCTTGCCGTTGGCGGTGCACGACCTGCGCGCGATCGACGACGCCCAGGCGCAGTTGCAGCGGATCACGATGGACGAGCTGCATGCGCCGTTCGATCTGGCCCGCGGCCCGCTGATCCGCGCGCGCCTGATCCGCCTGGGCGACGACGAACACGAGTTGCTGATCACCCAGCACCACATCGTCTCCGACGGCTGGTCGATCGGGATACTCGCGCGCGAACTGAGCGCGTTCTACAACTCGATCGGCGGGCGGCGCGCCGATCCGCTGCCGCCGCTGGCCATCCAGTACCCCGACTATGCTGCGTGGCAACGGCAATGGCTCAGCGGCGAACGGCTCGACGCGCAAATCGGCTACTGGCGCGAACAGCTCGCCGATGCGCCGGTGCTGCTGGAACTGCCGACCGACCGACCGCGGCCGCCGCAGCAATCCTTCGCCGGCGCCAGCGTGCCGCTGCGTCTGAGCGCGCAGTTGAGCCGGGACTTGCAGCGCCTGAGCCAGCAACATGGCGGCACCTTGTTCATGACCGTGCTCGCCGCGTGGTCGGCGGTGCTGGCGCGGCTGTCCGGGCAGCGCGATCTGGTGATCGGCACCCCCAACGCGAACCGCAACCAGGCCGAGATCCAATCGCTGATCGGCTTCTTCGTCAACACCCTGGCCCTGCGCATCGATCTGAGCGGCGAGCCGAGCGTGGCGCAGTTGCTGGCGCGGGTGCGTGCGGTGGCGCTGGCCGCGCAGGATCATCAGGACGTGCCGTTCGAACGGATCGTCGAGGTGCTGCAACCACCGCGCCGTCTCGACCACACCCCGTTGTTCCAAGTGCTCTTCGCCTGGCAGAACAACGAGGAAGGCGTGTTCGAACTCGACGGACTGCGCAGCGACCCGCCGCGCATGGCGATGGATACGCTCAAGTTCGATCTGGAGCTGCATCTGAGCCAATCGGCGGCCTTCGCCGAGCCCGGCCGCAGCGATGAGGCCGCGCAGGAATGCATCGGCGGCAGCTTGTACTACAGCACCGCCTTGTTCGATGCGCAGACCATCGAGCGCCATCGCGACTATCTGATCGCGATGCTGCAGGCGATGGTCGCCGCCAGCGGGCAAGCCGTCGCCGACATCGAGTTGATCGGTCCGGCCGAGCGTAGCCTGCTGCTCGATGGCCCCGACCGCGGCGAGCGCGCGGCCGTGCCCGAGGTCTGCGTGCATCGTCTGTTCGAGCAGCAGGTCCGCGATACGCCGGATGCGACCGCGCTGGTCCATCGCGAGCGTTCGCTGAGCTATCGCGCGCTCAACGCGCTGGCCGACCGGCTGGCCCATCGGCTGATCGCGCAAGGCCTGCTATCGGGACAGCCGGTCGCGGTCTGCGCCGAGCGCGGCGCGCCGATGGTCGCCGCGCTGATCGCGGCCCTCAAGGCCGGCGGCGCTTATCTGCCTCTGGATCCGGATTACCCGGCCGAACGGCTCGCGCACATTCTGGCCGAAGCACAGCCGACCGCACTGATCAGCGACGCGGCCGGCCGCCGCGCGCTCGGCGATGCGGCGAGCCGCTGCGCGCATGCGATCGATCTGGATACGCTGCAGACCGAAGCGCCGATCACCGCTGGCGAAAGCGCGCACGATCCGCACGAGCGAGACCGCGTGCCGAACGCGCCCTGCGTGACGCCGGACCACCCCGCCTACCTGATCTACACCTCCGGCTCCACCGGCATTCCCAAGGGCGTGAGCATGCCGCACCGGTCGCTGGCGAATCTGCTGCAATGGCAGAACACCCAGTGGCCGCCGGCGCAGACCACGCTGCAGTTCGCCGCGCTCGGCTTCGACGTGGCGTTCCAGGAAATTTTCGGCGCGCTGTGCTCGGGCGGAACCCTGGTGTTGATCGACGCGCACACGCGCCTGGATTTCGCCGAGCTGATCGGCCATCTCGCCCGCCATCGGGTGCAGCGTCTGCATCTGCCCTGCATCGCGCTGCAGAGCCTGGCCGAAGCGGTGGCCGACGATCCGGCGCGGATCCAGGCGCTGCGGCCGGCGCTGCGCGATGTCGTCGTCGCCGGCGAGCAATTGCGCATCACCGCGCCGATCCGGCGGCTGTTCCAACACCTGCCCGAATGCCGTTTGCACAATCACTACGGCCCCACCGAATCGCACGTGGTCACCGCGCATACGCTGGAGCGCGAAACCGACACCTGGCCCGAGCGGGTGCCGATCGGCCGGCCGATCGACAACGCGCGCATCTACCTGCTCGATCCACGCGGGCGGCCGGTGCCGCTGGGCGCGGTCGGCGATATCCATATCGGCGGCGCGGGTCTCGCCCAGGGGTACTGGAACCGGCCGGAGCTGTCGCGCGAGCGCTTTCTGCCCGATCCGTTCTCGGACCGCCCCGAAGCACGCATGTACCGCAGCGGCGATCTGGCGCGCTACCGGTCCGACGGCGAGTTGATCTTCCTCGGCCGCAACGATCATCAGATCAAGATCCGCGGTTTCCGCATCGAACCGGGCGAGATCGAGGCGCGCCTGGCCGAACATCCCGAACTGGCCGATGCCGCTGTGCTCGCGCGCGAGGACGCCGGCGACAAGCGTCTGGTCGCTTACGTCGTCCCGGCCGACGCGGACGCCCCGCGCGACGGGCTCGGCGCGCGGCTGCGCGCGCATCTGAGCGCGCATCTGCCCGACTACATGATTCCGGCGGCGTTCGTTGCGCTCGACGCCTTTCCGCAGACGCCCAGCGGCAAGCTCGACCGCAAAGCGCTGCCGGCGCCGGACGATGGCGACCTGGTCCGACGCGATTATCAAGCGCCGCGCGAAGGGCCGGAAACGGTGCTCGCGCAGTTGTGGCGCGCCTTGCTCGGCATCGAACGCATCGGCCGCGACGATCATTTCTTCGAACTCGGCGGGCATTCGCTGCTGGCCACGCAACTGGCCGCGCGCATGGGCGAAGTCGGCGCCGGCGCGATCGCGGTGCGTCAGGTGTTTGTGCGGCCGGCGCTCAAGGACATGGCCGAGTTGCTGGGCGCGCCGGCCGACGGCGCGCGTGCGCAAGTGGACGCACAAGTGGATTTGGCCGCGGAGATCCATCTGGATGCGGACATCCGCGCGACCTGCCCCAGCCCCGCACCGATCGCGCCGCGACGGTTGCTGCTGACCGGCGCGACCGGCTTTCTCGGGCCGTTCCTGCTGAGCGACTTGCTGCGCGACACCGAAGCCACCGTGCATTGCCTGATCCGCTGCGCCAGCGCCGAACAAGGCCTGCACCGTCTGCAAGATGCGCTGCGCGCGCTGGGGCTGGATCAGCCGCTCGATCCGCAGCGCATCGTCGTCGAGCCCGGCGATCTGGCCCAACCGCGTCTGGGACTGAGCGAACAACGGTTCGCCGAACTCGCGCACACTCTGGACGCGATCTATCACAACGGCGCCTGGGTCAATTCGCTGCACAACTACCACACGCTCAAAGCCGCCAACGTGCTGGCGACCCAGGAAGTGCTGCGCCTGGCCAGCCGCGGCGCGCCCAAACATATCCACTACGTCTCCACCACCGGCACCCTGCCGCCGCTGGATCCGTTGTTCCCCGACACCTGGATTGCTTTACCGGGATAGAGCGAGACGAAGCGGAAAAAAATGGGACGGAAAGCCGATGAAATAAGGCTTTGCGAGCGTCCTGGCCTGCTCGGGTGGCGTGTTCACACCGTCACATGATTTGAGCAGGTTTGCCGCCGGGCCAGCCGGCGGCGTCACATGGTTTGCTCAATAGGCAGTCGGGGCATCAGGCGGCGCGATGCCGTTCTGAGCGCAGTCTTCCAGCGAGGTCATCCGTGCTAGGAGAAGCTCCAGCGTTGGTTCCGCCAGCGCCGATACCGCGACCACCTGCGAGCGGTCTAGCCAGCGGCGGACCTCAAGAGGCCCCCAGGCGTACCAGGTGGCTATCCGGTCGATCTCCCGCTGCGCCCTTGCCCTGGGGGTCTGCTCCAGCACCGGTTCTGCGACGTTGAAGCTATAGGCGAGAAAAGCCCGATTTGCCTGGGCTTCGCTTGTCTCCGGCTGAGCATCTGTCGCGACCGCGTCGCGCACGAGCTGACGTAACTGAGTCAGCCTCCCCTGTTCCATGTGTTCACTCTCCTAGGTCACGGCCTTGATCGTGAGCTGGACGACCGAGGCGGACGGCAAGTCGCCAGGTTCCATCAAAAGCTCGTAGATAAGGGTGTACGCCTTCGCTCTTTTATCGCGAGGTAGCGTTTTTCCAGCCTTTTCTAGCTCGCTGTCGATCAGCTCGACGGCCATTCTCATGATCTCGCTTCGCTCATCCTGAGACGCGACGACACCACTGCTGGAACCAATGCGTTCTGCGCCCTCGCCCGTCAGCAACCAGTTCGCATTCCAGCCCAGGTAGACGAGGGACCGCAGCGCGTCTGCTCCGACTTCCCGCGTGCCCCGCTCGTAGTGGCCCAGCGTGTTTTTGTGGACGCCGATCTTCGGGGCAAAGGTCGCCTGGGACTCCGACCCACGAATGTGTATCAGTCTGGAACCGTATTGGAGCCATGACTGGACCGGTGGGGCGTTCACACCTGCGGGCGCCTCGGGTGGGAACTGCTTTTTGACTTTGTTCATCGGTTCACACCTGCGCTGAAAGCCAATGGCCGCGCGGGTTTCGACCAATTGAACCCGTTATGGGGCCAACTGACTGGGTGTGAACCGTTTTGGAGTTGACTCGACTCCAAAACGGGTCTATGTTTGCGTCCCATACCAACCCCATGTTTGCAAACCCACATGCCAAACGCCTCGGCCGCAAAAAAACCAGTCAACAAAGACTGGCACTGGAAAGATGTCCTGACCGCGCTGAACAAGCGCGGCTGGTCGCTTCGACAGGTTGGGATGGTCGAAGGCTATCCGGACGGTTCCGCGCTCGGCGAGGCCGCGCGCCGTCCCTATCCGAAAGCCGAGGCAATCCTCGCGGCCTACGCCGGGATCGACCACCCGATGGTGATCTGGCCCAGCCGCTACGACGCCCACGGCAACCCGAACCGTCGATCGGGGCCGGCGCCCATGCGCGGTCGCCCACCCCAAGCCAAGGCTACCACCCGCGCCACCCGCCGTAATCGCCAAACGGAGGTCACCGCGTGACCACCGCATCTATCTACGCGCCGGCCATTGCCGGCAGGGGATTGGCCGGTCAGTGCCCCGCGCCCGACAGCGCGAAAACGCCGGCAGCACGCGTGCGAGTCATCCGCGTCGCGGACCAGGGCGGGACAGGCCTGGGCCTCAGCTCGTATGAGCGTGTGGGGCGAGGAGGTCGCCTGCTATGAGCCGACGCCGCGACGTCGCCACGGGCGACCTCTTCACCTCGATTCCTCAGCCCATCGCCGCTAATCCCGGCGCTTTGGATTTCCGCAGCCAAGTTGCGTCGCTCATCGCCGAAATGCTGGACGTGGCCCGGGCGAACGATCCGTCGCTTGACCGCTACCAAGTCGCCGCCAGTGTGTCGCGCCTGGTAGGGCGGGAAGTCAGCAAGGCAATGCTCGACGGCTACACCTCGGAGAGCCGCGAAGCCTTCAATCTGCCGTTCTGGATGCTGCCCGCGATGGAGCACGTCTGCGGCTCCACGCTTCTGACCGAATGGCTGGCCATCACGCGTGGCGGTCGGTTGGTTCTCGGCCCGGCCGCGTTGGACAGCGAAATCGGCCGTATGCAGAACCAGATGGAAGCCGACAAAGAGCGGCTGAAGGCCCTGCGCGAGCTGCGCCGGAGGGGCTGGTAATGGCCGACGGCGGCGCACCATCGACGAAAGCGATCGACATTCATCGCGTCGCCACCGCGCTCGGTCAAACCAAGCGCGGTGCGCTCAAGCGCGCGGACCGTGAGGCGTGGACGTATGAAACGCGCCGCGTCAGCGGTGGCGCGAAGCGCTTCTACGCGTTCGACTGCCTGCCTGCAGACGTTCGCGAGGCAATCCGACGCGCACAGGCAATCGAAGCCGCTGCGACCGCGCCCGCGAGTGAGCACTTCCAGGCCGGCGCCGCCGTAGCGCGCCGCCAGCTCGTGGTTGAGTCGATTGACCAGGCCGTGCGCCAACGCGCATTCGAGACCGGCGCATCGGATGCCGCCGGCCTGATGGGCAAACGTCGATCGAGGATGGACGCCAAGGTTGATCTGCTGCAGCGCCTCGCCGCCTTCGCTCGCGCGCGCGGCCTGGGCATCTGCAAAGCAATAGAGGACTTCTGCGCGGCCTACAATTCCGGCGCGCTGCCGGTGCCGCCGTCGATCCGCGAGCATGCCGGCGCCGACCTGCATCCCGCCACGTTGCGCCGCTGGCGCGCGCTGCACCAGAAGCAAGGCCCCGCAGCGCTGGCCGGCAACTACGGCAACCGCGCCGGTTCCAGCAAGCTCGACACCAATGCGGCGCTCCGCGACTTCGTCGTCGGCCTGGTCGCCGACAAGCCGCACATCAGCGCCAAGCTGGTCTCGGAGGCACTCGACGCACGATTCGGCGCAACCGACGCCGATCTGCCCGACGAGCGCTCGGTGCAGCGCTGGCTTAAAAAGTGGAAGACCGACAACGCAGAGGCGTTCCTCGCGCTGACGAACCCGGACGCGTGGAAGAACCGGCACATGGCCGCTTTCGGCAGCCTGACCGATGGCATCACGCGCGCTTGCCAACTGTGGCAGCTCGACAGCACGCCCGCCGACCTGCAGTTGGTGGACGGTCGCTACAGCCTGGTCGGTGTGATTGACCTAGCGTGGCGCGGCCTGCGCCTGCACGTCACGAAGACCAGCACGGCCGACGCAGTGTGCCAGGTCATGCGACGCGCGATTATCGAATGGGGCGTGCCCGAAGCGATCAAGTGCGACAACGGCCGCGACTACGCGAGCGATCGCGTTGCATCGTTGCTCACCAGCCTGCACATCGAATCGCGTTTCAGTGCGCCGTTCAGCCCTTGGGAGAAGGGCAACATCGAGCGCGCGTTCCGGTCATTCAGCCATAGCCTGCTGGAACTGCTGCCGGGCTACAGCGGCCACAACGTTGCCGAGGCGCAGGAGCTGCGCGCGCGCAAGGCGTTCTCCGAGCGACTGTTCAAGAAGAACGAAGTCGTGGAGTTGAAGCTCACCGCCGCAGAGCTGCAGGAGTTCTGCGACCGTTGGTGCCGCGACTACTACGCACACCAGGCGCACGAGGGCCTGGCCGGATCGACGCCGTTTGAGCGCTACGCTCAACTGCGCGACGTGGTCCGCCGTATCGGCGACGTGCGGGCGCTCGACCTGCTGCTCGGCGAGGGCGACCTGCGCACCGTAACGAAGAAGGGTCTGCGCATCGATCGCTTGACCTACATCGCACCCGAACTGGCCACGGTCGTCGGCCAGCAAGTTCTGGTGCGCCGTGACGACAACGCCGACCTCGGCCAAGTCGTGGTCTACCACAACGAACGCTTCCTATGCGTTGCCGAGTGCCCGGAAGTCGCGGGCGTCTCTCGGCGGGAAATCGCGATCGAGAGCAAGGCTCGACAGACGGCGCAGATTCAAGAGGCAAAGCGCCAGCTCACCACGGCCAAGCGCAAGGCCAAGACGCAAGACATCGCGTGGGAAATCCTCGACCGCAAAGCCTCGCAGAACGCGTCGCTATCGACGCTGCCGGCACCGAACGTCACGCACCTGACACCGGCCCTGGAAGCGGCGAGCGAGGCGGCCGATGCGCTCGACGGTGCTACCGCGATTGTCGTGCCGCTCAGGCCTGCCGACTTCATCGCGACCCGCGATTCGATCCGCAGCGAGCAGGCGCAGGACGAGACCGCCGAGCAACGCTTTAAGCGCGCCCTCGACCTGCTGCTGCGGCCGGAGTCCGAGCGCAACGACTTCGAGCGTCACTTCCTGCGCAGCCACATGCAGTCGTCCGAGTTCCGGGCGCGCTGGCAAATGTTTGAAGACTTCGGCGCCGGCACTTTCGGGCTCGGCGATGACTACCTGGTGCTGCTCCCGAGCGGCGCCTTCTATCACCGCCTCAACGAGGCGATCCAACAAGGGACATTCTGATGCGCACCAAGATCGTGCCGGTTTCCAACGTCGCCCGCCTGGCCGAAGCCGGCGAAGCTCTCCTCTCGCGTTCGCCCGGCATGCCCGGCATGGGCGCCGCGTTCGGCCCGTCGGGCTACGGCAAGACGACGTCGATGGCCTGGCTGGCCACGCGCCAGCACGGCGTGTTCGTCCGGGCGCTCGCGACCAGCACGCCTAGCAGCCTGCTCGAAGCGATCTGCAAAGAGCTTCATATCTCCGCGCGTCACAAGATATCGAAGACTGTCGAGGCCGTCGTGGCGAAGCTCGCCGAGACCGGCCGCCCGTTGTTCATCGACGAGGCCGACTACATCGTGGACAAGAAGGCGCTCATCGACACCATGCGCGACGTCCACGATCTGGCCAGCGTGCCCGTCGTGCTGATCGGCATGAAGGACTTCGACCGCAAGCTCAGCACGAGCGAACAGCTCGCCGGGCGCATCGCACAATGGGTCGAGTTCAAGCCCGCATCGATCGAGGACGCCAAGCTGCTCGCAATGCAGTTGTGCGAGGTCGGCGTCGGCGATGACCTGGTCGCCGAGCTGCACGCGCGCGCAGGCGGTTCGGTGCGGCTGTTCGTGGTCGGTCTGTCGCGCATCGAGCAGTTCGCCCGCAGTCGCGGCCTGATGAAGGTCGCCCTCGGCGATTGGCCGCGCGAGGAAAATTTCTTCATGGGCGCCGCGCCGCGCACCAGCAAGCGACTGCAGGCGGCCTGATCGATGACGCCCAAGACGCGCAATTTCACGCGTCGCATCGCTCACACGCGGGCGGGCGACGGCCGCCACCAGGCGGACAAGATTTGGCGGGCGATGCGGATGCTGCGTCGCTTCACCGTTGACGAGCTGGTGGCGGTGGTCGAGACCTCGACGTTTCGCACCGTTGGCAGCTACGCCAGCGTCCTCGCGCGCACGGGCTTCCTGCGCGTGTGGAAAGGCCCCTCGACCGGCAGGCGCGGGCAACCGCCCAAGCACTACCAGATGGTCCGCGACAGCGGACCGATTGCACCGTCGTTCGTGAAGTACGGAACGACGCTGTACGACCACAACACCGACACGGAGTACCCCATCGATGCAAGCCCGCGAACCTGACTGGCTCGACGTCCTGCGCTCGGCCTGCCAGGCCCGCAAGCAGAACGTCGTGTCCGAGGAAATCGGATACAGCCCAACCGTCGTCAGCCAGGTGCTGAAAGGCGTCTACAAGGGCGATTTGCGCGCCGTTCAAACCAAGGTTGAAGGCGCGCTGATGGGCCTGACCGTTGATTGCCCGGTCGTCGGCGATCTGCCGCGCAACCGCTGCTTGGAGTACCAGCGCCAGGACTTCGCCGCGACGAACCATCTGCGCGTGCAGTTCTCCCGCGTGTGCCCCGGCTGTCCCAACCGACGCAGCGCGCTGTAGGCGCCGCATCACTCACCTCGCAGAGGAAACCACAGTGAACAACCAGCGACTGGCCAAGGCGCTCCGCTTGGCCGCCACGATAGTCGAGAACCTCGTAAAGCTGGGCGTCGATGTGCGCTCGGTTTCGTGGGACGGCGACCGCCCGATCCTCATCGTCGAACGCGAGCCCGCGTTCGTACGCGGCGCACTCATTCGCCGCCAACCCTTGGAGAACTGCATCGAAAGCGTCTACGCGAGCGGCTACCAGGGTTGCCGCCTGCAGTGGGTTGTCCGCAACCCGATCACCCAGGGGGTGAGCCATGCCCGCCACTGACACCATCGTCCACAAGACCGCGATGCATCGGCTGCTGGAAGTGCTCGACCTTGCTCCGGCGCCGCTCAGCAGCCGGCAGATCATCGATCGGACCGACCGCGCGGAGGTCTCCGAGAGTTCGATCTACAACGCCATCAGCAAGGCGGTCACGAAGGGCCTGATCGTTCGCCAGTCCGAGGCGGGCCAGAACGTGTATCGCCTCGCGCTACCGGCCTTCGTCGCTCATGCAAGTGCCGGCGCAACATCACCCGCGTCGCTTGGCCTGCAGTGCGCGACAACCGTGACACTGGAAATCAGCCGGAGCGGCCTGGTCAAGCCCGAGAAGATCGCGACCGATATTCTCGCTGTGCTCGACGACGAAATTGCGTACACCGTCGGCGACATTCAGCGAGAGACCGGCGACGTCTACACCGAGCGTGACATCCGCGACGCGTGCGCCGACTTGGTCGCTCGTGCCGTTATCCGATCGCGACTGAGCAGCGAAGAACGTCAGCTTGAGTTCTGGCTGACCGGCAGCCAGCCCATGTCTGCTCTGCAGGCGGTCGAAGCCGCCCTCGTCAACGCCGTGGAGGGCGCCGACGCACCGGGCGATTCGCTTAGTGCCGAGGAGGCGCGGTTGATGGCCGACGTCATCGACGTAATCGACGAACTGGCTACTCCCGTGGCGCTGCACGCAATCGAGCCGTGGCGCGAGCGCGCACGACTGGCGGCCGGAATTCGCGAGCGCGTCGTGGCGATTGCCCGCGATCTCGACGAGGTGGTCATGGACGCTTGCGATGAGCAGGTGCCGCACGGACTGCTCAAGCGCCTGTTGCTCGGCAACGTTCACCTGCGCAGCGTCGCGCGCGACCTGTAAGCCCCCCGGCATCTAGCCCAACTGACAAACACCAGGCTGGCGGCAACCGGCCGATTCGACCACTACACAGGAACCAGGTCATGAGCAAGAAAGCACGAATCAAAACCGCCGCCATCACCGCCACCTTTGCCAATCGGTTCGAGGTGGACGCGGCGATCGCGCAGATCGGCGCCGCCCAGCGAGCGCGGAACGATATCGAAACCGCCATGAACGCCGAACTGGCGGCGGTCAAGGCAAAGCACGAGGCGCTCGCGGTGCCGCATGCGGCGGTGATCGCAGAAATGGCGGAAGGCGTGCGGGTGTGGTGCGAGGCCCATCGCATCGACCTCACCAAAGAGGGCAAGACCAAAACGGCGAAGTTCGCGGCCGGTGAGGTGTCGTGGCGCATGCGTCCGTGGAAAGTCACGATCCGAGGCGAAGGCATCGTGATCGAAACGCTCAAAGAGCAGGAACTGGTCCAGTTCATTCGCACGACCGAAGCCGTGGACAAGAACAAGCTGCTGCTCGATCGCGACGCGGTCAAAGGCGTCAAGGGCATTTCCTTTAGCCAGGGCGAGGACTTCGTCATCAAGCCCTTTGCTAGCGAAATCGAGGAGGTGCGATCGTGATCGCCTATTGCTTCGCGTCGGGCCACATCCGATTCGGCCAGATCGTGCCGCCCGGCGCGATCGAGATTGCGCGCGGTAGGGCTGACGAGCTTCGCGAACAGATCACCGCGACCGCGCGCCTCGCATACGACGGCGAAACCCTGCTCGTACCCGGTGTGCCGGAAGCGTCCGACGACGACGAGAAGGCCCTGGCGCTGAATCGCTACCTGTCCTGGCTGGCCGATGGCAGCCAGGGAATCACCATCAATCAATCGAAGGAATCGAAGCCTATGCACGCCCACGCCATCACCCCATCGGCCACCAAGGGGCTAGCTGTCGAATCGCCCGCGCCTTCGCGAGTGAGCGATCTGCTCGAACGCATCAACAGTCCGGACGCAGTCACCGAGCTGGCACTCGCGATCGCCGACGACTCTTCGCGCGCCGATATCGAATGCTCGTGCGCGGAGGTGGCGACGGCCGACGGGTTCCGCTGGTACGACACGGAAGAGGTGGCCGATGAAGACGATCGCAAGTTCGTTGCACTGGCCGTGCATTACCTGACGCTGCGTGGGCGGCTGGTGTTCTCCGCTGCGTCGTCGTCCATCGTGACGTTCGCAGGGGGTGACTGGTCATGATCCTGCCCCCCTATCTGTTCGCCACGGTCTACGTGACCGCCGCCGGCACGTTCCACATTCGCGAGGTCATGCACACCTCGCCGCGCTGTGCGGTGCAAGCCATCACTCCGCTCGAAGGCGGATACGTCGCCGGCCTCGCGGTGATCGAAACGGTGCCTGTCCCGATGGGCGCGGCGCAGTACCGCGCCGATCGTCTGGAAGCGATGGGCGCCCAGGAACCAGCCGACGACGCGCCAGGAGCAGAGCGCACGGCGTCGCAGGCCGTCGCCTACGCGCGGCGCTTTGTGGATGCACGGCCCGAGCTTCCCGAGGACGCGCGCAGCGTGATGCTGGGCCTGGCGGCGCTGCTGGAGAGTCGGTTCGGTCAGGACGAGCAACTGCGCGTGCCGCGCGGCTGGCAGTTGCTGCCCCAGGACGCGACCGGTCCGATGCTGACGGCGCTGTGGAAGGCCGAGCCAGGCAATGCGCGGCCCGCCTACGAGAAGCTGCTCTCGGTCGCGCCGGTTTACCGGGAGCCGGTCAGTGCCTAAGTCCGACGCAGCCGCCACCGTGCGCAAGCATCAGCTCGGCCGCATTCACCAAGCCAAGAAGGCGCTGCGTCTGGACGACGAGACGTACCGCGAAATTCTGGTGCGGGTCACCGGCAAGGCGTCATCGGCTGCGATGAGCGGTTCCGAGCGTCGCCTGGTAATCGACGAGTTCGATCGCCTGATGGGCTCGCGCACCGGAAGCGATGCGAAGCCGGCCGGCACCAAGGCCGGCCGCAGGAACTTTCCTGGCCGGCCGAAGCGCACCGACGACGTGCCGATGCTCCAGAAGATCGAGGCGCTGCTGACCGATCGCCGCTTGCCTTGGAGCTACGTCAACGCGATGGCTAAGCGCATGTTCGATTGCGATCGCGTGGACTGGCTCAACGACCAGCAACTGCATGACACCGTCGCGGCCTTGCAGAAGTCCGCCAACAGGAAGGCGAAGTAATGCGAGCGACCTGTCCCGACTGCGGCACGCAAGGCCACATCGCGGCGTTCTTCGTCGAGGACGAGGGCAAGCGCCTGGCTGCCGTGCTTGCCGGCATGGCGCCCGACCTCGGGCGCTCGTCGATCGCTTACCTCGGTCTGTTCAAGCCGGCTAAAACGGCGCTTCGATTGGCTCGGGCCGTGAAGCTGTTGCAAGACCTGGACGCGATGGTCGCTACCGGTTCGGTCTGCCGTGACGAACGCGGCGTGCGTAGACCGGCAACCGCGGCGACCTGGGCGTCCGGTATCGAGCAGATGCTCGCGCAGCGCGCGACGCTCACGCTGCCGCTGGAGAATCATAACTATCTGCGCACGGTCGTTTTCGCGCTCGCCGACAAGGCCGACGCCGCGCAAGAGCGGCAGCGGGATGAGGAACTGCGGACAACGCGCCCAAGCCGCGCGGTCGTCGATCGCGGTGCGAATGAATCGAAGCTGGAGAACGCCCTCGCGTGGGTTGCGCAGCAGTTGAGCGTGGGAATGATCGACGACGCAAAGGCCGCCGAGCTGCGCCAGGCCGCCAAAGAGAAACACGGAGACGCGTGATGGCCGATCAACCCGACCTGCTGGGAGCGATCGATCCCGCCGAAGGCGAAAGCCTGGTCGGGCGTGATCTGAGCGCCGTTCCCGACACCAAGTGGGCGCCACAGCTCGCCGCGCTCGTCGGCGTGCTGGAGGCGCTTTACGTTCGCCAGGGGCGCCCGGAGGCCGAGGCGCTCAAGCTGGCCTGCGACGGCGTGCTCGCGATGGCCGAGTACGCAGGTGGGCGCGTCCTGTATCTGCCGAGGGGCGACCGCCTCAAGCTGGCGGTCCGGGACGCCGAAATGCACCATCGATGGCAGCGAGGGGCTACCATTGGCCAGCTCGCGCAGGACTACGATCTGACCGATATCCATGTCTATCGGGTCGTCAACCAGCAAAGGGCCTTGCACCTGCGTCGGACGCAGGGAACCCTGTTTAAGGAATGAGAGGATCACATGCGCGCAGGAATCGCCATCGTCGCCGTTTTGTTCGCAGCTTCGGCCAGCGCACAGGCATCACGCCCGGCCGTCGAGAAGTACCTCAAGGACGCGGTCATGTCGTGCAACATGACGGCGGGAGCCTACGATGCCGCTAGGCGAGGCCTAGTTCCGGCCGAGCAGGCCGAGAAGTTGTTAGCGGAACAGGATGGACGCTTCAAAGGTAGTTTCCTTGCTGCCATCGACGAAGCCGGCAAGAGCGATGTGATCGTCAACGCCGTGAAGATGGTACGCACGCGCGAGCAAGACTGCATTCAATCTACGAAGGCCCGCATGGCAGAGAACTCCGGCGCTACCGCGAGTCGAGTGACCCAGGCGCAGGCGGCTCTGGAACTTGCCGTCGCTGCCGCTCGTACCGAGATTGATCTGACCACGCGATAACGCATCGCGTAGCACATGGCGCTTTTGTAGCGCACGTTAAACCCGACAAGTTCACGCGCGCGCGCATCGTTGCGGCGCGGGGTTGACCGAAAGCTCCCCGCCACGTTGGCGACCACCCTGGTCGCCTCGTGTTGCCGGCGGCGCCTTCCCCCTTGTTGACGCCGCCGGCCCTCTACTGGAGCCGGCGATGCGATTCAAAATCCCTCAGTTGTTCAACGCCGAGCGCGCGCAGGATTTGGCGCGTTGCTGGCCGCTGTTGCTCGTGTTCGTGGCGACGTTCGCGATCGTCCTGCTGCTCAACCCCGCGAAAGCCGGCTTGGCCGTGTGGGGCGTCAGCAAGCTCGCCATGAGCGCCTACATCGGCTATTGGGCCGATCGGCTGTGCTTCCGCCCCGAGGACCGACCGCACGTCCTGGAGGGCGTGTCCAAGGGCACCGCGTGGAAGCGTCGGGCGATCATCGTCGCGGCGGCCATCGTGGCCGGGGCGCTGATCCCGTGACGCGCCGTGCCGCTTCTACGGCCGCTGGCGGGATCGCCGCGTGCCTGGTGATGCTGTGGCTCGTCCTCGCCGCGAGCTGCTCGCCGCAGCCGTCCTATGCAGCGGAGCGCGCCAGGACCGTCGTGCGCATCCCCGACGTGTCCACGGTCTATCGCCTGCGATTGGAGCGCGAGGCTGTGCGCAACTTCGGCCTCGACGCGCCCGTTGCGCGGCTGGCCGCTCAGATCCATCAGGAGAGCGGATGGCGCACAAACGCGGCGAGCCGGTACGCGAACGGCATGGCGCAGTTCACCCCGGCGACCGCCGCGTGGTTGCCGACCGTCTGCCCGGCAGTCGGCGAGCCCGATCCTTGGGACGCAGATTGGAGCCTGCGCGCATTGGCCTGCTACGACGCCTGGCTGTACGCGCGCGTCGCTCGCTTTCCAGGGTCGGCGCTGAGCAACTGTTCGCGCTGGGCGTACACCTTGCGCGCCTACAACGGCGGCGAAGGTTGGCTGATGCGGGAGCGACGCGCGGCACGGTCAGCGGGCGCTGACGGCAACGCCTGGCTCGCGGTCGAGCGCTTCCGCGTCCGTGCCGGCTGGGCGCACCGGGAGAACATCGACTATCCCCGTCGCATCCTGCAGCGCATCGAGCCGGTCTACCTGGCGGCCGGCTGGTCGGGCGGTGAGCCATGTTGAAAACACCGTTGAACCAAGTGCGCATCCTGGGCTTGCCGTTGATGGCCTGGCTGCTCGTCGCGGTCGGCCTGGTCGCCGCAGGCTTCGGGGCCTGGGCCGGCAACCGCTGGGAGCGCGGCGCCAACGCCATCACCGAGAGCAAGGCGCTTCGCGCCGAGCGCGACAAGGACCGCAAGACCATCGACGAGTTGGTGCGCACCGGCCGCGCATTGCAGCAGCAGGGCGTGGACGCAGCGCTCGCCTACCAACAAGCAACCGAACGCATGGACGCGATCGCGTCCGCATTGGAGAAGCGCCTTGGACAGCAACGAGCCGAAGAAGCCCGGCAGAACGCCGCACGTGATGCGCTGCTCGATCGCCGCCCTGATCTGCGCGGCCTTCGTCTGGGCGACGACGTCCTGCAGCACTGGAATCGAAGCAACGAAGGTGGCGCCGATTCCGAACCCGCCGCCGCCCGCCCTGCAGCCAAGCCTGCGAGTGCCGTGCCCACCGTTCCCGCCAGCGAGAAGCGACGCGGTGCCGGACCTGTTGGCGAACCACGACGCAGTGGCGGCGTCGGGCAATGCCTGCCGCGAGCGCAATGCCGCGCTGATCGCTGCGAGCGACGAATGGCAGGCGACGGCTTGGTCGTGGTACTGCGACGCGATCGCTCGGCTGGGTCTCGACGCTTCGAGGTGCGCGCGACATGAAACCGTCGATCGAACTCAAGCACCTGGAGCGTCTGCGCGACGACTACCAGAGCCAAGCGCGAACGATCCCAAAGCGACAGGTGCGGACTGACTTCGAGCGCCGACTGCTCGAAATGCATTCGCGCGTCCTGGGAGCGTGCGCGCAAGACCTAGACGACCTCATCAAAGGAAGGGACCACCCCAGTGGCAGACGCGGCTGACAAGGTCGTCGCAGACGACGAACGTGCGATGGCGCAGCTCGAAGAGCGGCTGCGCCTTCAGCGCGTCAAAGAGAGCTTCACGCAGTTCGACCCGAGCAAGCCGGTGCATTGCACCGACTGTGCAGAGCTGGTGAGCATCGAACGGCTGCGAGCATTTCCTCACACGCGTCGCTGCATAGGCTGCGCGACCGAAATTGAACGCCGACTGTCGGCATACGAGGTGCGTCGATGAATCTGGACAGTTGGCTGCGCCTGCTGCAGATGGCCGTCATCCTGGGGAGCGTCATCATCAACGTGGCGCTGTTCGTATACTCAAGACGCGACAAGCGGTTCGCGGACTTTGAGGCCAAGTTCTCCAAGAGCGAAGGCGCGCAACGCGACTTTGAGCGCCGCTTGACGGTCATGGAAACGCACATCGAATCGCTGCCGTCGCACGACGACCTGCAGGAGATTCGCGACAGCTTGGCCAAGGTAGGCGTTGACGTCGCCGGTATCAAAGGACAAGCCCAGGCCACCTACGACTCGACGCGTCGGATCGAATCCCACCTCTTGGAGCGCTCGCGATGAAATCCTTCGCACAACGGCTGCTGGAAGACCGGCGCCTGGTCATCCTGCGATTGCTCAACGAGCAAGCCGGCCGGGTCGCCAACAGCACCGTGCTTACCTTCGGCATGGAAGTCTTCGGCCACAGTGTCAGCCGCGACTACGTACGCACGCAGCTCGCATGGCTCGCCGAGCAGGGACTCGTTGCGACCGAGGTCGCTGCCGAAAGCCAAAGCGGCGCGATCGTGCTGGCCACCCTCACCGAGCGCGGGCGTGACATCGTCCAAGACCGCGCCGAGGTGCCGGGCGTCGCGCGGCCGGGAGCCTGAGCGTGGGCCGCAAGAGCACCATCGAACGCGGGCCGGCCGAAGTACGGGCGGCGATCGACAAGCTGATCCGCAAGGGTCAGCTGACCCTCGACGAAATCCGCAAGTACATCGCCGAGCAGCACGGCGCCGAAGTGACGCCGAGCCGGTCGAGCCTGCACCGCTACACCGCCCAGCAGGAAGCCATGCTGGACAAGATGCGCGCGATCGACCAGGCCGCCCGTGTTGTTGTCGAGGAGTTGGGCGAGTCCCCGGACGATCGCGCTGGCGCGCTGCTCGTGCAGTCCATCACGACGCTGGCCACCGACGCGGCGATGCGAGCGCAGGTCGACGAGAACGCGCCGAGCATTGAGGAGGTGCGCAAGCTGGCACGCGCGGCAAAGGACGTGATGGGCGCACGCAAGGCCAGCTTGCAGGAACGTATTCAGATCGAGCGCCTCGCGCGCGACAAGCTGCTGCAGGAGCAATCCGACAAGCTGGAGCACATGGCGTCCGAGCAAGGCTTGGACAGTGACCAGGTGGCCTTCTGGCGTCGTGAGTTCCTAGGCATGCGCGGAGGGCCTGCATCGTGAAGGCGCTGGCCAGCACGGTACGCGTGGTCGAATGGGACGAACTGCCGGCGAGCGCGCGCGACGTGCCGGCCGACTTCGATCCGTTCGCCAACGGCATCCTCATGGCTCACCAGATCGCCTGGAACCAAATCCAGGCGCCGATCAAGGTGTGTCCCAAGGGTCGCCGCACTGGCATCACGTTTGCTACCGCGCTCGACAAGACGCTCAAGGCCGCTTCCAAGAAGTCGGCCGGCGGCGACAACGTGTTCTACATCGGCGACACCAAAGAAAAGGGACTGGAATTCATCGGCTATTGCGCGAAGTTCTCCCGCGTGATCGCCCGTGCGCAGTTGCAGGGCGTTTCGTCGATCGAAGAGTTCCTGTTCGACGACCAGGACGAGCAAGGCAACAGCAAGAAGATCACCGCGTATCGCATTCGCTACGCGTCCGGATTCCAGATCGTCGCGCTGTCCTCGCGGCCCGCCAACATCCGTGGCCTGCAGGGCGACGTTGTCATCGACGAGGCCGCGTTCCACCCCGACGTCCAGGGCGTGCTCGACGCGGCGACCGCGCTGCTGATCTGGGGCGGTTCTATCGCCGTCATCTCCAGCCACAACGGACGACGCAACGCGTTCAATCAGCTTTGCACCGATATACAAGAGGGTAAGTACGGCGTTGATGCGGTGGTGCTGACGGTGACCTTCGACGACGCGGTCAAAAATGGCTTGTACGAGCGGGCACGCTTGATGAAGGGCGAGCAGCCGACGGCCGAGGACAAAGCAAAGTGGTACGCGAAGGTCCGCAACGGCTACGGCGTGCGCAAAGCGGCGATGCGGGAGGAGTTGGACTGCGTCCCGCGCGATGGCAGCGGCGTGTGCCTGCCGGGCGTGTGGATCGACGAGGCGATGCGCAAGCCGCGACCGGTGCTGCGTCTGGTGCTGGGCGACGACTTTACGTCAAAGGCGCCGCGCGACCGAGAAGCGTGGATGACCGCGTGGATCGAGCAGCATGTCGCGCCGCTGCTCGCGGGCCTCGACCGCGATCGCCAGCATGTGCTCGGGCAGGACTATGCGCGGCATCGCCATTTTTCGACGATCGCGCCAATGGAGATCGCGCAAGACTTAAAGCGCATCGTCCCATTCGGCGTCGAGATGCACGGCGTCCCGACGCGCCAACAAGAGCAACTGCTGTGGGCCATCATCCGAGGGCTGCCGAACTTTCGCGGCGCCGCGATGGACGCCACCGGTCCGGGCCAAACCCTCGCCGAGTACACGGGCGACGAGTTCGGCACCGTCATTCACCAGGTGACACTGAGTCGCACGTGGTACGGCATATGGATGCCGAAGTTCGTGCAGGGCTTCGAGGACCGGATGATCGACCTGCCGGCCGATGCGTCGATCGCAGACGATCTGCGCGCGATCGAGGAGGTGGACGGCATCGCGATGGTGGTCAAGCCGGAGAAGCGCGACGTCAAAGACCCTGAGCTGCACCGCCACGGCGACTTTGCCGTCGCGCTCGCGCTGGGCTGGTTCGCGTCGCTCCACATGGTCGGCCGCTTCGACTACCAACCTGCGCCTAAGCATCCGCGTGGGTTCGACAACATACGCGACGGCGTCGAGGGCGACGACGATCTGCACATTCCGGAGCCAATGGCATGGTGAGCATTCTCGGGCCTGATGGCCAACCGATTCGCACCGAGGCGATCGCCGAGCCGCAAACGGCTCGGATCGCACAACTGCAGCGCGAGTTCCAAGGACACCCGAGCAGGGGTCTGACGCCTTCGCGCCTGGCGCAGATTCTGGAAGCGGCCGAACAGGGCGATTTGGTCGCGCAGTACGAACTGTTCGAGGACATGGAGGAGAAGGACGGCCACATCGCTGCGGAGATGGGCAAACGTCGTCGCGCCGTGTCTGGTCTCGACTGGGACATTGCGCCACCGCCGAACGCGTCGGCGAAGGAAAAAGAGATTGCCAAGCGAGTCAAGGAAACGATCGACGAGATCGCAGACTTCGACGAGCTGCTGTTCGACGTCACCGACGCGATCGGCAAGGCGTTCGTGAACATGGAGATCGAGTGGGACAAGTCAGATGGCGTGCGCGTACCCAAGAGCGTCACGCATCGGCCGCAGAGCTGGTTCCAGTTGTATCGTGGCTTCCGCCAGGAGATTCGACTGCGTGACGGTAGCCCCGACGGTGCGCCGCTGTGGCCGTTCGGCTGGATCACGCACACGCACAAGTGCAAGAGCGGCTACCTGGAGCGATCCGGTTTGTTCCGCGTGCTGGTGTGGCCGTATCTGTTCAAGAACTACTCGATCGCCGATCTGGCCGAGTGGCTGGAAATCTATGGCATCCCGCTGCGTCTCGGCAGCTATCCCGCCAGCGCGGGCGAGAAAGAGAAGGCGGCGCTGCTCCGTGCGTTGGTTCACATCGGGCACAACGCCGCCGGCATCATGCCGCAGGGCATGGAGGTCGATTTCCACGACGCAGCGACCGGCGACGCCAAAGCCTTCGAGCTGATGATGGACTGGTGCGAACGGACCGAATCCAAGGTGATCCTCGGCGCGACTCTTACCAGCCAGGCCGATCGCGGCAGCAACACGAATGCGCTGGGCAACGTTCACGAGGGTGTGCGCAAAGACCTGCGGGACTCGGACGCTCGCCAAGCGTCGGCGACGCTCACGCGTGACCTGGTGTATCCGATTGCGGCCCTTAGCGGCTGGGTGGACTCATACCGGAGGACGCCGCGGTTCGTGCTCAACACCAGCGAGCCCGAGGACATTAAGACCTACGCGGACGCGTTGCCGCCGCTGGTCAAACTTGGCTTGCGCATCGGCCGGCAATGGGCGCAAGAGAAACTCGGTATTCCGGAGCCGGAGGGCGACGAAGACGTTCTGAGCGAAGCAACGCCCGCCGCAGTGCCGGTGCCGCTCGCCGAATCCGATGATCCGGTGCCGCCGGTCGCCAACGCGACGCGCCGCGACGCCGTGGCGGCGCGAGCGCAACCCGACGACTACGTTGACGCCGTAGTCGAGCAGCTCGCGATGCGCGCGGGCCAGGTTACGGACGGCTGGCTCGCCACGATTCGCGCGATCGTGTCGTCGTCGTCGAGCTACGACGAGATGCTCGGCCGACTCGCGGAGTTGCTGACCACGCTCCCGCTCGACGAGCTGGGCGAGACGATCGAGGGCGCGATCGCGGCGAGCGGTTCGGCCGGTCGGTACGATGCGGCGATCGAGGGCGGCAATCGTGCCTGACGTTCGATTCGCCGCGCGGCCGTTCGCGGAACAGGTTGAATTCTTCCGCCGGAAAGTCAGCGTGCCGACTGCGGGCTGGTGGGACTTGAACCGCTCCGACCACGCCCACGGGTTCATGGTGGCCGGCGCCAACAAGCTCGACCTGGTTGACGACTTCCGCGTCGCCATCCAGGGCGCGATCGACAGCGGCGTGACGCTGGACGATTTCCGCAAGCGGTTCGATGGGATCGTCGCGAAGCATGGGTGGGAATACAACGGCGGCCGCAACTGGCGCTCGCGCATCATTTACGAGACCAACGTACGGCAGTCGTACAACGCGGGCCGCTGGGCGCAGTTCACTTCGCCGGACATGATCCAGGTCCGTCCGTTCCTGCAGTACCGCCACAACGATCGCGGACGCTCGCAGAATCCCCGGCCGCTGCACAAGAGCTGGGATGGCATTGTGCTGCGCTACGACGCGCCCTGGTGGAAGACCCACGCGCCGCAGAACGGTTGGGGCTGCAACTGCGGCATTCGCGCCTTGTCCGCAGCCGACCTCAAGCGCATGGGCAAGAGCGGCCCGGACCAGGCGCCCGACGACGGCACATACGCCTGGGTCGCACCGGATGGCGTCGCGCATCAGATACCGAACGGCATCGACCCGGGGTTTAATACCAACCAGGGCGAAGCGTCGCGCGCTCTGCCGGCCGCGCAGCGATTCGGCCAGCGTGTGATGGGCCTACCGCAGCCGTGGCGACAGCGCGCTCTGCAGGACGCGGGAAAGCGCGCTGCCGACTGGCACGCAGACGCGCCGCCCGCCATCGGCGCCGCCTTGGCTGGCCGTCTGCAGGCAACCGGCCAAAGTTACGCGGTCGGCATGTTGCGATCGGAGGTCGCCGATCACCTCGCACGCGCTTCCTCGTTGCCTTCGACTGCGACCATTGCGATCGCCGATTCCAACCTGGTCACGATGGCCCAGCAGGGTGCGAGCGCGTCGGCATTTCCCGCGTCGATTCTTCGCGACTTGCCGGCCGCATTGGCGAAGCCCGACGCGGTGTTCTACAACGCCGAGCGACGCTCGATCGCATACGCCTGGTCACAGCCTGGCCAGCGCGCCGCCGCGTTGACGATCGACCTCGACGCCGCTGATGTTCTCGACGGGGCGGCGATCAATGCGATCCGCTCCGGTGATCTGCTCGACCAGGCCGCGCTGATCCTGTCGGGCTTCGTGCTCATCTTCGGCCGGCTTTGACGAAAGGAAACGCGCATGAGCTTCCGCGTAGACATCACCATCGACCACGAGCGCGTGCAGCAGTTGTTTCAGCGGCTCATGGATGCCGGCGAGAACCTTTCACCGATCATGGCCGACCTGGCCGAGGGCCTGCTGCATCGGACGGAGGACCGGTTCGATACGCAGACCGCGCCGGATGGCAGCAAGTGGGCGCCGCTGACGCCGAGGTATGCCAAGCGCAAGTCGAAGAAGGGCTACACCGGGCCGCTGCTCGTGCGCGAGCGCAAGCTACGCGGCGAGCTGCGCCCAGACTGGGGTGCCGACTTCGCCGAGGTGGCCACCGCGAACGTGGCCTATGCGGCGATCCATCAGTTCGGCGGCCAGGCCGGAATGGCACCTGGTCCGGCGGCCATCCCTGCGCGCGAGTACATGGGCCTGGCGGAGGATGACCTGGCGTGGATCGAGGAGACGGTCGCGGACCACTTCGACCGCATCGCCGGCCTGGCTTGAGGCGGTCGCCAGAGACGCGCTACAAGCCCCTCGGAGGGCCGTGGGCGGTCCCGTCGTAGCGCAGCCACCCCGCTCGGGCCGCAGCGGCGGATTTAAAGCGGTTTAAAACCGGGTCCAGGGCCAGCGACCCGGTCGATATTCGGGCAGACTCTCCCGAACGGGGTGAAACGACCCCCGGTCCACCCGCCCGCCGACCAGGCGCGGCCCTCGCGCCCAGACGGCGTCGCCGGCCCCGGCCGAGCACCGAAAGTCTGTAGCGCGCGCTAATCCCAATGGAATCGCACGCGGCCCGAAGCTGGCCGTCATGCAGCGCACCCATTCCCCCGTAGCCCGATGCACCGCCAAGACCGCAGGTCGGATCGCGGTGGCCCCTTGCTATTCCCAGTTCCAGCTCGGCACCACGCCCGAGCTGGACGAAATCCAGGTGATGCCGGCGGGCGAGTTCCGCGCGCGCGACGGCCGCCCGGAGGGCATCGCGGCCTGGCGTATCGACGCGCAGATCGCGGCCCGCGTCATCGCGCGCTTCAAGCGCAACCAGACGCCGCTCGTCATCGACTACGAGCACCAGACGCTGGAAGCGAAGAAGAACGGACAGCCCGCGCCGGCTGCCGGCCGGTTTCGCGATTTGACCTGGCGCGATGGCGTCGGCTTGTTCGCCACCGTGACGCTCACGCCGCGCGCCCGTCAGTTCATCCAGGACGAGGAATACCTCTACTTCAGCCCGGTGTTCGCCTACGACGGCGAAACCGGCGAAGTCCTGGAAGTGCTCATGGGCGCGCTTACCAACGACCCCGCACTGGACGGCATGGCTCAAGTCGAGCTGCGTGCCGCCGCCCGTTACGCCTTCGATTACGAGGAAGAGGAAACCACCATGAAGAACAAGCTCCTGCTCGCCGTCTGCGCCGCGCTCGCCATCAAGGTCGAGGGCGAAGAGCCGGCCCTGGAAACCCAGGCGATCGCCGCGCTGACCACTCTCAAAGACAAGCCCGACCCGCTGGCCAGCGTGCGCACGGAACTCGGCCTGGCCGACACCGTCGCGGCCGAGGAAGTCGTCGCGGCGTGCAAGACGCTCAAGACGAAGGCCGCCACGCCGGCCGCGCCTGCGAACGCCAACCCCGATCCGACCAAGTACGTCGGCGTCGAAGTGGTCGAGGAACTCAAGACGCAGGTCGCTGCGCTGACTGCCACGAACACGGACCGCGCGATCGACGATCTGGTCAAGCCGGCACTGGCCGACGGCCGCCTGCTCGCCGCGCAGGAAACCTGGGCGCGTGATCTGGGCAAGCAAAGCATCGCGTCGCTGACCGCCTACCTGAAGACCGCGACGCCGATCGCCGCGCTCAGCAGCACGCAGACCGGCGGGCGGCAACCGGTCGTCGCGAACGTCCACGGCTTGAACGCCGACGAGCTGGCCATCTGCTCGGCGACGGGCGTCGATCCGGCCGAGTACGCCAAGACCAGCGCGGCTTGAGCCGCACTACCTCACGCCAGCGACTAAGGACACCCACATGGCTCTCTTGAAAGATCGTGACACTCGGCGCCGCGACGGCGTGTTGCTCAGCGACCCGGTCGCCGCGAACGCGGTGATCTATGCCGGCGCGCTGTACGCCATCAACGCCGCCGGCTTCGCCGTTCCGGCTACCGCCGTCGCCGCGCAGCGTACGCGTGGCGTCGCGCAATCCAGCGTCAACAACACCGGTGGCGGCGACGGCGGAAAATCCGTCGCCGGTCGTCGCGGCGCGTGGTTCAACTTCAAGAACAGCGCGGCGGCCGACGAGATCAAGCGCCTGGATATCGGCGCCGACTGCTACGTGGTCGATGACGAGACCGTCGCCAAGACGCACAACACCAACGCGCGGCCGAAGGCCGGCGTGATCCGCGACGTGGACGCTTCCGGCGTCTGGGTCGAGGTCTAACTCCACCCTTCGCCCAGGACGCCTAAGCATGATCCTCAACCGCAACAATCTCAGCATCCTCTATCGCGCGTTCTCCACCGCGTTCCAAACCGGCTTTGCCGGCTACGAATCGCAGTGGAAGATCGTCGCCACTGAAATCCCGTCGAGCACGTCGGAGAACGTGTACGGCTGGCTCGGTCAGATCCCGCGTATGCGCGAATGGATCGGCGACCGTGTCATCAAGAATCTGGCCCTGCACGAGTACGCCATCCGCAACAAAACCTTCGAGAACACCGTCGGCGTTCCGCGCGAGGATATCGAGGACGATCAATACGGCACGTACGCGCCGCTGGTTCAAGAGTTGGGCCGCACCGCTGCCGAGCACCCGGACGAGCTGACCTTTGCCCTGCTGAAGAACGGCTTCAATCAGGCCTGCTACGACGGCCAGTATTTCTTCGACACGGATCACCCGGTGCTCGACGAACAGGGCGCAACGATCTCGGTCAGCAACTTCGGCGGCGGTTCGGGCAAGGCGTGGATTCTCATCGACGACACGCGGGCGATTAAGCCGCTGATCTTCCAGCGTCGACGTGCGGCCAATTTCGTCGCCAAGACGCAACTCAACGACGACAACGTGTTCTTCGGTAACGAGTTCGTCTACGGCGTCGATGCGCGCTGGAACGTCGGCTTTGGCCTGTGGCAGCTCGCCTACGGCAGCAAGCAAGACCTGACGCCGGAGAACTTCGAGGCCGCGCTCGCCGCGATGACCGATATGAAGGGCGACCACGGCCGAGGCCTCGGCATCAAACCGCGCAAATTGCTGGTGCCAGCGTCGTTGCGCGCCGCCGCGCAAAAGATCGCCAAGGCCGAGAACGACGCGGCCGGCGCGACCAACATCAACAAGGACGTGGTCGAAGTCGTCGTGGTGCCGTGGCTCGCCTAACCGCGTAGCCGCTTGAACTGATCTCTCCCGCCGATGCACGGACCGCCCCAGGCAGCGCCCTGGGGCAGCCAAGGCAACACAACGGAAACCGTCATGACCCAAATCCTCGTCAAGTCCACCGTCGATGGCTTCCGCCGCGCCGGTATCGGGTTCACCCGCCAGGGTGTGCCTCTCGAATCCACCGATCTCACGCAGGATCAACTGCGCGCGATTCTCAACGAACCTAACCTGGTCGTCGGTCCGGTGATCGACGGCGACACCGTCGAGCAGCTCATCGACTCGCTGGGCGCTGCCGACGACAAGGCCAGCGACGACAAGGCCAGCGACGACAAGGCCAGCGGCGGCAAGGCTAGCGCAGCCGCCAAGGCTGCGACCAAAGAACCGGCGCCGAAGTAAACGTGTACATCTCGCTCGTCCAGCTTGCGGAGGAACCTGGTGCGCTGGAGCTGGCCCAAACGGCCAGCACCAGCCACGAGGTCATCGTCGATGCCGAACTCATGGACCGCACGTTGCGCGATCTCGATCGCAGCAGCTACCCGGCCATCGAGATCGCAGCAGCCGACGAAGCGCGGTCGCGCATCATCGAGCTGATCGACGAGGCGGACGCGCTCATCGACGGCTATCTCGCGCGACGCTACAAGCTGCCGCTGCCGCGCATCCCCAAGCTACTCAGCACCTGGGCGCGCGCCATCGTGCGCTACAAGCTGCACCCGCAGCGCCACGGCGACGAGCGGACCGACCCGGTGGTCCGCGATTACCGCGACGCGCTGAAGTTCCTGGAGCTGGTTGCAACCGGCAAGTTCAGCCTCGGCATCGACGACCCCAACGAGGGGCCGCAATCCGAGGGCGGCGTGCAGTTCGAGACAGGTTTCAAAGTCTTCGGACGAAAGGTGTTGCCGTGATCCGGATTGCTGAGGATTGGCTCGCACCGGAAGCGTTGATCGTCGCACGCCTGAAAGACCAGGTGCGCGGCCTGCGCGCGGTCTACAGCACGCAGGAACTCGACAGCCTCGAAGGCCAAGCCGACCCGCGCGCACCCGCCACGCCTTCCGCGCACGTCTTCTATGCAGGTGATCGCCCGATGAGCGGAACCGGCCAGGGCGACGTCCAGGTGATCGACCAGCTCTGGGGCGTCGGCCTGGTGGTCGTCAATGCGCGCGGCGCCCCTGACGCCCGCAAGGACGCAGGCGCGCTAATCCCGCTCCTGTTGCGCAGCGTGGTCGGCTGGGACTGCGGCGTCATCGGGTTGAAGCCCTTTCGTCGTGCGCCGATCGCGACCACCCCGCGCTACTACGAAGGCGGCAAAGCAATTTTCCCTCTGTTCTTCGCCACGAGAGTGATCGCATGAAAGTGAAGCTGCTGAAAGTCCACAACCACGAAGGCCGCGACTGTGCGATCGGCGAAACGATCGAGGTTCCGGACGTCATCGCGCACTGGCTCGTTGAGCAGGAGGTGATTGCTCCGATTGCCGCCGCCAGCGACAAGGGCCGCAACAACGCCACCGAGGAGACCAAGTGATGGCGACCAACACGCAATATTTCTCGCTGCAGGGCAAGCTCCATATCGGCAAGCGTCTGCCCAACGGTTCGCTTGGCGCGCTGCGCTGGGCAGAGAACTGCCCGAAGTTCGACCTGACCATCGAGACCGAGGAAGAGTCGATCAAGGAAAGCTGGTCTGGCCAGAAGCTGGAAGACTTGATCCTCGAAAAATCCAAGACGGTCAAGGTCGCGCTGAGCCTGCACGGTTTCAGTCCCGACAACGTCGCGATGGGCTTCTACTCCAAGCTGTTCAAGCGCGTCGCGGGCACGGTAACCAACGAACCGCTGCCGGCTGATCTGAAGGTCGGCGACTATTTCAAACTCGACAAGCCCAACACGAGCAGCATCGTGCTCACCGATAGTACGGCGTCGCCGGTCACCCTGGTGGTAGGCACCCACTACCGCATCGACTCGCAGTTCGGCGGCATCGGCGAACTCATCAGCGTCTCGGGCATCACCCAGCCGATCAAGGGCGCGTATAGCTACGCCGAATCCAATGCCTTGCCGTTGTTCACGCAGCGGCCGGAAGAGGTGTGGCTCGTATTCGACGGCAAGAACACTACCGATGGCAGCTCGGTGCTTATCGACCTGTATCGCACAAAGTTCAAGCCTGCCGCATCGCTGCCGATCATCAACAACGAGGGCGTCGGCACGATCGACCTCGAAGGCAGCGTGCTGCTCGACGGCGGCAAGGTCGCGGACCCGACCCTGGGTGGCTTCGGCCGCATGGTCTTCAAGGGCACGACCTGATGGCTAAGAAGATCGAGAAACCGCAACCGCAGTCGGCGCCCGAGGGCGCCGACACTGCCGGCGTCGAAGAACTGGGCGTCCTCTATCCGGAGCGAACGCTGACGATCGGCAACGAGAAGGTCGTCGTCAACGAGATTGGCTTCGTGCAGAGCTTGATGCTGCACGATCACGTCTCGCCGATCGTGGCTGCGATCGAGGCTTTGATGACGGCGTCCAACGAGGCCCCGGACTTCCTGCAAGTCACCAAGGTGTTCGCCACCAATCGCGCGGCGACCATCGAACTGCTGATGGCTGCCACGGGTAAGGACGCCGCGTGGCTCAACGGATTGAATGCCGTGCAGGGCCACCAACTGCTGCTGATCTTCTGGGGCACCAACGCCGATTTTTTTATCCAGAGCGCGATGAACGAGCTGGCGATTCGTCGCGAACAGGCGAGATTGTCGGCTGGGGCGAGATCCACGCAACCCTCATCGCCCACGGACACCGGCCCGACGAACTCCGGCGGTACACCGCCCGCCAGTTGAAGTTGTTTTACGAGGAAGCATCCAGGCGCGACATGCGCCTGCGTGCCGATCGCACCGAGGAGGCCGCAATGGCCTTCGGCGGCAAGAGCCTGGCCGAGTGGATTAACGCCCTGCGCCAGCCGAAACCCAAACGCAAGAAGCGAAGCCCTCGACCCGCGAAGCCCAAATGACCGATCGCACCGTCAACCTGGTAGTCCGCGCCAACGCTCGCCAGGTGGCGGTTGCGATGCAACAGGGCAGCGCCGCCATGCGCGGCCTGGCCAACGAGGCAAACACGCAGGGTCGTCGCGCGGAGACGGGCTTGGCGCAGGTCGCACGCGGCGCCGACCAGGTCACGCGCCAAGTCGCAGCCGCCCGCGCGGCGCTCGTCGGATTCTTCAGCATCCAGGCAGCGGCGCGAGGCGTGGCTGGCCTGGCCGCGCAGGCGGACCAGTACGCAAACATCACCGCCCGCATCAAGCTGGCCACCAACGGGCAGGAGGAATTCCGCGCCGCCGAGGCCGCCGTGTTCGCCATCTCTCAGCGCACGTCGTCGTCGCTGGAGTCCACCGCGACGCTCTACAGCCGCATCAATGCGGCTTTGAAGGATCAAGGCGGGTCGCAACGCGAAGTCTTGGGCCTGACCGAAACGATCAACCAGGCGATGGCCGTCTCGGGCGCCAGCGCCTCGGAGTCCGCTGGCGCGATCGTGCAGCTCGCGCAGGCGTTCTCGGCGGGTGCGCTGCGAGGTGACGAGTTCAATTCGGTCAACGAGGCCGCGCCGCGCCTCATGCAGGCGCTGGCCAGCAGCCTCGGCGTGACGCGCGGCGAGCTGCGCAAGATGGCCGAGGACGGCCAGCTCACCAGCGACAAGCTGCGTAAAGCCTTCTCGGGAAGCGAGGCCGGCAAGATCGCGGCCGAGTACGCCCAGCTCCCGATCACCATCGAACGCAGCATCACCCAGCTCGGGAACGCGGTCACGCGCTACATCGGCCAGGCCGACCAGGTCAACGGTGTCTCGTCGCTGCTGTCGGGCGCGGTCGTGGGCGTAGCCGACAACTTCGACATTCTGGCCAACACGATCGGGTTCGTCGCCGTTGCGATGGCGGGACGTCTGGTGGCATCCACGACCGCGACCGTCGCGGCTAAGGCGCGGGCGGTCATCGCGACCCAGCAGCAGATTCGCGCAGAGCTGCTCGCCGCTCAAGCCGCTGAGGCGGGTGCCCGTGCCCAGGTCAACAAGGCGCGTGCGCTCGCGCTGGGCGGCGCCGGTACGACGCGCCTGGTCGCTGCCGAGACGGCATTGGCCGCCGCGAGCGCGCGCACGGCGGCGGCGACGGAGGCCGCGTCGCGGGCCATCACGATCAAGACGGCGGCGATGCGCGGCTTGAACGCGGTGATGGGCGCCTTCGGTGGACCGGTAGGTATCGTCATCACCGGCCTGGTGCTCCTGATCTCGTACCTGCACAACGCGGGCGAGGAATCCAAGCGCGCCTCGGAAGAGATCAAGCAGGGGTTCCGGGGTGCGCGCCAGGCGCTGGACGACTTCAACAAAGCGCCGGCCGCGTCGGGCGTCGATACGCTGTCGGACGTGCCCGAGCAGATCGAGAAGATCAAGGCGCGAATCGCCGAGCTGCGCGAGCTGGGCACCGAGAACCTCGGCGAAACGTTTGGCCCGCTCACCGAGTCCATCCGCCTCACCAACGAAGAGATCAAGTTCAACGAGCTGCGCCTGGACGCGCTGACCAAGGGCTATGACCGCGCGGTGGGCAGCGTCGCGGACATGATCCAGAACATGGCCGGCATCCAGCAGCCGACGACCAAAGCGCGCCAGGAAATCGTGTCGCTCGCGGACAGCCTGGTGCGTAGCGGCGTAGATATGGACACGGCGCGTCCAAAAATCCAGGCACTGATCGAGAAGCTGTTCGGCGCCGAGGCTGCCGCGCGTGCGGCCGCGTCCGGGCTGCGGGAGATTCGAGCCGCAGCCAACCTCGGCGGTATCGCCGAGAAGCTCAACGACGACCTAGCCAAGCTGCGTCTCGATCAATCCGAGCTGCAGTACGGCAAAGCATTTCGCATGCGCGAAGAGTTCGAGCAAAGCCTGCTGAAGAACAACGCAGGCTCTGCGCCGCGCGAGGAAGTAAGGCGGCTGCGCGAGCTGAACAACGAACGCATTCGCCTGACCCTGGAGAATGACAAGGCCAAGGAATCCGAGCGCGGTGTCGCGCGCGGGCATCGGGAGGCCGCGGCCGAGGCCAGGAAGGGCGCGACTGAACTCAAGCGCCTCAATGAGGCGCAGCGGGACTTCCGCGCGGAAACGGAGCGCCTGTCCGCATCCAATCGCGGCCCGCTGTTCGCTGCCCAGGTCGCCACCGCGCAAGCTCGGTCTGCCGCTGAACGGGAGGCCGCCACCAACAAGTTCTCGCCGACCGACCTGCAGTCGCGGCTGGCCGCGATCGACCAGCAGTTCAAAAGGCAGGTCCAGGACACGATCGACAGCGGCCGCCAGTTGCTGCTCGAATCCACGGGCCAGATCGTCGAGGCTGCGACCGCAGAGGCCACAAAGAAGTATCAGGAAACGATCGACTACTTCATGTCGATCGGCGACCAGGCGAACGCATCGCTTTACCGCAAGCTGTTCAACGCCGACGTCGCGAAAGCAGAACTTGAAGCAGTTGACCGCCAGGTGCAGCAGACCTTTAGCAACCTGCAGCGGCAGGAGCAATCGGTGCAGGCGCAGCAGCAAGCGGGCGCGATCACCGAGTACGACGCCCGTCAACGACTCCTCGATCTCTACCGCGAGCAGGGTCTTACCGTGGAGCGCCTGCTGCCGCGTATGCAGGCGCTCGCGGACGCTTCGGGCGATCCCAATGCGGTCGAGAATGTCGCGCGCATCCGCGCCGAACTGGAGCGGATGCAAGGCACGACCGATCTGCTGCAGCAGTCCATCGCCAACACATTCGAGGGGTCGTTCTCCAATCTGCTGACCACGCTCACCGATGGCACGACGAGCCTGCGTGACGCCGTGACCGGCTTTCTACTGGATATGACGAAGGGCATCGCGCAGTTCGCAGCGGCGCAGAGCGCCCAAGCCCTGACCGCATCGCTACTGTCACGCGTGTCAAAGGTCGCTGACACAGGCGTCGAAGCGGTTGCGACGACCGCTGCGATCGCGACCGCCTCGACGGCCGGTGCAGCGGCGTTGGGTGCCGGCGTCATGACCGGTGCCGCCACCGGCTCAGCGACGATCGCTGCGGCAATAGGTGCTGGCGGCGCTACCGCAGCAGGATCGATGACCGCCGCCATTACGACGGCGGGCGGTATCGCTGCGTCTCAGATGGCGACAGCGATCGCGACAGCCAGCGCGGCAACGTCCGGCTTCGCTGACGGCGGCTACACCGGCGACGGCGGCAAGTACCAGCCCAAGGGCATCGTCCACGCGGGCGAGTACGTCATCAAGGCGTCGCAGGTGCGGCGCTATGGCATGGGCATCTTCGACGCGCTCAACCAGGGGCGCTACCCGCACGCGCCGATTCGCCAGATACACGCGCCGCGCGCCGGCTACGCCGAAGGCGGCCTGGTCGGCGCGATGGGGTCGCCAACGGTCAACAACCGCTTTCGCTTCATCAACGTGCTGGACGTCAAATCCATTGGCGAGGCGCTTGTGAGTTCGGGCTGGCTGGAGCGCGAGGTGGTCAACGTCATCAACACGAACAGCAGCACTTTGGGACCGGGATAACGAATGACCACCAAGATCGGCACCGCAACTAACTACGCTGACCTGCTGACGAAGCTGGATGCGTTCCTGACGGCGACTGGGCACGCCTGGGGTCTGACCTTCACGGGCGCCGGCAACGGCCGTCTGCGCGGCCCTGGCGGCACCGTGGGCGGTTACATCGGCACCGCATCGTCGGTGACCGAGACCATCCACGTCGTCGCAAGCAGCGCAACGACGTTCAACGTCACGGGTACGACGACCGGCGCACTGGGCACGGCGACCGTCGGCGTGGACTTCACAAGCGCCGTTGTGGAGTTCCGAATCGTCGCCGGCACGACGGCATTCCAGGCAGGCGACGAGTTCGCCCTCAATACCGGGCCGAAGTGGAAGCGCCTTCGCCTCGGCGGCTGTCTCGAAACGACCTATCGCACCGCGAGCATGACCAACGTCGCGCAGTTGTTCGACGGGATCACAGACACTGCCATTCCGGCGTCTGCTCTGCCAGGCACCGTTCGCGTCGAGATGATGGTTCCGACTGAAGTGCGCGCCGTCGCCATCTGGTGCGGAGCGGTCAACACCTCGCCGAAGGATTTCGCACTGGAGTGGTCCGACGATGGCAGCGCGTGGACCGTAGCCCAAGCGTGGAGCGGGCAGACGTGGCCGGCCCAGTACTCGCGCCGTGATTTTCTCGTGACCGTCGCGCCCGGCGCGCATCGCTACTGGCGGATCAACATCACGGCTGCACAAACGGCAAGCCTGACGATGACTGAGGTCAGGCTGTTCGCAGACACCGGCATGAAGTGGGACGTGTCGTCGCGCGTCGAGTTCGCATGGGAGGCGCCGGGCTACGACGGCGCGCAGAAGATTTACGCGGCGGGGTTCACTGATACCAACGTGCCGACCGACTACTTCAACCTAGTGTTCCGTGGCTATCGCTACTGGCTCGATCCGCAAATGTCGGTGCTCGACGTGCCCAACCACAGTGGCAACAAGGCGCTGCTGCTGTCCAAGACGCCGATCGCGTATTGGATCACCGTCAATGGCGCCCGCGTCATCATCGCGGTGCGAGTTTCGTCGTTCTACCAGTTCGCATACATCGGCTTCGGGTTGCCCTACGAGACGCCCGACGCCCATCAGTTTCCGTATCTGGTGGGCGCACCGTATCCGGGCCTCGGCGCTCGTTGGGACATCAGCAACATCGCCCGCTATCGAAACCCGTGCGATCCCGGCTCGGTTGGCAGTTCCACAGGCGACAACTGTTGCTTGGCGGCGATATTTCCGAACGGGGAGATGATCCAGGTCGGCAATAGGTCCGACAGCTCAAGCAGCGCGGATGGCACCGGGTACTCGAACAGCACCGCCAGAACCTGGCCGTACTCGCTTGAAGTGAACGGACAAATGATGCCGAGGGAATGGGGAGACAACTACGAGGGCTCCAAGGCGTCGTTGCCCGTCGTCATCTACAAGCACACCGCGCCGATTCATCAGTGGGGCGAGTTCGATGGCGTCGTCTGGATAACCGGTCACCGCAACAGCGCGGAGACGATCGAGCAAATGGGCGCGATCGACTTCATCGCCATTCCTAATGTCAACCGCTCGGGCTTCGAGCACTACTGCGCGATCGCGCTGGACTAACTCATGGCGATCTACGAAACAGGTGGTGCGACCGACGTCCTGGACCTGCTCAGTAAGCTGCGATCGTTCGCGATCTCTTCCGGGTTCACCGTTAACTACTTCGGTGCGCGGACGGCGGTCAGCGGCCAGGCGCTGCAACTGACAAAGGGCGATGTCTCGGGGTCGTTTCTTGGCGAGATCGTCGCCGGAGCGAGCAACGACCCCGGCCCGAACTTGATGACGTACTGCCATAACGCCTACAACGCGGCCAACGGCACGGAGAACCAGGCGGCGGGATCTATCAAGACTCGGGCCAACGCGATGCTCGGCGCCTTCCAGGCGTATCACTTTTTCGCCAACGGCCCGAGCGATCCGCCGTACCTCTATGTGTGCGTCGAGACCGCTCCGGGCATCTACAAGCATGCCGGCATTGGCCAGCTTCGCCGCGTAGGCGCAATCACTACCGGCGTGTTCAACTTCGCATGCCGCTGGCACTACGACCCGAACTACATTTCGAGCCTCTATAACACGCGTCACTCCATCCCGTTCGACTGCGCGGACGACAGCTCCAGGCTCGGCAGCGGCACGCAGATTCGCGCCGACTCCGACGGCATAACGCCCCGCTGGTACGACTCGTACTTCAGCGGCCAGGGCAACCGTTTTACCGGCGGTTTCCGCACGATGAACAACGGTCGTGCGACGGTTCAGCCGTTGCTGCTCACCGCAAGCAGCGGAATGACGGGCCGAGGCGCCTTGATCCCCTGCTATGTCGGTGGCGAGCGTTTGAACTTCGTCTACAGCCCGCTCGGCATTCCCCCGGGCATCCGCTGGTGCCGGCTCGACAACGTGCCGCCGGGCCACATTCGATCGATCGGCGGCGTCCAGTGGAAGCTGTTTCCGATCATCCGCAAAGACGGGACCGCCGGGCAACCGAACTCCGAAGTCTACGGCTACGCCTACCAGATCAACTGATGCACGCCATTTTCGCCATTGCCTGGAACTACCCGGCTTCGTCGCTCAGTCCGCCCCAAGGGTTCGATCCTCTGGGTCGCGGTGTGAACGTGCGCCTGGTCGGACCGGCATCCGGGCTACAGGGTTACGGACACCAGCCCGCCGCGAATGAGAACGTCGGCGTTGCAGGCCAGGCCACCTTCGGCCCGGATTGGTACGACCGCATCCACGTCAGCGCAGACAACTTCGCGCTGGGCAACTTGATCGGCGAGCAACTGCGCACGGTCACCGTGTGGAATGCCTACCGCCGCGCGCGCACGTTGGAGCAGCTGCTGCTGGCCAACGCCGAAGGGATCACCGTATTCGGCCAGGCCGCGCCGCCCCTGCAGTTCGCTCCGCTGCAGCAGCGCGCCTACAGCGTCCGCATCTCGCCCGACGGACCGCCGGTGATCGATGCAACGATCACGTTCGACTTCGACGAAGGGCAGTCGTACGCGGTTCGCATCAGCGGCTTCCGAATCACTGCATGGACCTGGACACCAGACTGGGGCGGCGACGGTGTGCTGGAGCGTCTTAGCTGGCTGACCAGCGTCATGCGATCCAAGCAGTCGGGGAAGCAACAGAAGCGAAAAGATCGAATCGCTCCGCGCAGGGCGTTCGAGTTCGACGTAGCCAAAAGTGCGAAAGATCGCCGCACGATGGATGCCGCCCTGTTTGCCTGGTCGTCGCGGACGTGGGCGCTGCCTATCTTCCCCGACGTGCGTCGTCTCGGCGGTGCGCTAGCCTCGGGTGTATCGACGATCATGGTCGATACCGTTGGCCTGGACTTCCGCGACGGTGGCCTGGCGATGCTGTGGGCGTCGTCGTCAAAGTACGAGGTCGTCGAGGTTCAGCAGCGGCTGCCCGATCGCCTCATTCTGTCTCGTCCGACGACGCGCGCCTGGCCGCAAGGTACGCGGCTCTATCCAGTCCGAAATGCGCGGCTGACCTCGTGGCCGACGCAGAAGCTTTGGCATGACGACGCCGGCAACACGCGGCTCGCCTTCGAGATAGCCGAGCCTTGCGACTGGCCGGCCACCTGGCCGACGGCCACGTATCGCGGACGGCCCGTACTGGAGGAACGGCCGAACACTGACGACGACGGTGAATCGACTTATGAGCGCGACGTTATGCCGCTCGACGGCGAGACGGGCCTGGTCAGCGTGGTCGATCGCCCTGGCATCAGCTTTCGCGTGGACAACCTGCGCTGGACGCTGACCAACCGCGCGCACCATGCGCGTATGCGTGGTGTGCTGTACGCGCTGTCCGGTCGCTTTGGCGAGTTGTGGGTTCCCAGTTGGGTTAGCGACCTGGTCGTGACCGCCAACGTTGCCGCGTCGGATGTGGCGCTGTTGGTCGAGTGGTGTGGCTATACGCGGTTCTCGCGTGGCGCGGTAAACCGCCGAGACATTCGGATCGAGCTGCACGACGGAACCGTGTTCTATCGGCGGATCACCGCTTGGACTGAGATCGACGAGGACACCGAGCAGCTCACGCTCGACGCATCTCTCGGTGTCGTCGTGCGGGCTGACGCCATCCGCCTCGTCAGCTTCCTTTCGTTCTCCGAGGGCGCAGGCGATGAGGTCGAGATACAGCACCTGACCGACGCGGATGGCATCGGCCGCGTCGGCGTGAATTTCAAAGGGACGCAGAATGACGTTTAACGCGCGTGAAACCAGCTACAGCGACGGTGTGCCGATTCGCTTGCTCGACTTCGTCCGGGGCAGCGTCCACTGGCGCTACACCACGGCCGACCGCCCGATCGTGCATAACGGTGTCACCTTCCTGCCGGTCGGCGGGCCGGTGCAAGCGTCAGCCCTGCAGGAATCACTGGAGATCAAGAAGGCAACACGAACGGTCAAGCTGCCGCGATCGCTGCCGGTGGTTGAGAACTGGTGGCCATTCTCGCCAACCGAGGACGTGGGCCTGGTGATCTTCGCGAAGCACTACGAAGACGCCGATGCCGAGGTGGAGTGGATCGGACGCGTCATGGCGGTGCCGTTCGAGAACGACGAAACCGTCGTCATGAGCTGCGAGCCGTCGCGCACGGCGGCCGTGCGCAGAGGCAAGAACCGCTGCTGGGGCATCGGCTGCCCGCTCGCTCTGTATAGCGCCGGGCGTGGGCAATGCAACGTCTCCCGTGATGCGCACGCGATTAACACCGTTATCGCCAGTGTGTCGGGTGTCCAGGTGCAGGCGCCCGGATTTCTGTCCGTGCCGAGCGGACGGCTCGCAGGCGGCTACATCGAGTACGACGGGCCGTTCGGCACGAAGCAACGGCGGGATATCGATTCGCACGATGGTGGAACGATCTGGCTGGACTACCCGCTTGTGGGCTTGCCGCAAGGGTCGGCGATCACGGCGTTTCCCGGCTGTGCCGGAACTTGGGCCGACTGCGAGTACTTCGACAACGAGGACAACTACGGCGGGCAGTTGCACATGCCGCGCCGCAATCCATTCGACGGCCTGCCGGTGTGGTGAGCGTTTGAAACTGGTTTTTCGTGTTTGACGTGCGGGCGACGCTCGTATGGATGCCTAGGAACGGGCAGCACTGATGGAGAAAGCAGATGGCATGGGTTTGGTGGGCAATCCAGATTGTTGCTGCAGTGCTCGTTGTGGCGCTGCAGCCCAAGCCGAAGAAGCCCGAAGCAATGAAGGCGAACGTCCCTCAGATCGAAGAGGGGCGGCCGATCCGCTGGGACTTCGGCGATGTGATTCACGAGGACGCCCAGGTTCTGGCGTTCGTCCAGGACGGTACAACGCCGATCAAGTCGAAGGGTAAGAAATGACCGACGTCACCACGGTGATTGTTCGCATCGAGCACGTTCGCGCCGAGCTGCTCTGCGTCACGATGACGCGGGTTTGGTGCCGCGACCGCGGCCTCGACTTCGCCGCGTTCCTGGAGAACGGCATTCCAGCCGATGAGTTGGAGGCGATGGACGATTGGTTTGCGAAACGCGTCGCCGCGCGTGCGCGCAGGGAGGCCGTCAATGGGCGCGGGTAAGAAGCAAACCATCGGCTATTGGTACAACATGGGGCTGCACTACGGCATCGGCCACGGTGAGTACGACGCGCTGGTCGAGATATGGGGCGGTGGCCGTGAGGCGTGGAAGGGCAACCAGACCACGAGCGGGCGCATCTTCATCAACAAGCCCAAGCTGTGGGGCGGCGAGAAGCAAGAGGGCGGCATCGTCGGCGCGCTGGACGTCATGATGGGCGAGCAGACGCAGCAGCCGAACGACTACCTGGCCTCGCGGTTCGGAACCAAGCAATCTGCCTTTCGCGGCCTGACCACGCTGGTGTTTCGCGGCGGCAAAGTTGGTGCGATGAATCCCTACCCGAAGCCTTGGAGCTTCCGGTGGCGCCGTGTGCTCAAGGGTTGGGATGCGAACGGTGTCTGGTATCCGGAGAAGGCGGTCATTCCGCTGGCCGCCGGCCAGGTCTATGCCATGAACCCGGCGCACATCCTCTACCAGACGTTGACCGACCTCGATAAGGGGCAAGGTGAACCGCGCGGACTCATCAACGACGCATCGTTTCGCGCTGCAGCCGACACACTGCACGCCGAGGGCTTTGGGCTGTGCGCTAGCTACACGGGCCTTAGCGCCGACGATATGCGCGGCTTTCAGCAGCAGATTGTTGACGTCATCGGCGGCGCGTTGCAGCAATCGTTGCGCGACGGGCAGTACTACCTCGACCTGCTGCGCGGTAACTACGACCTGGCCAGCCTGCCGATCATCGGCAAAGACGACATTTTGGAGTTCAAGAAGGAAGCCAGCATTCAGAACGAAGCGATTAACCAGGTCGTGGTCGAATGGTACGACCCGCTCAAGCGAATGGGCCGGCCGACCACGCCGGTCCGCAAGCTCGGGTTGCTAGCTTCGATGGGCGGCGTAGTCGGCGCCACGCGGACGATGCGAGAGATTCCGACCGAAGACCTGGCTATTCGCGTCGCTCGCCGCGAACTGCAGGAAGCGGCGACCCCGCGCGCGCGTTTCACCATGACCGTCAACCGCCGTCACTATGCGCTGCGGCGCGCTACTGCCTTCCGCCTGCAGTATCCGGAGGAAGGTATCGCCGACATGGTCTGCATCGTGGGCGAGATCGTGCGCAACGAGCGTCCGGAGCCATCGATCAAGCTGGTGGCAATGCAGGATGTGTCGCACCTTCCGGATTCGGTCTACGTAGACCCGTCGCCCGGCGAGTGGGTGCCGGTGTCGCAAGTTCCGCAGCCTGCGCCGTTCCGTCGAGTTTTCGAGGCGCCTTATGTTGAGCTGGCGGGCAACTTGACTGCTGCCGAGCTGGCGGCCGTGCCGCCGGAGTCGGGCTTTGTCGCGGTAGTGGGTACGGAGCCTTCCGGCTTGGCGTTGAATTACGTTCTGGCCACGGCCGCTCAAGGCGAGACGTACAGAGAAACCAACGTCGGCGACTGGTGCCCCGCCGCCATCATCAGCTCGGCCTCGACACTGATCGACACCGCGTTCGTTCTGACCGGCGGGCGACGCCTGGACCAGGTCGAGGTTGGCAGCGCCGCGTTGTGGGGCAGCGAGATATGCCGCGTCGATGCCATAGACGTCACGACTGGCAGCGTGACGCTCGCCCGAGGCTGCGGCGATACCGTTCCCGCATTGCATGTTGCCGGCGAGCGTGTGTGGTTCTACGACGCGTACGCGGCATCGGACGAGCGCGAGTACCTCAATGCCGAAACCGTCAACGTCAAGCTGCTGACGCGGACACCGAGCGAGCAGCTCGCTGTAGCGGACGCGCCGATCGACAGCCTGGTCATGGCCAGGCGCGCGGCGCGGCCGTATCCGCCCGCCAATCTGAAAATCAAAGGTGTGACGCAGCCGGTTACCGACGTTACCGACCCGGTCTCGCTGACGTGGGCGCATCGCGATCGCGTTGGCCAGGCTGACCAGCTCGTAGATCAGAACGCCAGCAGTATCGGACCGGAGCCGGGCACCACATACACCGTGCGCGCGTATCGCGGCGCAACGTTGCTGACGACGACCAGCGGCATAAGCGGAACGGCTAACACGCTCGTCCTGCCGCCTGGTGCCTACAGCGTCCGCGTGACGGTCGAATCGGTGCGTGGCGGTCTGACCAGCACGCAGTTTCAGGAACGAATCTTCACTTATGCCGGCGGCCTGCTCGAAACCGAGCAGCTCGCCCGATTGGAGTCCGAAGAGGGCGACCTCATCACGATTGAGTAAACGACAATGACCAAGCTGAGCACGCTCGAAGTTGATTCGCCCGCAACCGTTGCGGCCGGTGCCGCACTGTGGAACAAGGGCCTGAAGAACTGCCTCATCAATGGCGATTTCAGTATCTGGCAGCGTGGTACGTCGCTCGCTGCCGGCACTGGCACGCGCTACCTTGCCGATCGCTGGTTTACTGGGTCGGTCGGAACCACCGTCGCACCGAGCCGACAGTCCTTCGCATACGGACAGACAACGGTGCCAGGCACTCCGCGATACTTCCACCGCGCGGTTGTGGCGAGCGCGGTTGGCGCGAGCAACTACGCGTTGATGGGGCAGTCGATCGAGGGCGCCGATACGCTTGCCGGGCAGTCGGTCACCATCAGTTTCTATGCCAAGGCCGACGCCGCACGCGCGATCGGCGTCGAACTCTTCCAGTCGTTCGGCACGGGCGGCTCACCATCGGCCGCTGTTGTCGGCATCGGGGCGACGAAGCTCAATCTGACGACGGCCTGGGCGCGGTACTCATTAACGGTCAGTGTGCCGAGCGTGTCGGGTAAGACCGCAGGAACGAACCTCAACGACTCGTTGGGCCTGAACTTTTGGTTTGACGCGGGTAGCACCTTCAACTCGCGTTCGGGCGCGCTTGGCCAGCAGTCCGGCACGTTCGATATCGGGCCGGTGCAAGTCGAGACCGGCAAAGCGGCGACGGCTTTTGAGTGGCGGCCGCAGTGTCTCGAAATGCTGCTCGCGCGGCGCTACTTCGCAATGGGTCGCTATGCATCCGATTTCTATACCAGCAGCGGTTCGTATCAATCGGCGCGCGTTCCGTTCGGTGGTGTAATGCGAGCAGCGCCCACCTTGGCTGCCACGTTCTCGTACACGCTCAACACGAACACCGGTGCGGCGGACAATCCCACGGTCGATAGCCTGCGCGTGGGCGTGTTCGCGACCGCCACCGGGAATTGCGCGTTCGTCGTCGATTGGACGGCAGACGCCGAACTGTAAGACAGGGCGCCAGGTCAGCGCGGCAACGCCGACCTGGCGCCGTAGTACACGCGTCTCAGCGCGTGCCTTTGGCCGAAGCCCCATCCCCCTGCGCGGAGGATGGTCAGTGTCGGCCGGCACCATCCCAAGAGCTGAGAATATGACAGGCCCGATCATTCCATGGCCCGGTGGCAAGCGCCGCCTTCTAAAACACCTGTATCCCCATTTCCCCTCGCATGACTGCTACGTCGAAGCATTCGCGGGCGGGGCAGCCGCATTGATGCTTCGGCCCTATCCGGCAAACCTGGAGGTGTTGAATGACATCGACGGCGAGCTGGTTCGACTGTATCGCTGCGTGCGGCACCATCTCGACGAACTAGTGCGGATGTTTCGCTGGTCTCTGGTGTCCCGCGAGATGTTCGAGTGGGCCACGATGGAGCGGCCCGAAACCTTGACGGACATACAGCGCGCGGCACGATTCTTCTACTTACAGAAGCTTGCCTTCGGGGCCAAGGTAGACGGCCGGACGTTCGGCGTCGTGACCAGCGGCATCACCCCGAGGCTAAACCTGACCAGGATCGAAGAGGAACTGAGCATGGCGCATCTGCGCCTGTCCAAGGTCATCGTGGAGCATCTGCCCTGGCATGACTGCGTTGCGCGCTACGACAGGCCGGGGACGTTCTTCTACCTCGATCCGCCGTACTGGGAAACCGAGGGTTATGGCGTCGATTTTCCGTTCGGCGAGTACGAGCGCATGGCTGGGCTGCTGCGGTCGATCGAGGGCAAAGCCCTGGTCTCGATCAACGATCACCCGGCGATCCGCGAGGTCTTCGCCGGGTTCAACATCATCCCTCTGCAGATTAAGTACACGATCGGCCAGCACGGCAGGGACACTCCGGCCGGCGAGCTGATCGTCAAGAGCTGGACGGATGATCAGGCGCAGCTGTTCTAGTGCTGCATCTGTGGCCCGGTCTGCGACTGCTCCGCCGACTGGGCTTTCTGCGCCGCCAACTGCTGTTCGCGCTGTTGGTCGAGCGCCTGCGTTTCGCGCATCGTCGTAGCTTGCGCATAGCGTTCCGTCGCCGGCAAAGACAGCGCTTGCTCGACCGGCATGTGCGCATAGTTAGCGGCGGGGTCAGGGGATGCGTTGCGGCCCTCTCGGTATACGAATAGCAGTTCGCCCGCCGCATTCTGGTCCGTAGGGCGGTTCAGGGTGATTTTCACGTCATCGCCAGGGCCGAACTTATTGCCGACCGCCAGCGAAAGCGCACTAGCGCTCATGCGTTCGCTTTGCTCGTCCCAGGGCTTGCCCATGCTTCGCTCAAGGTCTCGCACGCTGCCCCTGATCTTTTCCAAGAGTTTGTGATCTAGGTTAGTGGGGTCGTCGGCCCCCGGCGCGGCGGGACGCTCGGAAGGCGGCGCTTGTTGGTCCCGCACGGGACTGGAGTCCCTGAAGTCCGGCGGCAGCTTCACGTCGGCGCCGAGAGCCTCAACGTTGATTCTGATCTCCGGGAACGGGCGGTCGGGGTGTGCTTTCTGGGCAATCGCCTCGTGGCGATAAATTTGCCCGAACGCCCAATCGATGTTTCGCGCGGGATAGCCCTTGTGGTCGTCGTAAAACGTCTTTGCCATTGCCTCTAGACTCTTGGCCGCGTCTAGCTGCAGGTCGGGCTTTATGTGTAAGCCCGGCTTCATTGTGACTGTGGGCAACTCAGCGTGGTCGCTGTGCATGTAGTTTGAAACGCCGCCGTCAGCCTCATAGAGGTCGGCCAATGTTGCCTGGGGGTTGTCGCGCTTCACTTGGGCTGCAACAGTGTTGAACCCCGAGATTTCTGCACGCGCTTCACTCACGCGCGCGCCTTCGTTGTACTCCTTGACTGGCCCTGTAAAGTCGTGAGGTGACGGGCCATTCGCGATTGCTCCGACCTGGGCGTGGAAGCGCTCCGCAAGCCGAGCGTTCTCCTCACGGTGGAGTGCGTGGTCAATCTCATGGCCGGCGGTGTAGCGCACGGCGTTGACGTTGGATAGCGCATCTTCTGGGTTGAGCCTTGAATCGGCCTCAATCAACTGCGCCACCGATAAGCGCATGGTGCGGCTGTCGCCGTTGTAGCTGCCGTTGAACCTCGCGTCGGTTTCGGCTTCAAGGCCGACCAAATGCCCGCCCTTAACGGCGTGTTCGTACTGCTCGCGAAGCTCCGGAGTGCTGTCCAGCACGCCACGAAAAATCTCTCCGGGGTTCGCGGTGTCGGTGCGCGCCTGCCGCTCAAAATCGGCAAGCATTGCGTCCAGCTTATGCCGCGCCTCTAGTTCTTCCTGAAGTGTTGCCATGCTTGGTCATCCTTGGGGGGCGGCGGCCGTAACGAACACCCGAGATACACAAAGGTGCTCGTCATAGCGCTTTGTCTTCCCATTGAGATCGATGCGTGCCGATACCTTGTCGGTACGGAAAAACCTATACTCAGTGCCGAGACGTGGAGGGGTCTGGGATGGCTTGAATCCAGCTGCGATCAGCGCGGATTGGTAATGCTCCAGGCCAACGCACACAGGCGTCATATCGGCGTAGTCGGGGGTGGTATGCCCCATGCTGAACATGACAGCGTGGGGGCTCGGACCGGGGACGTTCTTTACCGAGTACAACGAGTAGCGCCACCCTTCTGCCAGCGCTCCCACCCCACGGAAACTGTTCGGGTTCCCCGCGTCGATCTTCAGGCTAAGGCCGGTGTGCGCCTCAATGCTGGGTCCGGACAAGTCACGGGCGTCTCTCACACTCAAAACCCAGGCCAAGATTTTGCGGTTGAGTTCCTGTGCGCTGAGCGTCTCGTCAGAGGCGTTAGGCAATGATTCCGTCATGGTGGTGTTCTCCTTAGCCGATAGCGAGCCTGCGGTGGAGGCGCACGCACAGGCAGCAACGATGCAGACCAAAGGGGCCAGTCTGGTCGCCAGAAGGTCAAATTTGAGCGCGGGCATGTGCCTTTCTCCATGTCTATTTCGCGGCGGCATCCGAATGCCCCCGAGCGAGCGACCGACGATACTGTCCGGTCGTTGCAAGAGCGCGTGACGGCCCTCATGCGTGGGCTTCATCACTCGCGGCCTCATCCTGGAAGAGCCCCTGCTGGGGGTCAAGGAATGCCAGCAACGCCGACGCCGGGATAGTGACCGGGGTCTCCCTTGCGTGTCCTGCGGAGGCTATGGCGGCTCGCGCCTCGGCCTTGAGATGGGGCGGGGCGCCAGGCCGGCGCCGGCCCGGCAGGGCTGCCTCGGACTCGGCTTAGGACTGCCGGGTCGCCGGGCCGTGCGGGGCCGGGACCGGGCCGGCTAGAAGGGAGGTTTTACCGGGGTGGGAGGGGTTGCGCAGACCATGTGTCGGCGGTGCGCAATCCAGCCGTCGCGTTACATCCGTCGTGGCACGAGGTCCACACCGAAGAAGAACTGTTCGCGCGCTGGCAGGGCTTGTCGGCCGGTTACTCGCAAAGCAAATGGGTCGCCGAACAACTGCTGCGCCTGGGCGGCCGCCGCGGTCTGGGCTATACGGTCTACCGGCCGACGCATATCTGCGGCGCATCGCACAGCGCCATCAGCAACGACAGCGATACCTGGAGTCTGTTCATCGACGCCTGCCTGCGCCATCGCTGCATCCCGGCGCTGGAAGACACGCTGAACTGGATGCCGGTGGACAAGATGAGCGAGTTCATCGTAGCGCTCTCTTTGCGCGAGGACAGCCGCGGACGCAGCCTCAATCTGACCCACCCGCAGGCCTTCGCACTGAGCCGGCTCACCGCCGCGATCGTCGCGAGCGACGGGCCGCCGGTCGCGGTCGTGCCTTACCGCGAGTGGCGGTCGCGCTGCGCCGCGCACGAATCGACCCGCAACATCGCCACGATCCTGCCGGCCGATCTGGCCGAAGAACCCGGCGTGGCGATCGCGTTCGGCGCGATCCGGATCGGCAACGCAGTCGATGCGCTCGGCGGCCTGGACGTCTGCCCGCCGCTCGACGACGCCTTGCTGCAGCGCTACGTCGACTGGCGCAATCGCGCCCGCGGCGAAGCCTGAGGCGTTCCGGCGGCGGTCCCGGCCGCCGCAGGCAAACCCGCTTCCCCGGGCCGCTTTCGAACGAGCGGCCCGGTTTGTATCCGAACGTATCCGCGCCCCGATTCCTGCGCTTGGCTGACAAATCCGCGCCCCGCCCGACACTCTGACGATACCGCCGCGCTCCGAAATAGCCGCATCCCAAACGGGCCGGCGGCCTCAGGAGTCGAACATGCGGTACTTCGCGAACCTTCCCGACACCACCTGCGGCACCTCCGTGCTCGCCACCGCGCCCGAGTCCTGAACACCGCACATCGCCTGCGGCGGGCTTCTATCCACTTCCAACCCCTAACCGGCGAACGCAAACGCCTCGCCTTTCATCCCCTGGAGCACTCCCATGATCAAGACCACCGAACAAGTGCTGTACACCGCCCGTACCCACACCACCGGCGGACGCGACGGCAGCGGCCGTTCCGACGACGGCGCGCTGGAGGTCAAGCTCAGCACGCCGGGTTCCAACCGGCCCGGCACCAATCCCGAACAATTGTTCGGCGTGGGTTACTCGGCCTGTTTCATCGGCGCGATGCAACTCGCCGGCGCGCAACTGGGCATCCGTCCTCCCACCGACACCGAGGTCGACGCTTCGGTGTCGCTCGGCAAGACCGACGGCGGCAGCCGCTATCTGCTCTCGGTCGCGTTGACCGTGACCCTGCCCGGCCTGAGCGATGCGCAAAAGCATCAGTTGGTCGAAACCGCGCATCAGACCTGCCCGTACTCGCACGCCATCCGCGACAACGTCGAAGTGGTGTTCGAGATCGTCTGAGCGCGGCGCGCCGGCGGGGATTTGTAAGCGCACGTACATCGCCGCGCATCGGCGGCATTGGCTTACAAAACCCCGCCCATCGCGACACAACCCGGACAGGCCGCGGCCTTGCAATAGCCACACCTTCCCAACGAGATCCCACCATGTACCGCAGCCTGCTGTTCACCGCCCTGACCGCCTTGTCGCTGTTCTCGGCCACCGCCGCCGATGCCGTCGCGCGCGAGAACGCCGCGGCGCCCACCGTGATTCTGGTCCACGGCGCGTTCGCCGACGGCGCCAGTTGGAACAAGGTCATCCCGATCCTGCAGTCCTGGGGCGTGCGCGCGGTCGCCGTGCACAGCCCGCTGACCTCGTTGGCCGACGATGTCGACGCCACCCGCCGCGCCATCGCCAACGCGCCGGGCCAAGTGGTGTTGGTCGAACACTCCTGGGGCGGCACCGTCATCACCCAGGCCGGCGCCGATCCGCGGGTCAGCGCCCTGGTCTACGTGGCCGCGTTCGCGCCCGACGTCGGCCAGAACACCGGCGATCAGGGCCACGGTTTTCCCACTCCGCACGGTCTGAGCGGACTGCAGGAGCACGACGGCTTCCTGTGGTTGAACCAACGCGCGGTGACGGAGGATTTCGCCCCCGACCTCAAAGCCCGCGACGCGCGCCTGATCTTCAGCACCCAGGCGCCGATCAAGGCCAGCGCGTTCGGCGAAACGGTGACCCAGGCCGCGTGGCGCGGCAAGCCGAGCTGGTACGTGATCGCGCGCAACGACCGCATGATCGCGCCGGAACTGCAGGCCGATACTGCCCGCCGCATCGGCGCGCAAGTGCGCTCGACCGCCTCCAGCCACGTCGCCGCGCTGTCGCAACCGCACGAAGTGGCCTACGCGATTCTCGAAGCGGCCGGGATCAAGACCGAAGAACCCGCCCCGCACGAGGGCGGCTGAGCGATGGCCGCGCAAGCCTTGGCCGAATACGCGCTGGCCGCGGCCGCGGGCGTAGCCACCATCGCCTCGCCGTGCATCCTGCCGGTGTTGCCGATCGTGCTGGCCACCACCGCCGGGCGCAGCCGCGTCGAACCGCTGCTGATCGTCGCCGGTTTCACCGCCAGCTTCGCCGCCGGCGGGATCGCGATCGGCGCGCTGTCGGCGTTCTCCGGCGAGTTGCAGAACGCCGTGCGCACCGCCGCGATCGCGATGCTGTTGTTGGCCGGACTGAGCTGCCTATGGTCGGCGCCGTTCGACTGGCTCACCGCGCGGATACAACAGCGATTGGCGCTGCGCGCATCGGGCGGACCGGCGCGCGCAAGCAAGGTCGGCGCGGTGTTGGTGGGCGCGTCGCTCGGACTGGTGTGGACGCCGTGCGCGGGGCCGATCCTGGCCTCGGTGCTGGCCCTGGCCGCCTCGGCGCAAGCGCCGGCCAAGGCGACCGCGCTGCTAGGCCTGTACGCGCTCGGCGCCGGCGTACCGCTGCTCGCCATCGCCTACGGCGGCCATTGGGTGTCCGCGCGCCTGGCCTTCGTCAACCGCCATGCCGTGCCGATCCGCCGCGCGTTCGGCGCCGTCGCCATCGCGGTCGCGCTGCTGCAATTGCTGCAGTACGACGTCGCCTTCTCGGCCTGGGCCACGCAGTGGCTGCCGGCCGTTTCCACCGGCCTTTGAATCCTCCCTTCGCCCACTCCCGCGAGAAACCGATCATGTCCAAGACACTGAGCACTCTCAGACCCATCCTGTGCGCCCTCAGCCTGTGCCTGGCCGCCGTCGCCTGTACCCCGGGCGCGCAAGCCGAACCGGTGCAAAGCACCCACACCCAGCCTGCGCCGACCGCACCGGAATTCGCCGGCATCGAGCGCTGGATCAACAGCCCGCCGCTGACCATCGCCGGCTTGCGCGGCAAGGTGGTGCTGGTCGAGTTCTGGACCTATTCGTGCATCAACTGCATCCGGGTCATGCCGTACGTGAAACAGTGGCATCAGCGCTACCACGATCGCGGCCTGACCGTGGTCGGCGTGCACACGCCCGAATACGGTTACGAGAAGATCGACCGCAACCTCGACGCGGCGGTCAAGCGATTCGGCATCGAGTACCCGGTGGCGCAGGACAACGCCTATGCCACCTGGAACGCCTACCACAACCGCTACTGGCCGGCGCTGTACCTGATCGACCGCGACGGCCGCGTGGTCTACCAACACTTCGGCGAAGGCGATTACGCCCAGACCGAGGCCAAGATCCAGCAATTGCTGGCCGATCGTTGAGCCCGTCCGCGCTTCGGCCGGCGCCGCGCCCGCCCGGTGGCATAATCGCGGCGAGCGCGGCCCGGCACAGCGGCCTTTCATTCGGCAGGATCGGTGCATGAAACACGTTGATCACATCCTGATCGTCGACGACGATCGCGACATCCGCGAGATGGTCGCCGACTATCTGCACAAGAACGGACTGCGCGCCAGCACCGCCGCCGACGGCCGAGAGATGCGCGCGCTGCTCGACACCCAGGCGGTCGACCTGATCGTGCTCGACGTGATGATGCCCGGCGAAGACGGCCTGGTGCTGTGCCGCAACCTGCGCGCCGGCAAGCACCGCTCGATTCCGGTGCTGATGCTGACCGCGCGCGACGACGCCACCGACCGCATCATCGGCCTGGAAATGGGCGCCGACGATTACGTGGTCAAGCCGTTCTCGGCGCGCGAACTGTTGGCGCGGATCAACGCGGTGATCCGGCGCACGCGCATGCTGCCGCCGAACCTGCAGATCAGCGAAGCCAGCCGCCTGCTCGCTTTCGGCCAATGGCGCCTGGACACCACCGCGCGCCACCTGCTCGATCCGCAGGACACCGCCGTCGCGCTCAGCGGCGCCGAGTTCCGTCTGTTGCGGGTGTTCCTCGATCATCCCCAACGCGTGCTCAGCCGCGACCAGTTGCTGAGTCTGACCCAGGGCCGCGATGCGGAGCATTTCGACCGCTCCATCGATCTGCTGGTGAGCCGCCTGCGCCAGCGCCTGCAGGATGGCGCGCGCGAACAAACCTACATCAAGACCGTGCGCAGCGAGGGCTATGTGTTCTCCATGCCCGTCACCTTGGTCGGCGACGAGGCATGAGCGCGCACGTAGCCGGTTCCAAATGGCTGCCGCGCAGCATCGCCTCGCGGCTGTACCTGATCCTGTTCGCCGGCCTGCTGTTGGCGCACGGATTGTCGTTCGGACTGTTGTTCTACGAGCGTTACGTCACCGCCACCTCGATGATGCTCGGCAATCTGGAGCAGGACGTGATCACCTCGGTCGCAGTGCTCGACCGCATTCCCGCCTCCGAGCGCACGCAGTGGCTGCCGCAACTCAAGCGCCGCACCTACCGTTACGTGCTCGGCGCCGGCGAACCCGGCCAACCGCAATTGAGCGAGCGAGCGCAGAACATCACCCGGCTGATCGGCGCGGCGCTCGGCCCGCGCTTTCCGGTGCGCGCCGACACCATCTCGGTGCGGCCGGAACGCTTTCAAGTGCACCTCACCCTGAGCGACGGACAACCGCTGATCGTCGAAGTCACGCCCTCGACCATGCCGGTCGCGCAATGGCTGCCGTTCGTACTCGTCGCCCAGTTGGCGTTGTTGCTGCTGTGCGCCTGGTTCGCGGTGCGCCTGGCCACCAAGCCCCTGGCCTGGCTCGCCAGCGCGGCCGATTCGCTCAGTCCCAGCGGCGGCGGCGCGCCCTTGCAGGAAGGCGGTCCGACCGAAGTCGCCAAGGCGGTGTCGGCGTTCAACGCGATGCAGGACCGCATCGCTGCGTACCTGCGCGAACGCCTGCAGATCCTCGCGGCGATTTCGCACGACCTGCAAACCCCGATCACGCGCATGCGCCTGCGCACCGAAGCCATGGACGAATCGCCCGAACGCGACAAGCTGCTCGGCGATCTGGGCGAGATGGAGCATCTGGTGCGCGAAGGCGTCGCCTATGCGCGCAGCGCGCACGGCACGGCCGAAGCGGCGATCAAGCTCGATCTGGATGCATTCCTCGACAGTTTGGTCTGCGATTACCAGGACACCGGCAAAGCGGTCGCATTGAGCGGAAACCTCGGCGCGCCGATATTCACCCGCCCGCATGCGCTGCGCCGCATCGTCGGCAATCTGCTCGACAACGCGCTCAAGTACGCCGGCGCGGCCGAGCTCGAACTCGCACGCGTCGAGGGCGGCACTATCGACGGCGACACCCTTGAAATCCGCGTGCTCGACCGCGGCCCGGGCATCCCGGCGCACGAACTCGAAGCGGTGATGCAGCCGTTCTACCGCATCGAAGCCTCGCGCAACCGCGACAGCGGCGGCGCCGGCCTGGGCCTGGCGATCGCCCAGCAACTGTCGCTGTCGCTGGGCGCGACATTGACCCTGTCGCCGCGCGACGGCGGCGGCCTGCAAGCGATCCTGTCGCTGCCGCAGCGGCCCGGCTGAAGCGCGGCGCGGACCTCCGCGCTCAGGCCGACCACTGCAGCGCTTGCGGCGCCAGCGACGCCATGAAATCGCGCGCATCGAAGGTCGCTCCCGGCGCCCATACCCCGGCGCCGCGGCTGCGTCCGCTCACGATCCGCTCCAGCGCCTCCACCAGCAGCGGCGCGGTCACCGCGTAGATATCGCGCCCCTGCGCGCCGATCCTGCGCTCGCTGCCGTTGCGACGCGCGCTGACCTCGATGGCGAACACCTGCGACGAACGACCGCTGTCGTCGACGGCGACCGGCGGCGGCGTATCCGGATTGCGGATATCGCGCAGCGGCGTCAGATTGAGGAAGGAGTCGACGCGGTCTATTCGCAGATGCCGCGAGATCAACGACATTTCGCTGAACGGCACCGCGACCATCTCCTGCTCGCCGAACGCCCCGTCGAAGGTCCACGCGCGCTGCGCCGGCGGATCGGCCAACGGTTGCAGAACGCCGTCGGCGATCACCACGCGCCGCGCGGTGTTGCGGCGGCCGGTGATCCGGCTGCCTTCGGTGGGATGCCAACTGTCCAGCGCGATCGCGATGTCGACGCAGTCCGCCTCGCTCCAGCCCTCCATCGCCACGCTGACCAGCAGATCGGCCAGTCCGCCATAGAAGGCCATCGCGGGCACGATCGCGATGCCCGCACGCACCGCGGCTTCGGCGTGGCGTTCGAACACCGCGAGCACCGGCTGTTGCTCGGCCGCGGGATCCAGGTAATGCACGCCCGCGCGCAACGCCGCCTCGATGACCGGTTCTGCGGTCTCGCTGAAAGGACCGGCGCAGTTGAAGACCGCCACCGTGCCCTGCAACGCGCGGTCGAGCGAGCGCGGATCGTCCACCGACGCCACCCGTACGGTGCTGCGCGGGTACGCCGCCGCCAAGGCATTCAAGCGCCCCGGATCGCGCCCCGACAGCACCGGCTCCCAGCCGCGCTCGAGCAAACGGGCGATCACGAAACGCCCGGTATGCCCGTAAGCGCCGAACACGCAGACGCGGCGGTTGGCGATGTCGCGGGCGGCGACGGGCGTAGCGGTCGGATCGGTTTGCATAAACGCGTTCTCCTGAGGGCCTTGTGGCCAGGCCTCATGAGACAACGCGCCGCTCGCCGCCGCTGTCGAAATCTTTAGTGGCTGAAATTTCCAGTTACCGTCGTCGCAAGAATCCGCGCTCGCGCCGGACCGCGCGGCGAGCGCGACCCGGAGGCGCGACGCTTACTCCATCGAGTGCAGGCCGAAGGTATTGCCCTCGGTGTCGTTGAGCAGCGCGGCGAATCCGTAGCGGCGTTACATTTCCCCGGCCAGTGCACCATCCGGCAGCGCCGGCTCGCGTTTCTCACCGCGGAACGCGAGCAGGATCGAGGGAATAAACAGCAGATCGAACAACACCGCGATCAGAATCGTCACCGACGCCATCAAGCCCATCCAGGCGTTGATCTGGAAGCCGGAGAACGCCAGGCAGGCGAAGCCCGACGACAGCGCGAGGGTCATCGCGATCATGCCCGGACCGACGATCTCGAACGCGCCGCGCACCGCCGCTTCAGCCGACAGGCCTTCCTCGCGCCGCAAGCGCGAATAGGTCGTGAGCATGTGGATGGTGTCGTCGACGACGACGCCGAAGGTCACCGACGCCACCGTCGCCACCGCCATGCCGACTTCGCCGTTGACCAGGGCCCATGCGCCCAGGGTCGCCAGCGACGGCACGAAGTTCGCGATGGTGCCGATGATGCTCAGGCCGATCGAGCGGAATGCGATCAGGAAGATCAGCCACACCACCAGCACGCCGCTGAACACGCCCTTGAGCATTTCTTGGATGTTGCGATTGCCGATATGCGCGAACAACAGCGAGGTGCCGGTGCCGCGCGCCGACGCGGCGATCAACGGCGTGTTGTGCTCGGCCCAGGCCTGCGCGCGCGCTTGCAGATCGGCCATCGCCGCGGTCGACATATCGTCGAGATTGACCGACAAACGGCTGCTGCGCTTGTCGGCCGTGAGCTGGTTCTTCAGATCGGTGCCGAACGGCAGCGACATCTCGTACAGAGCCAGATACTGCGCCGAGGTGTCGCGCGATTCGGGCAACCGATACTGCGACTGGTCGCCTCCGTTCATGGCCCGGTTGACGGTCTTCATGATGTCCGGCAAACCGTGCACATGGGTCACGCCAGGCTGGGTGCGCAGCCATTGCGCGAAGCGATCGACCTGCAGCAGATAGTCGTTGCGGGCGATGCCATCGGCTTCGCCGGCATCGAGCGAGAACTCCAGGGTATAAAAGCCGCCGAGTTCCTGATTGAGCCGGTCGGTGGCCTGACGGAAGCTGTAGCTGTCGTCGAAATAGCGCACGTAGCGATCGTCGAGGCGATTGGTGAACGCGAACGCGCTCAGAGTCGCCGCCGCCACGACCACCACCGCCAGCACTTGCCGCGGACGCTTCATCACCATGCCGGCGACGCGGATGCTCAGGGTTTCGGCCGGCAAGGTCTTGGCCGATCCCTTCCACGGCAGCACACACAGCAGCGCCGGCAGGAAGGTCACCGTCAACGCCCAGGTCAGCACCGAGCCCAGGGCGACGATGATGCCCAGATGGGCGAACGGCGGCACCGCGCTGAACACCAGCGACAGGAACCCGATCGAGGTGGTGATCGTGGTCAACGTGACCGGCCACCAGCACTCGGTCAACACTTCGCGCACTGCGTCGCGGCGGCTCAGGCCTTCGCGGCGCAGGCGCATCATGCCCGAGCACAGATGGATGCAGTCGCAGCAGGCGATGGTCAGAATGATGTTGGGCGCGATCACGCTCGGCGAGGACAACGGCACGCCGAGCAAGGCGGCGGTGCCCAGGGCGCTCAGGGTGCCCAAGGTGATCACGCACAAGGTCGCCAGCGCGCCGGCGGCCGAGCGCAGCACGAACACGATGATGCCCAGCAGCACCAGCACCATCGCCGGCAGCAACACCGAGCTGTCGAAGGTGCTGGCCTCGACGAAGGCATGATCGAGCGCGATCGAGCCCGACAGTCCCACTTCAAGATCGGGATGGCGCTTGGCGAAGTCTTCGACGAGTTTCTTGCCGGCGGTCATCGCGGTCAGCGTCTGGTCCGACACGGTCTTTGGATCGAAGCGGAAGTTCACCGCGACCAAGCCCAATCGCGCGTCGCCGGCCAGCATCCGCCCGACCAACAGCGGTTCCTTCAAGGCCTCGCTCTTGAGCCGCGCCGCATCCTGGTCGCTGAGACGATCGCCCGAGCGAGCGAGCTGGTCGATCTGGATATCGTCGCCGACCGCCAGGGCGCGTTGGAAATTGGTCAACGAATCGACTCGTTTGACGTCGGGCAATTTCCACGCCGCGTCGGTGAGCTCGTTGATCGCGGCCAGGCGTTTGGCGGTGAACAGATCGCCGTCGCGCGCGCCGACCACGAACACCAAGGTATCGTCGCGACCGTAGGTGGCCTCGAACTTGTCGAGCGCCAGCAAGTCCGGATTGGTCTGCGCGAAGAACACCCGGCTGTCGCTGCGGAACGTCAGTTGCGCCATGCCGGCGCTGAGCGCGGCGGCGAACAACACCGAGCCCAGCAATACCCACCAGGGATGACTGGTGACCCAGGCCGCATAGGCCCGCAACAACGCCTGCATGCGGCCGACAGGCCGATGCCGCGAAGCGTCGTGATTGGCTGAACTTTTGCTGCTCATCCTTGCGATCCCGTGATGGTTGCTATGGTGGATAGTGGTCGTGACGAGCGGTCAGAAATACCAGGCGAAACCGATCTTCATATGGGTGTCGCGCTCGAAACCGCGCAGGGCCGGATCGCGCTGCGCATCGAACGCCTTGATCAACGACAGCGACAGAACCGCATCGCCGAACACGCGCCGCTGGGCGCGCGCATCGAGCAGATTGGAATGACGCTGCAAGTCGTAGGTGCTGCGCAGTTCCAGCACGGTGTCGTGAGCGTCGTTGCAGGTGTAGCGCGCGCCGATGAAGACATCGCGTTGGAACGGCGTCAACGGCGCGTCGGCGCTGCGGGTATCGGCGTAGTACTCGGCGTACAAGGCCAGATCGCCAGCGCCGCCGGCGAACTTGCTGAAGCCGGTTTCCATGCCGACTCCGCCGCCCCAGAAATCATCGGTGCCGCCCTGCTGGTGGATCAATTCGGCCTTGAACACGCTGTCGCCGGCCACGTACTGCGCTTCCAGCCCGGTCTGGCCGATGCGTTCGTACACGGCGCGGAAACCGCGCAGGCCATTGCGCCCGGCCAGTGGTTGCAACACCGGTTCGCGCGATGGGCCAGCGTATTGCGAGACGGCCAGATCCAACGAGCCGAGGCGGAACTTCGCCCGCATCGCCAGACCTGGCGCCCAGCGCCCGCGTTCGAAGGCTTCCTCGACGATCGGCGCCGGCAACGCACGCAGACGATCTTCGTCTTCGGCGTAGCGGCGACCGCGCGCATAGGTCGTGGCATAGAACGACAGCAGCGTGTTCTGAAGTTGCAAATTAGCGACTGCGCCGGGCTGGCCCAGCTTCACGTCGCCTTGGAAGTCCTCGGCCAGGTCGCGCTGGTTGATGATATCGACCGGGTTCCAGGCCTCCAGCACGCCCCAGGTTTCGGCCAGCACGCCCAGTTTCCATTCGGTCTTGCCGCTGTCCCAGCGCACCGTCGCCTGGCGCACGTCGCCGCTCGCCTCATGCGACCCGCGCGGCGCCAGTCGCCCGAACAGATCCAGATCGAAACGCACCCCACCCTGCGCCTGCCCCGAGGCGTTGAGGCTGACATAGGCCGAACCTTGGGTGCGATCGCGATCCTGATCGGCAAAAGCCGGCGCATCGGCGTACACGCGCGCCTCGCCGCCGACCGCGCCGCGCAGACTCGCGGCGTGCGCGGCGTGCGCGGCGGGCGCGGCGGGCGTCAGCGACAGCATCGCCGCGCAGGCCAGCCAACCGGCCGGCGTCGGCGCCTGCCTCATCGCGACCAGGACTCCATGCGTGCGTCGGTCAAGTCGCCGGCCTTCAAACCGATCTTGAAGCGATACTGGTCCCAGGAGATTTCCGACACCGCCTTGTCGAGCAGATTGGTCATGACGATACGGCTCGGGCGCCAGAACTTGCCGTCGAACTTCTGATAGCCGTGGAAATCCAGGCGCTTGAGTTCGCGCCCGCTCTTGTCGAAATAGACGATGCGCACCGGCTGCCAGATGCGCGGATCGATCGTCTCGACCAACTTGGAATAGCCCGAATACTCGTACTTGGGCAGATTGGCGATGGTGTGGCAGGTCGCCTTAGGCTCGCCGCAGGGCTCGTCGCGGACGAACTCGTAGTCGTAGTTGGCCAGTTCCCAAGTCGCGATGTCCTCGTAGGAGAACTCCGAGCCGGCGAACGAACCGGTCTTGTCGCGCGCCGCCAGACGCTTGACCCGCTTGGCCGCGGGCAGATAGATCCACTGGTCGTCCGGTGCGCCGGCATTGGTGAAAGTCAGCGAGACGAAGCCGGCCAGATCGCGCGGCTGCGAGAACACGACCAGACGCTTGTCGCCGCCGTCGCGCACCTCCAGCGTGTTCATCTCGAAACTGCGCTCGGCGGTGGCGCCGCCGGGACGGCGCAGGGTCATGCGGCCGTTGACCACATAGTCGGCGAAACCGGCGTCGTTGCGATCGACGGTGCCGGCGATTTCGCGGCCTCGCTTGATCTGCTCGGAGACCGGCGCGGTCGCGGCGGGCTTGCCGGCATCCGCGGCGAGCGCCGGCTGGACCGAGGCCAAGACGGCGAGCGCGATCAGCGCGGCCGCGTTGAGCGTCCTTTTCATGTTGGTTCCTTATCGAGGGGGAGACAAAGTCGGTTACGGGATTCAGGTGGGCTCGGCCGTGCCAGGTTCGAGCCGCCGCATTCGCGAATGCTCAAGCTGCGTCGGCGGCGACATGCGCCGCGAGCAGGTCCAACGTGCGCTCGAACATCGACGCATCGTGTTCGGCGCTGATGAAGCAGCGCAGGCGCGCGGCATCGCGAGGCACCACCGGGTGCATCACCGCATGCGCGACGACACCGTTCTCCAGCAGCATCGACATCAGCTGCAAGGCGCTCTCGTCCTGAATCATCAACGGCACGATCGGCACGCCGGCCAGGCAAGTGCGCGCATCCAGGCCGCGTTCCAGCGCCATTTCGCGGAAGCGCCGCGCATTGTGCTGCAGGCGCACGACGCGCTCGGGCTCGGCCCGCGCCAAGCGCACCGCGGCCAGCGCCGCGGCGGTGTTGGCCGGGCTGATGCCGGTGCTGTAGAGCAACAGGCCGGGACAGAAGTGATGCAGCAGTTCGATCAACTCGCGCTTTCCGGCCAGGAAGCCGCCGCAGCTGGCGAAACTCTTGGACAAGGTGCCGACGACAAGATCGATTTCGCTGGTGTCGATACCGAAGTGCTCGCACACCCCGCGCCCGGTCGCGCCGACTGTGCCGCAGGAATGGGCCTCGTCGACCATCAGCCACGCGCCGTGCTTGTTCTTGATTTCGACCGCGCGCGGCAGGTCGATCAGATCGCCATCCATGCTGTAAGCGCCTTCGACCAGAATCAAGGCGCGCCGGTACTGGCCGCGATTTTCGCCGAGCAGACGGTCCAGCGCGTCCATGTCGTTGTGCGGGAACGCTATCCGACGCGCGCCCGACATCACCGCGCCCATGACGCCGCTGTTGTGCATGTACTCGTCGTGCAGGATCAGATCCCGGCGATCGAGCAGATAGCCCACCGCCGAGACATTGGCGCTGTAGCCGCCGACGCCGACGCTGACCGCCTCGAAGCCGGTGAACTCGGCCAGCTCGGCTTCCAGTTGCGCGTGCAACTCGATCTCGCCGCCCACCATGCGCGCCGCGCCGGCGTGGCAGCCGTAACGGTCGATCGCATCGTGCACCGCGTGCTTGACCCGCACGTCGTGCGACAAGCCCAGGTAGTTGTAGTTCGAATAGGTCACGTAGTCCCGGCCGGCGATACGCAGGCCGCCGGTGACCTCGCCGCTGCGCGGCAGGAAGTACGGATTGCGAAGACCGCTGCCTTCGCGGTACAGCGAGCGCAGGCGTTCGAGCAAGGCATGTTCGGGGTAATCGGTGACGCTCGGCGGCAGCATGCTCTGCGCCGCAGGCGGGACCGGCGCGTTGTTTGCGATGCCGGAGCGCACTTTGCCGAGTAGCGCGTCCAGTGCGGCTTTGGAAGTAGTGGACATTGAAGTCGTCCTTGGCTGGTTGAAGGTCGGAAGGTCAGGCCGCTTGCAGTTCGGCGTCGGTCGCGGCGTATTTGCCGCGAATGTCCGCCAAGGCGCGATCGGCCAGCTTGGCGATGGTCGCTGCGCCGAGCAGTTCGATCACCGAGTAGCTGACGCCGAGTTTCTGGTCGAGCCGGATCTGGATCTCGGTCGACATCAGCGAATCCACTCCGAACGAGTCGAACGATTGCTCTGGCTTGAGCCGATCGGCGCTGGTCTTGAGTCCCGCCGCCACGACTTCGGCGATCAGTTCTTGCAAGATCGGGCGCGCACCGCCGTCTTCCAGACCGCCCAATGCGGTATGCAGTTGTTCGATCAGCGACGCATCGCCGGCTTGCGCCGCGCGACTGGCCGCAACCAGTTCGACGAAGGCCGCAGACGCACCACCGACGCTTTCGTACGCGGCCCACTTCTCCCAGGCGATCTGTTCGGAAATCGCGACCTGCGCCAATTGCTTGGTCAGCGCGCGGCCCAGGCCGCGCAACGCGATCTGCACATCGAGCGGGGTCAGACCGATCTGGCTCAGGTGCTGGCCGACGCGGGCATCGCCTTCGAGCATGCCGACACCGGCGATGGCGCCGAAGTTGACGCTCAGCGCCGGCAGTCCTTGCGAGCGTCGCAGCTGTGCCAGACCGTCGAGGAATCCGTTGGCGGCGCAGTAATTGGCCTGACGGCTGTTGCCGACCAGGTTGGCGATCGAGGAAAACAGCACGAACTGCTCCAACGGCGCGCCGACCTTGTGCGCGGCCTCATGCAGCGCCCATGCGCCGCCGGCCTTCGGCCGCAGCACGCGTTGCACGTGCACCGGATTCATGTCGCCGAGCAGATGGTCCTCCAACACGCCGGCCGCGTGGTAGATCCCCAGCAGCGGCGCCTTGGGCTTGTGCAGTTCGCGGACCAGTTGCAGCACTGCCTGGGGCACGGCGATGTTGACCGCGTGCGCGGTGGCCTCGGCGCCGAGCGCGCGCAGTTCTTCGATCAGTTCGGCCGCGCCCGGCGTGTCGCCGCCACGGCGGCCGACCAAGGCGATGCGGCCGGCGCCGTTGCGCGCCAACCAGCGCGCGACCTCGCGCCCCAGACCGCCGAAGCCGCCGGTCAACAAGTAGGTGCCGTCGCGGCGCAGTTGCGGCAGATCGGACGCATCGGCGTCGAATTCGCGCGTGTCCTCGGCGATTTCGACCGCGATCCAGTCGCCGCCGAATTCGGCCGCGGCGTCGCTGCCGATGCGAAGCAGATCGGCGAAACCGATGCTCGCATCCAAGCCCGGCGACGGTTCGTCCTCGGCCAACACCTCGCGCAGCGCCTGACGGTACGACTCGCTGCCATGCAGGCTGTCGAGATCGTTGCGCAGCCGCACCAGGCGGTCGCAATGCGCAGGCAGGGCGAACGGCGCTGTGTCGTGGCCGAGTTCGATCAGCTGCCCGCCCTTGGCGAGCGCGAAGAAGCCGACCTGGCGGCTCCACTCCGACAGCGACACCGCAATCAGGTCGTAGCCGCGGCAATGCGCGACGCGGTCCCAATCCGACAAGTCCGCGGCCACCCGCGCTACCTGGACGCCGACGACGCTCAAACGCCGCGCCAAGGCATCGCCGAAGACGCCGTGAGCGATCAGGGCGCGTTGACCCGGCTGCGGCGCGCAGGTCGCGACGATCGCCGCCGCGCGGGCTTCGACCGGGGCGATCAGCGCCGAGCGCGTGTGCGCCTGAGTGACCGCTTCGAGCACGCACTCGGCGTCGCTTACCACCAATGCGTTCGACAAGCGGCGCGGCACCAGGCCGGCGACGCGATCGCCGACGACGAAGCGGTTGGCGTCGCGACCGGCACGGACGATGGTACCGATCACGCCGACCGGGTCGGATTCATGACCCAATTGGAGGCCCAGACGCTCCACGCGCAATTCGTAGGCATCGTCGGCCAGCGACTGCTGCGGCAGCAATTGCGCCGAGTAAGCGAAGGCATGATGGCTCAGCTCCACCGCCGGCGAGGTCGTGCCACCGGCCGGCAAGCGCAGCGGCTGTTGCAGTACGCCGCTCTGCAGCATCACAGCCCCGTAACGCGCATCGTCGCGCAGCGCGATTTCGTCGACGGTTTGATCGGTCAGGGCTTCGTCGAAGACCCGTTGCGCCAGCGCGTCGGCGTCGGCAGCGGCGATATCGATGGAGGCCGCATCCAGCGAGGCGTATTCGTTGCGGACCACACGGATGAAACCGGCGACCGCGGTCTGCGCGGGGGCGACGCGTTCATCGTCGCCCAGGCGCTGCGCATCGCGGGTCACCACTCGCAGCGACAAGGGCCGCGACTGCGCCGCGAGGGCTTGCACCGCGAGCAGCATCTCGGCGATTTCGTCTTCGCCGGTGACATCCATGTCGGCGCCGCGACCGGCCCAGGCCAGGCCGAGCACGTGCGAAACCTCGTTCAAGCGCGGATGTCCGGCCAACTCGCTCCAGGCGCAGCGATCCACCGCGACATCCTGCCGCGCGGCGATCTGTTCCAGCAGCTGCGCCAAGGCATCGCCCGGATGCGCGGCGATCAGCAAACGCCGAACCGTTCCGCGCCCGGCGACGCGTTCGCCGAGCAGTTTCCACACCCGCTGGTAATCGCCGGCCGGGAAACCGTCGGCCTTGCCGCGGCCGTGCAGAGAACGGCACACCAGGCCTTCGATACGCGCCAACGGCGTGCCGGCGCGATCGCTGAGTTCTAAATCGCAAACGATCTGCGCCGCGCTGCGTTCGCTGATGCGCGTGCGGCAGACGATGGTCTCCGGCAGCGGCGCATACACTTCCAGTGCTTTCAGCGACACCGGCAGATACGCGCCTTCGCTGGCGTGCATCAGGGTCAATGCGGTCTGGAAGCAGCCGTCGAGCAGCGAGGGATGCAGGATGTAGGCTTCGGTGCCCTCGCCCGCGATCTGCGGCCGGGTCAGTTCGGCTTCGGCGACGCCGTGGGCGCGATCACGGCGCAACGCCACGATCGGACGGAACGCCGGTCCGTACTGCAAGGACAGATCGTGCAGATCGACGTACAGCGCTTCGGGATCGAGGGTTTCGACGCCTTCGCCTTGCGGCGCGTCGATCGTCGCCACGATCGAGCGGCCGCTGTACGGATGGATCGACGCCTCGGTGTGCAGCAGCGATACGCCGTGCACACTGGCATCACGCGAATACAAGCCGGCGCGATGGGTGGTCGGATCGAAGCGCACGTCCAGGCGCAGGGCGCGGTCGTGATCGAGGATCAACGCCTGGTGGATGTGCACGTCGCGCACGCACAGACCGGCGCTGTCGGGCCAACGGCGGCGGCCTTCCTCGCACAGCGCTTCCAGATAGCCGGCGGCGGGCATGATCGCCGAACCGTCGACGACGTGATCGAACAAATAATTGAGCCGGCGCAGGTTCAGGTCGGCGCCGCCTTCGGACGCGCTCAGCGGGGCCTGCTGCACGTCGAGACGGTCGCGACTTTGCCACGAGGCCTCGCGCCACAACGGCTGGCGCTGCCAGGGATAGGTCGGCAACTGCAACTGGCGGCCGCGCGGCGTGCGCGCCTGCCAATCGACGGCGCCGCCGTGGGTGTAGATCTCGCACAGGCTGCGGCGCAGCGAAGCGGTCTCGGGCTTGTTCATCCACAAGGTCGAGGCGATGCGGGTCTCGACGTTGCGCGCGGCGCTGATTTCCTCCAGCGAACGGCGCAGCACCGGGTGCGGGCCGACTTCGACGAACAGGGTATAGCCGTCGTCGATCATGGCGGTTATCGCATCGGCGAAGTAGACCGGGTTGCGGACGTTGTCGCACCAGTACTCGGCGTCGAAGCCGCGCTCGCTGCCGCCTTCGCCGATCAGACCGCCGGTGACGGTCGAATACAACGCGGTCTCGGGCCGGTTCGGACGCAGGCTGGCGAGCTTCTCGCAGATTTCCGGCTTCAACGGCTCCATCAACGGGCTGTGGTACGGCACTTCGACATCAAGCGCGCGAGCGAAGATCTTGTTGGCCTCGGCGGCCGCGCGAATGGCTTCGAGCGCGTCGCGGTCGCCGGCCACGGTCACGCTGCGCGGTGAGTTGATCGCCGCCAGCGACACCAGACCGCCGTGGGGCGCGATCGCTTCGGCCGCGTCCTGCGCCGACAAACCCAGCGCCAGCATGCCGCCGGTGCCGGCGGTGGTGGCCTGGATGCGGCTGCGTTCGCGGCTGACCAGCAGCGCTTCTTCCAGCGACAACATGCCCGAGGCCCAGCTCGACGCGACTTCGCCGACCGAATGGCCGACCACGGCGTCGGCGACGATGCCTTCGGCGCGCAGCGCCTGGGTCAATCCGATCTGGATCATCAGATTCGCCGGCTGGGCGAACTCGGTGCGCTTGATGCGCGAATCGATTTCGTCGCGGGTCATCTCTTCCAGGATCGAGAACCCAGCGATGCGAGTGAACAAGGCATCGGCCTGTTCCAGCGTGTCGCGGAACACGGCGTTCTCGCGCAGCAGTTCGCGACCCATCGCCCACCACTGCGGGCCCATGCCGGTGTAGACGAAGGCGATGCGCGGATCGGCGGTGAACGGGCGCGCGCCTTCGACACCGGCCGCGGTTTCCTCGCCTGCCGCGAACTGGCGCAAGGCCATCGCCAGCTGATCGCGGTCCTCGCCCCACACCGCCAGACGATGACTCATGTGAGTGCGGCGCACGCCGGCGGTGAACAGCAGATCGTCGAGGGCCGGCGCTTGCGGCGATTCCAGCATCTCGGCGAGTTGGCGCGCACGCGCGCGCAAGGCTTGCGGATCGCGCGCCGACAGCGGCAGCAGCTTGACCGACGTCGTATCCGCCGGAGCGTCGCTCTGCGACGTGTCGGATTGCGGGTAAGAACCGATGATGACGTGCGCGTTGGTGCCGCCGTAACCGAAGGAGTTGATCGCGATGCGGCGTTCGCCCTCGCCTGCGCCGAGCGCGAGGGTCTCGCGCGGCAAGCGTACTTCCTTGGGAATTTCCGGATTGACCTGTTCCAGCCCGGCGACCGGCGGCACCAGTTTGTGCCGCAGCATCATCACCGACTTGATCACGCTGGCGACGCCAGCGGCGGCTTCCAGGTGGCCGATGTTGGCCTTGACCGAACCGACTACGCAATCGCCGTCGCGGCCGTAGACATCGGCGATCGCGCGGGTTTCGCGCGGGTCTCCGACCGGCGTGCCGGTGCCGTGAGCTTCGATGTAATCGACCTCGCTCGCCGTGCAGCCGCTTTGCACCAACACTTTTTCCATCAAGGCGCGCTGCGCTTCAGGATTGGGCACGGTGATGCCGCTGGTACGGCCGTCCTGATTGACGCCGGCGCCGTCGACGATGGCGAAAATTTCGTCGCCGTCGCGCAATGCGGCGTCGAGATCCTTGAGCACTACCACGCCGCCGCCTTCGCCGCGGCCGTAACCGTCGGCGCGCGCGTCGAAGCTCTTGGACCGGCCGTCCTTGGCCAGGAACCGGCCCTTGGACATGGCGATGGTGTACTCCGGGCGCAGGATGAAGTTCGCGCCGCCGACCAAGGCGGTTTCGCACTGGCCGGTCAGGATCGAAGTCACGCCCTGGGCGAAAGCGACCAGCGACGACGAGCACGCGGTGTCGAGCGACAGGCTCGGCCCGCAGAAATCGAATGCGTACGAGACCCGATTGGACAGCATCGTCAAGGTCGCGCCGGCCGCACTGTGCGAGCCGATCGCATCGCGCGCGCCGGCGCCGAACTGATTCAACAGATGATCGACGGTGAAACCGCCGACGAACACGCCGGTCTGCGAGCCGGCCAACGCCTCGACATCGAGGCCGGCGTTCTCCATCGCTTCCCAGCTCAACTCCAGCAGCAGGCGCTGCTGGGGGTCGAGGAACTCCACTTCGCGCGGCGAGAAGTGGAAGAAGTCGGCGTCGAAGCCGCGGTAGTCGTAATCCCTGAGGAAATGACCGAAGCAGACATAGGCCTTGCCGGCGACATCGCGTTCGTTGAGGAATTTATCGACCGCCCAACGGTCCTCGGGCACCGGCCCGACATAGTTCTGCCCTTGCAGGAGGTTGCGAAAGAAGCTTTCCGGCGTATTGGATTCGCCCGGAAAACGGCACGCCGCGCCGATCACCGCGACCTTCGCCACGCGGCCCGAGGCCGCCCGATTAGCCTTGATATCCATAACCTGAGAACCGTCCATTTCCGAATAAGTGAGTTGAAAGACCCCACGATCCGGCCCGATCGCTCCTCGCGCACTGCGACGTCTCCGCGGCGATTCGAGATCGCGCAGTGGGGCGTCGGCCGCGTGGAAAGTGACCGTGGGCGCGTTTGTGCGCCTGATTCCGATAGGTGTGGGGTCGTGCTTTTTTAAACAGATTCCGTTAGCGCAGTGCTCTTCCTTGTAGCGACGTGCGAATGGTCCCGCGCAAGCCGTGGCTCGCGTGTCGGGGCACGAAACAGTCAAACGCAAGTCGCTTTAAATACCGGACTTCATCGATGTTGCTCGAATGCAACACATCCCCCAATATCCATGTATTCGCTAGGCCTCCGATTCGTTCATCCCGATCTGCGGTGGCGCATGGACGATTCGCGCCTCGCATCGCCCACAAGAAATTCAATCGGGCGATCGAAGCGCGTACTGTCGGAGATGATTATTCGGCACGTCGATGACAAGCACCACAAGTGCGCATTTCAGTAGTGAGACGTAATTTCCAGTTGCTTCGACGCTTGAATACGCTTCATTGAGATGCTCATCGCATCGTGAGCGCATCGCACGTCATGAGACGTTGATTTTTTCGACAAGTAATCGACGCGAAACCGCGAATTCTCTGGAAAACCAGTAAATTCGCCGAAGTATGGTTTCGTGACTGCTCTCTGCCGAAAGATGTGCGCCAACTAGCGGGCGCTTTGTGGGATCCGTCGCGTTGCGACCGAAATAAGATCGTCATGCAACACGACCGCGACCGATCCGGCGACCGAGGTTGGCATGTCTCATGTTGAGATCAGGCGCCGACATGATCTGCGCATGCTCCGGACTCCTCGTTCGCAAGCGAGCTGCGTAATCAGTACGCGATGCCGAGGACGGCCTGCGCTATGTGCCTGGCAGTTCGACGCCAACCAATGTCAGCGCCTGTTCGCTTCGCTGCCGGCCCAGACCGATTGGAGTTCGCAGCGACAGATGATGTACGAGCGTCTGGTCGAGCTGCCGCGGCGGATGGCGTCGTACCGGCTGTGAGCGCTAACGGGAGTCAGCGGGGGCAATGCGCAGTGGTGGACCCAAGAGAATTCAAACCTGAAACCAGGTGCACCAGAGGTCGACGTCGAAAAAAACTGCGCTGAAGCCTGGTGCATCCTCAGCCGGCTCGCGGACAGTGGCGTCAGCAGACCCCGCGGCGCTGTGCGAGGACGACGGCCGTCGGTTCGCCTTCGTTGGAACCTATGGCTGCGGCGTACGGCAATGAAGACAGGGGTGAACGCATTGGTCCACCACGAACAGTAAATTAAACGCGGTAAAATCGACTGTTTAAAAAGTGTATGGCGGAGAGAGTGGGATTCGAACCCACGGAAGGTTTGACCCTTCGGCGGTTTTCAAGTATTCAGCGACCAGCTTTTACCTAGCCTCACGAAGCCTCCGTAAGTCTAATTTTCCTTTACGAATCATAACCTTAAAGTCGTTGCGTCTTTGTCGGAAGTTGTCCTACATTTGCGTGGACTGCTTACGCTGCACTTACGCGAGGACTTCAACGATGGCGAGACTCACCAAGTCCGTAGTGGATTGACTGGCCTGCGTTAACTGGTCCAGAAGTAAAGTTAGTTTAAGCGGCTAAACGTGGATGTGCACTTGCGTTGGCAGGCATGAAGGCCTCGGGCGCTGGTGGTCTGTAGTTCAAGGCGCTGTGC
>NZ_JBQJIL010000012.1:0-264589 GCF_052078715.1 Lysobacter sp. CA199 | reverse complement strand
GCGGCTTGCGCCGCTCCTACATGGGCGACTTGTAGGAGCGGCGCGAGCCGCGACCGCGAATCCTCAACTACCGCGCCTGCTCCTCACACCGGCGAAGGATTGCGCTCTTCGAACCCGGCCTGATGCCAATACGGATACGCCTTGTCGGTCGCACTGGCCGCATCGAGCCTGGCGACCTGCTCGGCGCTGAGATTCCAACCCACCGCGCCGAGGTTCTGCTTGAGCTGCTCCTCGTTGCGCGCGCCGATCACCACGGTCGCCACCGTCGGCCGCTGCAGCAACCAGTTCAGCGCGATCTGCGGCACGGTCTTGCCGGTTTCCGCGGCGATCTCGTCGAGCGCATCGACCACGCGGTACAAGTATTCGTCCTGCACCGGCGGCCCCTTGTCGGCGGTGACGTGCAGACGGCTGTTGTCCGGCAGCGGCTGGCCGCGCCGGATCTTGCCGGTCAAGCGCCCCCAACCCAGCGGGCTCCACACCACCGCGCCGACGCCCTGGTCCAGGCCCAACGGCATCAGTTCCCACTCGTAGTCGCGGCCGATCAGCGAGTAATACGCCTGATGTGCCACGTAGCGCGTCCAGCCGTAACGATCGGCGAGCGCCAACGACTTCATCAGGTGCCAGCCGGAAAAATTCGACACGCCCAGATAACGCAGCTTGCCGGCGCGGACCAGATCGTCGAGCGTGGACAGGGTTTCCTCGATCGGCGTGCGCGCGTCGAAGCCGTGCAACTGGAACAGATCGATGTAGTCGGTGCCCAGGCGCTTGAGCGAGGCATCGATGGAACGGATCAGATGATGGCGCGAGGAACCGACTTCGTTGACGCCTTCGCCGAAGCGGAAGGTGGCCTTGGTCGAGATCAGCACGCTGTCGCGCGCACGGCCCTTGATCGCCGCGCCGAGAATCGACTCGGCGGCGCCGTTGGAATAAATGTCGGCGCTGTCGAACAGATTCACCCCGGCCTCGATCGCGATGTCGAGCAGGCGGCGCGCGCCGTCGACGTCGGTCTGGCCCCAGGCCTTGAAGAACTCGCCTTCGCCGCCGAAGGTGCCGGTGCCGAAGCTCAACACCGGCACGCGCAGGCCGGATGCGCCCAGATAACGATGTTCCATGCTGCGCTCCTGTGGGGGAAAGAACTGCATTGCACGCCTTCGCGAGCAAAGCCTCAACCGTGCGGATGGAATGCTGCGTTGTGCGCGAACCGCGCGACACCATCCCCGGCCGCCCCTGTAGGAGCGGCGCAAGCCGCGACCGCACCGCTTCGCCTGCGCCGCAACGTCGGGCCCAGCCGCGTCGAATCTCTCCGCACCGACTCGACCGCCGACCGTTCTCAACGCCACGGTGCCCGTGCTTCATGAGCTGCGCGGCGCTATGAGAGCCCGTGGTCGCGGCTCGCGCCGCTCCTACTATCGGACAGCGCGCAGTCACCGCCCCGGAACGAACTTCACATCCGAAGGCGAGCTCATCGCCATCGTCTGCACGGTCTTGCCGAGCTTGCCGCTTTGTCCGTCGCGCTCGATCACCACCAGCGAATTGCTGTGCTGATTGGCGACCACCACGAAGCGTCCGTCCGGCGACAAGGCGAATTCGCGCGGGCCCTCGCCTTCGCTGGCGCGACGCTGCACCGCGCTCAGGCGACCGGTGCCGCCGTCGACCGCGTACACGACGATGTGATTGTCCTCGCCGCGATTGCTGGCGTACAAGAAACGGTCGTCGGCCGACAGGTGCAGCGCCGCGGCGGCATTGCCGCGGGTACGGCCGGGATCGAGCGCGACGGTCTGCGTCACGCTCAGGCCGCCGTCCTGGTAATCCAGCACCACCACTTCGCCGCTCATTTCCAAGGTCAGATAAGCGTGCCGCCCGCTCGCATCGAACAGCAGATGACGCGGACCGCTGCCGGCCGGCAATTCCAGGTGCGGCGTCTGCGCGGCCTGCAAGGGCCGCTCGGCGCTGCGCGCAGGATCGTAGCGATAGGCATACACCTTGTCCGCGCCCAGATCGGCCGCGTACACGTAGCGGCCGTCCTTCGACGGCACCGCCGCATGCACATGGGGCGAGAGCTGGCGCTCGCGGTCGGCCTGACTGGCGCGGTGAGTCAGCGATTGCACCGCCGGCTGCAAGCGGCCTTCGCCGTCGATCGGCAACACCGCGAGCGTCCCGCCGGGCGAGGCGTTGCCCGAATAGTTGGAGACGAACAAATAACGTCCGTCGAGGCTGGTGGCGGCGTGCGCGGGTTCATCGCCGAGGCTGTTGGCCTGCGACACGCGCCGCGAACGCGCTTCGCCGCGCGCCAGCGCGAAACTGCTGGCGCGGCCGACCGGATCGGCCGACTGCGGCCCGTTTTCGTTGACCGCGTACAGCGTGGCGCCGTCGGGCGAGAAGGTGAACCAGGACGGGTTATCGGTTTCGATCACCTCCAACGGCTCGGCGCCGATGCGGCCCTGGGCCGGATCGAAACGGTAGCGGCCGATGCCCTTGCAGACCGGACCGGTGTAGCAGCCGATCAGTAATTCGGTGGGCGCATCGCCGGCGGGTCGCGCGGCACCGGCCGCGGCGGCGAGGGTCGAGGTCATCAGCAGGCTCCAGGCAAACAGGACGGATCGCAGGGTCATCGGCAGTTCCGGGTGCGTCGGCACGAACGGCGATCGTGCATCAATCGGCGGCGATGACCAAGCGCGAATGTCCTGCGATGCGGCGTGGGTGCGCGTTTCGAAGCGTTTCGAAGCGTTTCGAGCGAAAAGCGTCGGACCTGAAGGCCCTCCCACACGATCTGTCCGACGCCACGCCGCTTTTTGTGGGAGGGCCTTCAGGCCCGACGCCTTTCGATCACATCGCCGCGCTGCTTCCACCCACCGCGCCACTCAGCGCCGATACGCATACTCCACATCGACCTGCGAAGTCACCTCGCCGCTCTGCGCCGGCGCTTCGGCCGCATAGTTGTAGGCGCGAGCGCCGTACTGCCGCGCGACCGGCGTCTGCGGCAGCCACCACGGGCGCTCGTCCTGGAAGGTCACCGCGGTCGCGCCCAGCAGCGTCCAACGCATTTCCACGGCCAGCAGTTCGGCCTTGCGCTTGGCGTCCTGCAAGGCCAGACGTCGCGCCCGATCGCCGTACTCGGGCAGCCGCTCCGACAAGGGCCTCACCTCGAATTCGGCGACGCCGGCCTCGGCCAATTGCTGCTGCAAACTCATCAGCGCCTCGGCGCCGCGCACCCGCAGGACGAAGCGGGTGTCGAAGCGGTAACCGCCGCCGTCGCGGATCCGCAGCCGCGGCGCATCTTCAGAGCGCTCGCTCAAGGCCGTCTGCCGCGCCTCGACGATACGCCGCGCGGCCGCGACCGCGGACAGATGCCGCTCGCGCGCGCCGCTCGCGTCCTCGGCCTGAGTCGCCACGTCGAAAGCCAGTTCGAACAGATCCGGTTGCCACGCCACCCGGCCGAAGCCGGCGACATGGAAGCGGCCGCCGTCGGCCACTTGCGCTTGCGCTTGCGTTGGCCCGATCAGGGCGCACAGCGCCAACAAACAGCTCGCGACGATCTTCATCGGCCGGATCTCCGTGCGCAGCGATGCGGCGATTTTGCCGCCGGCGGTCGCCGCAAGTCGATACCGCGCAACGCCGCCGCCCGCTTCGAAACCCCCGCAGGAGCCCCGGCTGGGCCCGGCCGCCGCGCCCGCGTATCCTAGGCGCCGCGCCGGCCACGCCTTCCGCGTCCGCCGGCGCCGCATCCGTCCCCGCTAGAGCGCCACCATGACCGATACCCCGCCCGACCACCTGTCCAACGATCCGCGCAGCCCGTTCTACCATCCGTCCGTGCTCGAGCGCGGCATCGGCATCCGCTTCAACGGTGTGGAGCGCAGCAACGTGGAGGAGTACTGCATCAGCGAAGGCTGGGTGCGCCTGCCGGTCGGCAAGTCCCTGGATCGTCGCGGCAACCCGATGACGATGAAGCACAAGGGCCAGGTCGAAGCCTATTACCTGCTGCCGGCGCCGGACGCCGAGTAAGCGCGTTGGCGGGCGCCGGTGTTGCGGCGTCCCTCTCCGGATCGACACGGTCGCTTTGTCTGTCGCGGGCGGCCGGCGGTTGCCGCGACGTGCTGCGATTGCCGGCGCGGCCTTGGCTCGCCCTTCGGCCCATCCCCGACTCACCGCGATATCGCGAAGTCTTTTGTGGGAGGGGCTTCAGCCCCGACGCTTTCCGGCCAGTGCCGGTGAAGGAACACCGCGATCGGATCGAAGAGCGTCGGGGCTGAAGCCCCTCCCACAAAAGACCTCGCGGTACCTCGCGGCTCCCAAGAGATCTCGCAAGTCCTGAGATCTCACGGCATCCCAAAGATCTCCCAACACCCCGAAGACCTGACGGCATCGCGCTATTTCGCGCCGATGTCGCAAACGCGTCTCCTGGATCGTCAATCAGGTACGAACCCCGAAGCGCCCTCGGCGCGGGGCCACGCCAAGACTTTCCGGAGCTCCGCCATGTCCCTCGCCGCCAGCCTGCTGTTGTTCAAACTCATCCTCCTCGCCGGTCTGGCGCTGTGGATCAGCCTGATCGCGTTCAACAACCTCGTCGCCTTCCGCAACGGCGTGTTCGGGATCGGCCAGATCATGCGCATGGCCCCGCTGGAGCAGGCGCCGGCGATCCAGACGCCGCTGCTCGCGCGCAGGATCGAAAGCCATCTGCTGCATCGCGCGGTGTTGAGCATCGTGCTGTTCGCCGAAATCTTCAGCGCGCTGTTGCTGTGGTCGGCGGTGGCGGCGCTGGCCGGAGCGGGCCTCGTCGCCGACCCGGTCGCGCTGGCCAATCTGGCGTTGAGCGCGTTCATGGCGACCTGCTTTGTGATGCTGATCGGCGGCAGTTGGTTCGCCTCACATCCGCCAGGATAATGTGCAGCTGCTGCACTTCGTGTTGATCGGCGTGTCGGTGCTCGCGCTGCTGGCGGTCAACCTGCGCGTCTGAGCCGCGCCGCCGTCAGGCCGCGGCGGTTTCGCGCAACTGGTCGCACAGCCGGCGCATGTCGCCGGCCAAGGGAGCGATGGGCTGCGGCAGTAGCAGCGCCGCTTCGATCAGGGCGCAGGCGCCGGCCGCATCGCCCTCGGCCGCGGCCAGCAGACCTTGCGCGTACGCGCCCAGCGGCGGGGTTTCGCCCAGCACCGGCTGCAACCACTCGCGCGCGTCCTTGGCGGTGCCGCGCATCACCAGCAACTGGGCCAGTTGGAAACGCGCGACCACGAAGCCCGGCACCGCGGCCAGCACCGCGCGCAGGCGTTCTTCGGCGCGCTCGTACAAGCCCAGTTGGGCGTGTTGGATCGCCAACAGATATTCGGCATGCAGATTGCCCGGATCGCGCTCCAACACGATTTTGAGCAGGCGCACGGCCTCGACATCGCGCGCCTGGGCGATGGCGGCGAAGGCGAGCTGCAGCAGGGCCGGATTGTCGAGCCGCGATTCGTTCATGCGGGCCTGCGCCTCCCCGGCGCCGGCGATCGGTTGCGAACCGGCATTGTGCCCCGGACCGGGCCAACGAAAAACCAACGCCCGTCATAACGAAAAGCGAAGACCCGCTCTCGTATGTTGCGATCGCCGCCGCCACGGGAGGAACCCCGAAGCGCCGCGGCCGACGTTGTTACGTCGTATCCGCCTGCCGCACAACCCCGATCATTGGAGGATCACCATGTTGTCGCGAACCGCGTCCCCGCTCGCCCTGCCCGTCCGCCGCCTGCCCGCCGCCGCGCTCGCCGCCGGCGTCGCCCTGGCCCTGATCCTGTCCGGCTGCAGCCGCAAGGTCGAACACAGCGAAGAAGAAGCCGCCTCCGCCGAAATCGTCTCGGTGCCGTCCTTGCCGCAAACCGAGCACTCCTTGTCGGTGCCGCAAACCAACACCGAACGCTACGCCAAGATCGAGGCCAACCCGATCCACCGCACCGCCGAGCAACCGGTGTCGACCTTCTCGATCGACGTGGACACCGGCAGCTACGCCAACGTGCGGCGCATGCTCGCCGCCGGCGAATTGCCGCCCAAGGACGCGGTGCGGGTCGAGGAACTGGTGAATTATTTCGACTACGGCTATCCGCGACCCACCTCCAAGGACACGCCGTTCAAGGTGTCCACCGAGTTGGCGCCGGCGCCGTGGAACGCCAAGCATGTGCTGATGCAGATCGGCATCCAGGGCTACGATGTCGACAAAAGCGAGCTGCCGCCGGCCAATCTGGTGCTGCTGATCGACACCTCCGGCTCGATGGACGAGCCCGACAAGCTGCCGCTGCTCAAGCGCGCCTTCGCCCAACTGATACCGCAGTTGCGCGAGCAGGACCGGGTCTCGATCGTGGCCTACGCCGGCTCGGCCGGACTGGTGCTGCCGCCGACCCCGGGTAATCGCGGCGGCGAGATTCTCGACGCGCTCGAACGCCTGCAGGCCGGCGGCTCGACCAACGGCGGCGAAGGCATCCAACTGGCTTACGCGACCGCGCGCCAGGCCTTCGTCAAGGACGGCATCAACCGCGTGCTGCTGGCTACCGACGGCGATTTCAACGTCGGCGTGTCCGACCAGTCGGCGCTGGAAACCCTGGTCGCCGACCAGCGCAAATCGGGAATCGCGCTGAGCACGCTGGGCTTCGGCACCGGCAACTACAACGACGCCATGGCCGAGCAACTGGCCGATCTGGGCAACGGCAATCACGCCTACATCGACACCGCGCTGGAAGCGCAGAAGGTGTTGAACGAGGAACTGGGCTCGACCCTGCTGACCATCGCCGGCGACGTCAAGGTGCAGGTCGAGTTCAATCCTTCGGTGGTCGCCGAATACCGCCTGATCGGTTACGAGAACCGCGTGCTCAAGCGCGAGGATTTCAACAACGACCAGGTCGATGCCGGCGAAATCGGCGCCGGGCACGACGTCACCGCCTTGTACGAACTGGCCCTGGTCGGCTCCGGCGGCGAATCGGTCGATCCGCTGCGCTACGGCAAGGACGCCCAGGCCGCCGAGGCCAAGCCGGCCGCGACCGCGACCGACGCCAAGGCCGGCGAAGTGGCGTTGCTGCGCCTGCGCTACAAACGCCCCGGCGAGACCGACAGCCGCCTGATCGAAGCCCCGCTGCAGCGCAGCGACATCGCCGGCGAACCCAGTGAACGCATGCGCTTCGCCGCCGCAGTGGCCGGTTACGGCGACCTGCTGCGCGGCGGCACTTATGTCGGGGATTACGGCTGGGATGGCGTGATCGGGCTGGCGCGCAGCGCGCGCGGCGACGATCGCAACGGTTACCGCGGGGAGTTCTTGCAGTTGATGCAAACCGCGAAGAGTCTGCAGGCCGCAGGTGGGGCGACGAAGGGTGCGGCGGTGGCCGAAGAATAGGGCTTCGCGTTGCCCACATCCCACCCGACCCCGGCCCGAACGCATAGCGTTCGGGCGTTCGGGGCCGCGCGAGCCGGTGGCTCGCAAGCGCGGCCCCTCACCCCGCTTGCGGGAGAGGGTTAGGGTGAGGGCAGCGAGCCCTCAGGCCCCTTGCGCCACCACGTTATCGCGCTTGTTCAAACCCATCGCGAAATACAGCACCAGCAGCAGGATCAAGAACGCCGGCCCGACGTACAACGCCACCCGCGTATCCGGGAAATAGGCCATCAAGCCGATCACCAGCACCAGGAATGCCAGCGCGACCCACGAGGCCACCGGGAACATCGGCATCTTGAACGCCAGATTCGCGCGTTCCTCGGCGCTGAGCCGCGCGCGGAACTTCATGTGCGACACCAGGATCACGCCCCAGGTCCAGATCGCGCCGAAGGTGGCGATCGAGGTCACCCACACGAACACCTTGGCCGGCGCCAGATAGTTCAGCGCCACGCCGATCAGCAGCGCCGTCACCGACACCAGGATCGCCGCGCGCGGCACGCCGCCGGGCGAGGTGTTGGCGAAGAACGCCGGCGCCTGCTTCTGCTGGGCCAGGTTGTAGAGCATGCGCCCGGTGCTGAAGATGCCGCCGTTGCACGAGGACAACGCCGCGGTCAGCACCACGAAGTTGATGATGCCGGCCGCCTCGCGGATGCCCATGCGTTCGAAAGTCATCACGAACGGACTGCCGGTGGTGCCCAACTCGTTCCACGGGTACAGCGACAAGATCACGAACAGCGCGCCGACGTAGAAGATCACGATCCGCCAGAACACCGAATTGATCGCGTCGGGTATCGACTTCTGCGGATTGGCCGCCTCGCCCGCGGTCAGGCCGATCATCTCCACGCCGAGGTAGGCGAACATCACCATTTGCAGCGACATCAGCACGCCCTGCGCGCCGTTGGGGAAGAAGCCCCCGTGCACCCACAGATTGCTGATGCCGGTGGCCACGCCGTTGTTGCCGAAACCGAACACGATCATGCCCAGGCCGGCCAGGATCATCACCACGATGGTCACGACCTTGATCATCGCGAACCAGAATTCGAACTCGCCGTAGGCCTTGACCGTGATCAGGTTGACCGAGCCCATCGCGATCAGCGCCGCCAGCGCCCACACCCATTGCTGGGATTCGGGGAACCACACCTGCATGTAGACGCCGACCGCGGTGATCTCGGCCACGCAGGTCACCAGCCACAGGAACCAGTAGTTCCAACCGGTCAGATACCCCGACAGCGGCCCCAGATAGTCGCGCGCATAACGGCTGAACGAGCCGGCGACCGGGTTGTGCACCGCCATCTCGCCGAGCGCGCGCATGATGATGAAGATCGCGCCGCCGCCGAGCAGATAGGCCAGCAGGATGCCGGGGCCGGCGAGCTTGATCGCGTTGGCCGACCCGAGGAACAGGCCGACGCCGATCGCGGCGCCCAGGGCCATGAGTCGAATATGGCGCTCACTGAGGCCACGGTGTAGTTGCTGCTGGCTGTTCTGCATCCGCGGGGCTCCCGGCTGCTCCCGACACGACGACCGTGCTGCGCTCAACGCGGCCGGGCGGGAATCGGCGAAGCATACTCCGGGTGTCCACGCTCTGGCAGGCGGAAGACTTCTTGTTTTTCTCCCCTTTTTCTCCCCTGTCCTGCCAGGACGAGGCTTTGAGGTCCTTAGGCCATGGGCGAACGCGGCGTCCGGCGTCGTCGCTGAAGCCCCTCCCACGAGACTTCGGGTTCCGCTTCTTTTGTGGGAGGGGCTTCAGCCCCGACGCCCTCCAGTCCGGAGCGCGCCCTTGTCCGACCGCCCGCTCCGACTCCCTCTCCCTCTCCCGCTTGCGGGAGAGGGCCGGGGTGAGGGCCCCGCGGAGCCGGCCCCTCAGCTCTTGAGCTTGTACCCGGTGCGGAAGATCCACCACACCGCGACCAGGCACAGCACCATGAACCCGGCGGTCATGCCCACGCTCAGGCCGATGTCCACGTCGGACTTGCCGTAGAAACTCCAACGGAAGCCGTTGACCAGATACACCACCGGATTGAACAGCGACACCCCGCGCCAGAACGGCGGCAGCATGTCGATCGAGTAGAAGCTGCCGCCGAGGAAGGTCAGCGGCATCACGATCATCATCGGGATCATCTGCAGCTTCTCGAACCCGTCGGCCCACACCCCGATGATGAAGCCGAACAGGCTGAAGGTCACCGCGGTCAGCACCAGGAACACCGCCATCCACAGCGGATGGACGATGGTGAAATCGACGAAGCAGCGCGCGGTGATCAGCATCAGCAGTCCCAGGATCACCGACTTGGTCGCCGCCGCGCCGACATAGCCGCAGATCACCTCGACGAACGACACCGGCGCCGACAACAGCTCATAGATCGTGCCCGACCACTTGGGCAGATAGATGCCGAAGGAAGCGTTGGAGATGCTCTCGGTCAGCAGCGACATCATGATCAGCCCCGGCACGATGAAGGCGCCGTAGCTGATCCCGCCGATCTCGACCATGCGCGATCCGATCGCCGAACCGAACACGATGAAGTACAGCGAGGTCGACAGCACCGGCGTGGCGATGGACTGCATAAGGGTGCGGAAGGTGCGGTGCATCTCGAAGAAATAGATCGCCTTGATCGCATGCAGGTTCATGAGCGCGCCTCCACAGCTTTTTCCGAGGACTTCTCCGTTTTTGGCGACCTGACCAGATTCACGAAGATTTCCTCCAGCGAACTCTGGCTGGTGTTGAGGTCCTTGAACTCGATCCCGTGTTCGCCCAGCCGCTTGAGCAGCGCGGCGATGCCGGTGTCCTCGGCCTGGGCGTCGAAGGTGTAGATCAATTCGTTGCCGTCCTGGGCCAGGCTCAGCGAATCGTCGCGCAACCCCTCCGGCAGTGCCGGCAACGGCGTCTGCAACTGCAGCGTCAGTTGTTTCTTGCCGAGCTTGCGCATCAAGGTGCGCTTGTCCTCGACCAGCACGATCTCGCCCTTGTTGATGACCCCGACCCGATCGGCCATTTCCTCGGCCTCGTCGATGTAGTGGGTGGTCAGGATGATGGTCACCCCGCTGTCGCGCAGCCGCGAGACCATCGCCCACATCTCCCGGCGCAGTTCCACGTCCACGCCCGCGGTGGGCTCGTCCAGGAACAGGATGCTGGGCTCGTGCGACAAGGCCTTGGCGATCAGCACGCGGCGCTTCATGCCGCCTGACAACGCCATGATCTTCTCGCCGCGCTTGTCCCACAGCGACAGCTCGCGCAGCAGCTTCTCCAGGTACTCCGCGTTGGGCGCCTTGCCGTACAGACCGCGGCTGAAGCGCACCGTGTCCCACACGGTTTCGAATGCGTCGGTGTGCAGTTCCTGCGGCACCAGCCCGATCGCCGAGCGCGCGGCGCGGTAGTCGCGCACGATGTCGTGGCCGTCGGCGAACACCTTGCCCTCACCGGGATTGACGATGCCGCAGACGATGCTGATCAAAGTGGTCTTGCCCGCGCCGTTGGGGCCGAGCAGGGCGAAGATCTCGCCGCGGCGGATGTCCAGGTCTACGCGCTTGAGCGCCTGGAAACCGCCGGCGTAGGTCTTGGTCAGTCCCTGGATGGAAACGATGTTGGTCGCATCCGCGCTGGAGGCGGCGGAAGCGGTGACGGCCGATTCGGAAGCAGACGGCATGGAGACTCCGCAAAAGACGGCAGGAAGGCGGCACTCGCGTGCGTTCGCCGGCGCGATCGCGAAACCGTTCGCGACCGCGCGGACACGGACCACGCAGGATTCGCGGTCGCTCGGTGCGGCGCGGCATCGTGCTGATGCCTCGTCGCGCGCCGGCCAGTGTACGGCCCGCGCGCGCCGGCGGGTTCGCCGGACGCACGATCGGCCAGACCCTGACTCAGCGTTCGGCCAGATACGCGTCCAGGCGCTCGAAGGTTTCCGCCCAGCCGGGGATGATCTGCTGCGATTCGATCTCGATGCGCTCGGCTTCACTGGCGAACGCGATCTCCAGCGTCAACAAGGTCCGCTCCGCGCCGTCCTCGGCGAAGCTCACCGTGACCCGCGACTGCTGCGAAGGCCGCTCATCGTCCCAATCGTCGACATAGACCAGACGCTGGGGTTCGACGATCTCCTGGTAGACGCCCTTGATCGGATACTCGGTGCCGTCCGGGGCGATCATGCAGATGCGGAACTGGCCGCCGACGGCGACATCCATCTGCCGCACCACGCTGCGGAACCCGTGCGGGCCCCACCAGCGCGCGACGTGGACCGGATCGGTCCAGGCCAGGAACACCAGGTCGCGCGGAGCGTGAATGATGCGTTGCAGGGTGATGCTGCGTTCTTCGATGCGATGGGTCGTGCGGGCCGGCGGAACGGCGAGCGCGCTGGAACCGTCTGACGTCATGTCGGAACTCCTGAGCAGGAAAACGCCGCGCCGCGCCTCGGGGGAGCCGAGGCCGTTGCGGTGCGGACCGAGATTGGATCGATCTTATAAACCGCTAAGCTATTTAACCGATTGGGAAACTACAACCCGTGCGCAGCCGCGTCAAGGCGATCGGCACCCAGGATCCACAGACTCGTCCCACCGCCTGAGATGGCGAAGGCGCGCGCATGAACCGACGTCGCGACCGGCGAATTCCAGGTCGGGACGCGGCCTGCACCGCTTCGAGAGGGCGACTGCGGGCGCGGCGCCTGCCGCCAACCGGCGCCGCGGCCGTCACTCCGCCTCGTGCGGCCGGACCTTGCGTGGCCGCTTAGGTCCCGGCGCAGAATGTCGGCCTTGCGCCGAATCGATCTGATCGATCCAACCCGCGCGCGACTGCGCGAACGCATCGGCGTAAGGCACGTAAGGCTTGATGTCGAGCACCGGCGTGCCGTCGAGCAAGTCGACCCCGCGCACGATCAGGGCGCGCGCCTCCACCGCGACCAGTTCCACCGCCGACAACCCCAACGGATTGGGCCGATGCGGCGAGCGCGTGGCCAACACTCCGCGCTTGGGCCCGCCGCGCGGCGGCTTGACCTGCGCCTTCCAGCCCTGGCTGCGGCTGAACGCGAAGATCAGCCAGATCCGCTCGAAACCCTCCAGATCGGCGAAGGCCGCATCGGGCAGATCCTCGACGAACTCGATCCGCGCCTGCACCGCGTCGCCGGTTTGCGTCCCCTGCACCACCGTCGGCTGATGCGGCGCGTCGATGCGCTGCGCGTACGGAGAGCGCAGATAGGCGATCGGGCGGCAGAGGTAGGTGTCGGACATCGTGGGTGTGGATGGCTGTGAGCGAGTATTGTCGCTGCTACGCCGCGGGCGCGTCGATGCATGCTCGCAACCGCTGCACCTACCGCGACCGGACTTTGCGAACCGCCGCTCGTCGGTCGACGAGAACATGTCATGGGCGCTTCCGATTTCGAACTGTGCCTCGACAAGACCGAGGACGCCGTAGGTGACCGCGCTGTCGGCCGCGTTGCAGGCGAGAGCAAAGCTCGCGCTTTCCAGCGAAAGCTAGGCGCGACCGACTCTGGCGAAACAGGGGGCCTGGCAAACCTCGCGGGCCACTTGGAGCGGCGTGCAGTCGGCCCGGGCTGGGCGCACATGTGTTTTGTCACTGCTGGTCCCTGCACCGGTAGCGCTATCCTTCTGGAACGTCGGCGCGACCGCCCGGCCCTTTCCCGATCCCGAGGTAGCGATGAAATTCCTCGTAATGATCTACAACGACGACCAGCTGATCGAGGCGTTGCCCGACGGCGAGTACGCGACCATGATGCGCGGCTGCATCGCCCATGCCGACGAAATGCGCGAGCAAGGCACGCTGCTGGATTCGCAGATGCTCGGTCCGCCGGCCAAGGCGGTCTCGCTGCGCACCCGCGCCGGCCGCACCACGTTTCTCGACGGGCCTTTCGCCGAAGCCAAGGAGTATCTGGGCGGCTTCAATCTGATCGAAGCGGCGGACATGGACGAGGCGCTGCGTATCGCGCAGGAATTTCCGTGGAGCCGCACCGGCCGGATCGAAGTGCGGCCGGTGATGGATTTCGAAAGCGTGCGTCAGCATTTCAACGCGTGATACCGCTGCGATGAGTCGCTGAAACGAGGCCGGCGGGGGAGCCGCCGGCCCGCGCGCTCGGGCGCGGCGGAAGGCCGAAGCGCCCGGCCGCAACCCCGATCGGGATGCCGGCGCGTTGGCAACGGGGCAGGCCACATTCCGGCCGCAGGGGCGCCGCCCCGCCCACCCGACAAGGACGACCGCATGAAAACCCTGCCCTCGATCTGGCTGCTCGCCGCCGCGCTGAGCCTGGCCGCGTGCGACGCGCCCGGCGCCGCGGGCGATGCCTCCGGCAGCGCCACCCGAGCCCCGGCCGGCAAGACCCTCGCCGCCTTCGCCAGCGAAGCCGAACTGCGCCAGACCCTGACCCGATTGAGCAAGCAACGGCAAGACAGCGTGTCGCTGCCGGATATGCCCGTCGCCGCCGCGGCCGATGCCGCCGCGGCACCGGCCGAACCGACCCAGCAGGAGGCCGCGCCCGTGTCGCGCGCCGACGCGTCCGCCGATGCGATCACCAACGTCCAGACCCAGGGCGTAGACGAGGGCGGCATCGTCAAGAAACAAGGCGACTATCTGATCGTGCTGCGGCGCGGCCGCTTGTTCACCATCCGCGTCGGCGACGACCAACTGCAACCGGTGTCGTCGATCGACGCATTCGCGCCGCAATCCGATCCCAGCCAGACCTGGTACGACGAGATGCTGGTCTCCGACGGCACCGTCGCGGTGATCGGCTACAGCTACGATCGCGGCGGCACCGAAATCGGCCTGTTCGATCTGGGCCCGCAAGGTCAGTTGAGTTACCGCGACACCTATCAGCTGCGCAGCAACGATTATTACTCGGCGAGCAACTACGCCAGCCGGCTGATCGGCCGCACCTTGGTGTTCTACGCGCCGATGTCGGTGACCAGCGAGGATCCGGCGCAAACGCTGCCGGCGCTGCGTCGCTGGCATCCGGGCGCCACGCCCGACGAGTTCAAGCGGATCCTGCCGGCCGAGCGGATTTATCGCAGTCCCGATCCGGTCGATCTGTTCGATGCGACCTTGCACAGCGTGAGCCTGTGCGATCTGGATGCGCCGCGCATGAGCTGCCGTTCCACCGCGGTGTTCGGTCCGTCGAGCCGCAGCTTCTATGTCTCCGAGGATGCGGTCTACGTGTGGACGTCGAGCTACCACGGGCAACGGCCCGGCAAGCCCAACGCCTCGGTGTTCCGCATTCCGCTCGACGGCGGCGCGCCGGCCGCGTTGCGCGCGAGCGGCGCGCCGGTGGATCAGATGTCGTTCCTGCAACGCGACGGCTGGCTCAACGTGCTGGTCGGCAGCATGAGCGAAGGCGATGGCATGTGGTCTTCGCACAGCGAGGTCGGAGATCTGGCTCTGCTGCGCGTGCGCGTGGATCAATTCGGCGACGGCGGCTTCAGCGCCGATCGCTCCGCGTATCGCCCGCTGCCGGAAGCCGATCTGCAGCAGGCGCAGTTGCATGCGCGCTTCATCGGCGATTGGCTGGTGTTCGGCGGCGGCCAAAGCTGGGGCGGCCAGCGCGCACCGCCGCAAGCGCACGCCCTGCGTTACGCCGCGCGCGAGGCGGTGCAGAGCTTGCCGCTGCGGCATCGTGTCGACCGGGTCGACGCCCTGGGCCGCGACGCGGTGGCGATCGGCGCGCGTGACGGCGCCGAGAGCGAAGGCCTGCACTTCACCAGCCTGCGCCTGAGCGCGCAGGCGCAGGTCGCCGGCCATTACCTGCAGCCTCAGGCCGCGCAAGGCGACCAGCGTACCCACGGTTTCTTCTATCGGCCCGACAACGCCGACGGCGGCGTGCTCGGCTTGCCTATCCTCGGCGCCGACGCACGGGGCCGCGCGCACGCCAGCGTGCTGTATCTACGCAACGCCGATCTGGCCCTGAGCCCGATAGGCACGCTGGATTCCAAGACCGCCGCCGACATCGACGACGGTTGCCGGGTCAGCTGCGTGGACTGGTATGGCAACGCGCGGCCGATCTTCGTCGGCGAGCGGGTGTTCGCGCTGCTGGGTTACGAGTTGGTCGAAGGCCGCCGCGACGGCGGTCGCATCGTCGAACGGCGGCGCAGCAATTTCTCGCCCAGGCTCGTCACCGCGCCCTGATCGCCGCGATGGCCTGACCGCTCCCCCGCCCCGGCCGCGTTAACAACGGAACACAGGGGGATCGGCCATGAGATCGGTTTATCGCACGGCGCTGGCGTGCGCGTTGCTCTGCGTCAGCGTCCAGGCCAGCGCGCACGGCGGCGGGCTCGACGCGCAGGGTTGCCACCGCGACCGCAAGAACGGCGGCTATCACTGCCATCGCGCTCAGGGCTCGCCGTCGGCCAGCCCCTATCTCGTCGCGCCCGCGTCCGCGCGCGAGCCGCCCGTAGCGCGGGCGGCTCGAAGATCAGCGCTCGACCGTCTCGCACCCGCCACCGCGGCTCATATCTACTACCCCAATTGCGCCGCCGCGCGCGCCGCGGGCGCGGCGCCGGTGCGGCTCGGCGATCCCGGCTACGCTGCGCACCTGGATCGCGACCGCGACGGCAAGGGCTGCGAGTGAACAGGCGGCGGACCGGGCCGAATCCTCGCCGATCGTGAATTGGCGCCAACCGCGACCGCCCGCAACACTGCGTTTAACGCAATGCCGCTAGGCAGCGCCGCCGGGCGGGCGGAGAATCGGGGCGTCCCCACCGAATCGGAGTCCGTCATGCATCTCCGGACCGCACTCGCCCTCATCCTGACCGCCGCCGTGCTGGCGGCCGGGGATGCCGGCGCCAAATCCCGCACCGTCACCGATCCCGACGCGCCGCGCGCCCTGCCCGAACAAGGCCCGGTCAGCGTGCGCTGGCAAAATCCCGAACAGTTCACCGAGATCCGCAACAGCCGCAATCGCTTCGAAGCGCGCCGCGGCAATTGGGTCGAACAACTCGCCCAGTACGTGCGCACCCGGGCGCAACGCCAACTGCCGCCGGGCGAACGGCTGGAAGTGGACATCACCGACATCAAGCGCGCCGGCGATTTCGAGCCATGGCACGGCCCGCAATTCGACGACACCCGCTTCGTGCGCGACATCTATCCGCCCAAGATCGCGCTGAGCTTCAAGCGCCTGGACGCCAGCGGCCAGGTGATCGAGGAAGGCCAGCGCAATCTGCGCGATATGAGCTTCCTGATGGGACCGCGCGTGGTCAGCGATTCCGATCCGCTGCGTTACGAAAAGCGGCTGATCGACGATTGGCTGTACGGCGAATTCAAATCCACCGACGAGCGACGCAGCGCGGCGCGCTGAACTCCACGCAGAACGGCCGGGCATGCCCCGGCCGTTTCGCATTCGCCGTTCGGCGATGAAGGCTTATTGCTGCGCTTCGCCCGGGATCGCGCTGGGGTCCATGTAGAACACTTCCCAGGTGTGGCCGTCCAGGTCGTCGTAGGCGCGCTGATACATGAAGCCGTAGTCCTTGGGCTCGTGCGCGGTCGCGCCGGCGGCGATGGCCTTGTCGACCAGCGCGTCGACCGCGGCGCGATCGGCCACGGGCACCGCCAGCAAGGTCTGCGCATGGGTCTTGGCGTCGACGAGCGATTTCTTGGTGAAGGTCTGGAAGTACGGCTCGACCACCAGCATCGCGAACAGGTTCTCGCCGAGGATCATGCTGGTGGCGTTCTCGTCGGTGAAGTTCGGATTGAAGCTATAGCCCAGTTGGGTATAGAAGGCGACGGCGCGGTCGAGGTTCTTGACCGGCAGGTTGACGAACAGTTGCGTGTGAGTGGTCATGGCGGTGGCTCCGTTGGTTGATCGAAACATGATGGAAGGGGTTGGCTATGGCGGGCGGCACGGCCGGGAGGGGTCGAATACCGGTGCGTTTCCTGCCTGCTCCTGACAACGACGAGCCAGGATCGCGGGATTCGACAAAGACGACGGAAAAATTTTCGCCGCGGGCGCGGGCGTTCGCGATCCGGCCCGGGCATCGCCGGCCGGTCGCAATCTCTCGCCGCGCGCGGGCCCGACACGATTCACATCCTGCCCCGGGCCACGTTGGTTCCCAAGGCGTGACGTGTCCGCGGCGTGTCCGCCGCCGCGCCCGATCCGCGTCCGACATCCGCCTCCCTCGCGCAAGGTATCGCCATGACCGTCCCTCTGATCCTCGATGCCACCCAGACCGACCTGGCGGCCGACGTTCCCGTTTACGCTTACATCGTCGGCCTCGTGCAGGGCGTGTTCTACCGTCTGGACGCCGCCGGCCTGCCCTATCCCATGAACGTAAACGACAACACCCAGGCCGCCGGCGGCTTTCCCGGCTCCGATTCGCTCGACAGCGCCGCCATCGCCGCGCTGGCGCCGAACTACCCGAGCGCCTGGGCCGATTATTCGATACCTGTGTCGCGCAACGCGCCGGCCACGCAACTGGACCTGTCGCAGATCAACACCGCCAACATCCCCGGACTGAGCACCGGCACCAACGCCTTCAGCGGCCGCATCTACGTCTCGGTCGGCTTGCCGCCGCTGCCGTTCACCGTGCAGACCAGCGGTTACACCGCGCCGGTCCCGTATCCGGACGGGCCGGGCAGCCAATGCCTGTTCGACTGGATCGAGTTCTCCTACGACAGCGAAGGCAACTTCAACGGCAACACCACCCAGGTCGACCAGTTCGGTTTCGCGATGAGCTTGAACGGCGCGCCCGGCGGCAGTCTGCAGGGCCTGATGAGCGTTTCGCGCGACACCTTGCTGGCCCAGATCCAGGGGTTGGGCGGGCCGTTCCAGGACGTGTCCAGCGTGATCGCGGCCAATAGCGACGCCGCGGCCGCCTACCCCGCCGGCATCGCCAACCTGCGCGCGCAATCGCCCAAGACGCTCACCGCCATGAGCGGCTGCGGCGCCGCGCTGCCCGACTACTTCGACAGCAGCCTGGGCGACTGGTACCTCAATTGGCAAACCACGCCGCTGGTGGTCAACGACGCTTCCACCGGCTATTACACCGGCGTGGTCGACGGCGACAGCGGCGTGCTCAATTTCTATCAAGGACAGTACGCCACCGTGGCCGACTGGCAGGCCGCCGCGCCCGCGCTGGCGTTCTCGATGACCGGTGCGGCGCCGTCGACCGTGCAGATCGCCTCGCTGGATGTGTGGCAATGCAATAACTCGCTCAACGCCGGCGGCGCGGCGCAGCAGAACGTCGGCAAGAACATCGCCGCCGCGTTCAACCGCGGCGTGCCCGGTTATCTGCTCGACGACACCACCTGCCAGAGCGTGGCCGGTTCGTTCTATCCCGCCGGCGGCGCGTGGAGCGCCTGGGCCGCGCTGATGCATCAGGCCAACAGCAACGCGCTGGCCTGCGGTTTTCCGTACGACGATGTGTGCGAACAGAGCCCGACCGTGCAGCTCGACGTCGCCACCCAGGTCAGCGTGGTCCTGGGCAACTTCTACAGCTGATCGCACGCGGCGCGTGTCGCGACGGCCGCCTTCGCTCGAAGGCGGCCGTCGCGATTGACTCGTTCGAAACTCAGTCCTTCTCGATGCCGAAGATCTTGCCGTTGTTCGGGTCCAGCTTGAGCTTGACGTCGCGGCCGCCCGGATCGTCGGCCTTGGCGACCCACACGCCGTCGTCGTAGTCGACGTCGTGCACGCCGGTGTAACCGGCCGCCGACAGCGCCGCGCGCACGTCGCGTTCGCTCATCTGCGCGACTTGTTCGTTGGGATACACGTTGCCGGTGCGCGGGTCCAACCGCACCTGCACGCGGTTGCCGTCGCCGCTGCGCGCGTCGGCTTTCCACACTCCATCTTCGAAATCCAGATCGTTGACCTTGGTATAACCCTGTTCGGCCAGGCGCGTACGAATCTGATGCTCGGTCAGCGCGGTGGCGTTCTGCGCATAGGCCAGGCTGGGAATGCCAGCGGCCAAGGCCAGCGCCAGCAGATATCGCTTCATGGCGTGCTCCTGTGCGTGGGGGAGCCTCGATTCTCGACAGGCGATGCAAACGAGGAGTGAACGAACGCGCGTTCATTCATCGATGTCGACCGACGGCGCATGAACGCGCGGATCGCATTCAAGCCGCGTTGGTGATTTTCGCCAACGCTCATGCCCACTTCACCGCGCGCTAACACAAGCGCGCTATCGGCCGACACGACGCGGCTGGAACTGGCCGCGCCCTAACCGCTGCGCTATCCACAACGGGTGCGGATGTATCGCGAGCTGTACGACGACCCGCGCCTGAGCGCGCAGCAGGCCGCGGCGACGCTGCACGAGTTGATCGATCTGCTGCACGCGCACGGCGGCCTGGACAACAAACCGCTGGCGCGGGTGATCGTGCGCCTGCTGCCCTTGTTCAGCGCCGCCGCCCGCGACGGCCTGGAGATCCACAGCCTCAGCGACTGAGCCGGGCGCGTGCACTGGCCTGGCCTCGCCGCGTGGACGATAATCCGGACGCGGCGCTCCGCCGCGGAGGTCGCAGCCAGGGGAGGCCGGGTGTCGCGCAACGCTTGTCGACGATGCAACACTCTGCTCGCACCGAGCGCCATCGTGTGCCCGCATTGCGGCCAGGCGCGGCCGGCCTGGCAGGCGGTCCGCCCGTTTCCCTCAGTCTTGCGCGTGCTGCGCGCCAACGGCCTGCTCTACAAGATCATCGGCGCCGCGGTGACGGCGATGGTGCTGGCGTCGACCTGCTCGCTGGTCCGTTCCGATGCCGACTACTACGTCGCCACGCTGCATAAGCGGCGCAATCTCGTCGCCGACCGCCGCGAGCTGTTGTTGCGCGAACAACAGCGTTTGAACGTTCCCGACGCGAAGTCCCTGGCCGCGCCGCCCTCCACCGCCACGACCCGGCTGTCGCCAGCGCGCGACGGCAAGGAGCTGCTCAGCGGAATCGGCGTGATCGGCGAGGAAGTCGGCCGCAAGAGCCGCTATCGCCAGGCCCAGGCGCAGGCGCAGATCGCCGCGCTGCACCTGGAAGATCAATTGTTGCCGGAGAACCTGCTCGGCGCCGAAGGCCTGAGCGCGGTCCGCGCGGGCAACCGCCGGCACGCCGAGCTGCTCAATTATTCGGCCAGCGTCGCCCAGGCCAGTCGGGCCGAGTTCGAACAACGCCTGCGCGCCCTGGTCGGCGAGAACCCCGAAGGTCGCCAGGTCATGGACGACTTCGCCAGCAACACCGCGCGCGGACGGCAAGAAGACATCGCTCTGCTCAAGAACCATCGCGCGAGCATCGCCAAGATCGAACAAGTCCTCGATCTGGCGCAATCGCGCCTGGGCCGCGTCGGCTTGAACGACGGCGTCCTGATCTTCGAAGACCCCAAGGATGCCGAGCGATTCAACCGCCTGATCCTCGAGGTCAAGGCGCTGGCCGAGCAACGCACGCAGATCCACCAGCAGCGGCAGGCGCGCATGGACGCGGCGCTGCAAGTGATCGAAAAGAGCCGGCCGGACTAAGCCGACGGGCGCGACGACAGCCGTCGCTCGATCGCTTCGCGCAACGCCGGCCCGGGCGGCAGACGCAGGCCGAATTCCTCGCTGAGCACCGCCATCACCGCGTCCGCGTCGTCCAACTCGCGGCGCTCGCTCGCCGCGCCGACGCGATGGATCACGAAGCTGCCGCCGTTCAAAGTCTTGCGCCACGCCGGGCCGGTGCGGGCGACGAACAATTGGTCGCGAAACGGCGAATCCGGATGGGTCGACACGTACCAGTTGGCGACCACGAAATCGATCTCGGCCTGCGGCTGCAGATCGAACACGTACATCGCCCGCCACGCGCCGCCGACCCACGCACGCAGCACGTAGCCGCCGTCGCGCCGATCGATCCGGTAGGGTTCGTGCGGCGTAGCTTGTTCGCCGCCCTCGTCCAGCCGCAACGGCGCGGTCGGCACCATCCCGCCGAAACCGACATCGGCGAGGTAGTCCACGCCGTCGATCGTCGCCAGCATCACCAGATGGGTGCGCGCCGTCATCGCATCCTCGGGACCGCCCATCACCACCCGTCCGCTGATCCCGCGCACCTGGAATCCAAGATCCTGCAACAACGCGCGGAACAGCAGATTGAGTTCGTAGCAATAGCCGCCGCGACCGTCGTGCAGCAGTTTGCGCTGCAACGACGGCAGATCGATCGGCACCGGCGCACGCGTCAGCGCGGCGATAGTCTCGAAGGCGAAGGCGGCGGTATGGCGCTGCTGCAATTCGCGCAAGGTGCCCAGGGTGGGCGGCGGCGCGCGCTGGTAACCCAGACGTTGCAGATAAGCCGGTAGGTCTTTGAGTTTCGCGGACATCGCTTGATCCATGAGCGGTGGACTGTGCCGCTACGGTATCGCCTCAAGCATGGTTGAGGTCAAGCCGACGCCGCGCAACGCTGCGCCTGGCCTCAGCGAACGATGTCGACGCAGGCGCCGCCTTCGTTGAAATAGGAGAACACCCGATACGCGCGGGTGAACACCGCGATCTTGCACGCACGCTCCGCACCGGCCTTGCTGCGGAAACTCTTGTCGTAGGTCAGCCGCGATTCGCCGGGCATCACCTGGGTGGTGTCCGCCGGCTCGCCCCAGTGCGCGCGGAATTCGGCCTCGGCGCGGCCGATCCAAGGTTCCAGCAAAGCCGCGCCGGCCTGCTTGCCACGCTCGGTTTCGGCGACCTTGGCGCCGGTGTGGATGCGAGTGAAGTCGTAACCGGCATAGGCGCGGCCGGAACAATTCGGCGCCGCCACCGAACATGCCGCACCATGCACCGCGCTGCATTGGCTCAGCGCTTCCACTCGCGCCGCTTCGGGATAGTCGCTCTCGGCCACGAACGGCGCACCGCCCTTCTTCGGCCACGCCGCGGCCAGACAGCTGTTGCTGTGCGCGGCGATCAGCTTGCAGCCGGCGCCGCTGCACTTGGCCTTGGCCGCAGCCTCGGCCTGCTCCTGCGACAACCCATCGGCGGCCGCGTACACGGCCTTGCCGTTGCCGACCAGCGCGCCCCAGAACAGGCGATCGTCGGCGGCGACTTCGAACAAGCGCGCACGCTGTTCGGCGTTCAAGTCGCCGGTAGAAAACAGGCCGCCGGCAATGCCGCTGCACAACGGTTCGCGAATCAGGTTGCAGACCTGGTCCGGACTCTTGCCGTTACAGCCGCTGAGCGCGACGCGGCTGGCCGCGACTTCGTCCCGGCCCAGCCCACTGGCGAACTGCCGGTCGGCGTTGAGCGCCACCGCGATGCAAGCATTGTCGGCACTGGCCAACACCGTGCAGTCTTTTCCGCCCTGGACGGCGCAGGCCTTCAGCGCCGCGCTTTCGGCCTTGCGCTGGTTGCCCAGATCGCCGGCGCCGGCCAACTGCGCCAGCCCCGGCGACGCCGCGATCGCGCCCCAACCCTTGCGCGCTCGCGCCTGAGCCTGTTCGCGCATCGCATCCATCGGGCTGCGCGGCGGCGGCAATGGCTGATTCTGCGCCGCCGCCTGCATCGCCTGCTGCTGCGGAATGACCACGTTCTGCACGAAGTTCTGCACGCATTGCTGCTGTTGCTGCGTGCCGGGCACCGAACAGATCGCCGAAGCCTCCAGGCTCCAGCCCAACAGCGCCAGCGCCGACAACGTCAAAATTTTTCTGCTCGCTTGCATGAGTGCGTTTCCTGATTCGGATCGTAAGGTCGTTCGCGACGGCTGATTCACGGCGCCGCGCCCGCGGCGGCGTCAGGCCTGGCCGGCGGTCCCGACCACCACCCACTGCGGCGCGTCGTCGAAACCCGGCTGACGATCGCATAGGTGTTCATGGCCATAGGCCGCGCCCATGCGTTCCATGGTATCGGCCGCCTGTGCGAGGAATGCGGCGATCCGCCTGAGCTCCTCCGGGCTGGCCACCACGCTGACTTCGGCCAGCGGCCGCGGGCCGACCGGCGAATCGCCCGCAGGCGCTTCGCGAACCGTACAACCGCATGACCTGTCCCTGGTTGGCGCGCAAGGCTGTGATCATAAACAGATCGCCGCTGCCGCGGCGCACTGGCCGGCGCTCGCGGCTTGGAAGATACTGCCGCTCGCCGCCGCGGGGATGGGGATTCCCGGGCTCCGACCATACAGGGGAAGACAGGATGTCGAACGTTATCTGCACGCAATGCCAATCCGAAGTCGCTGCGGGTGCGCGTACTTGCGCCGCTTGCGGCGCGCCGGTGTTCGCCAACTTCGCCCCCGATCCGCGCCGCACCGCGCAGCGTCAGGGACGCTCCAACGGCACCGTCGCCTGGGCCGCGATCGGCGGCGCGCTGGCGATCGTGGCGGTCGTGGTGGGCATCGGCATCTTCTTCGGCTTCCAACAGCGCATGGCCGCCGTGCGCGAAGCCGGCGCCCTGGCCGACACCGGCCGCGAGCTGCTGATGCAGCAACAACAGCGCATCAAGAACGGCGGCAGCACGCGCGGCCCCAGCGGTCCGGCGCCCGGCGCGGCGACCGAACTGGCGCCGGCGCGCAGCGAGGCCGAGATGCTGCGCGGTCTCAACGTGATCCTGCGCGAGGTCGGCCAGAAGAGCCACTACCGCCAGGCACAGCTCGAGTCGCAGATGAACGCGCTCAAGATCGAGACCGTGCTCGAACCCCATAACCTGATCGGCGCCGCCGCGATCGGCACCGGCCGCGACACCGCCGCGCGCTACACCGCCTTGCTCGATCGATCCGCGGCGGTCAGCCTGGAAAGCAACGATGAACTCGTCCGCCGCGTGCGCTCGCTGACCAGCGAGCTGCCGGCGGGCAAGCGCGCGCTGACCCAGTTCGAAAGCAACACCGAGCAACGCATGGGGCTGGAGAAACGCCTGATCGCCAATCAGCGCCAGATGATGGGCCTGGTCGGGCAGATGCTGGACTTCGCCGAGTCCCGCCTGGGCCGCATCCAATTGGAGCAGGACAGCCTCGTGTTTCGCAGCCAGAACGATCTGGAGGCTTACAACCGGCTGGTCACGCAGATCCAGAGCGCCGCCGCCGAGGAAACCCGCATCACCCAGCAACAACAGGCGATGCTGCAGCAGGCGATGACCAAGGTGGATCAGCTCAAGCGCCTTTGAACCGTCGCGCGTGCCGCACCCGGCCCGCGTTCAAGCGTTCGCCATCTCGATCAGCTTGGCCACCGTATTCAAGTTGCGCGCGGTACCGGTCTTGGCCGCGGGGATGACCAGCTTGGAGTCGACCATGCCTTCGCCGTAGTGCACGTAGATCTCGCGCACGCCCAGCGCGATCTGTTCGCCGTTGCGGTGTCTGACCGTGGCCAGGGTATCGGCGGGCGGCGCGTGATCGAGAAAGATCACCAGCACGCGATTCGGCGCGGCCTGCTTGAACGGTTGCGCGGCCAGCGCGCGCGCCATCTGCGCGCCGCTGCGCACGATCACCCCGACCGGTTTGCCGGCGTACTCGGCCAGGCGCTGCTCCAGCGCGGTCCGCGCGCGCGCCGCGCTCAGACCGCTGCGGAACACCACGTTGCCGCTGGCGATGTAGGTGCGCACGTCCTCGAAGCCCGCCGCCTCGCACATCGCGCGCAGTTCGGCCATCGGGAGTTTTCCGGTGCCGCCAACGTTCACGGCGCGCAACAGGGCGATATACGTGGGCATGGGCTGGAGGGTCTCGACGGCCGCAAGCGAAGCGTTCGGATTGGAGCCGCAGCGAGCGTTACCAGATCAGATCGTCGGGAACCTTGAACTGCGCGTAATACGCATCGTCCTCGCTCGCGGCCGCGTCGCCGGCGGCGACGGCCGGGGCGGCGTGATCGAGCACGATCATCGCACCGTCGCGCGCATAGACCTTCTCGGCCGCCGCGCGCGGAATCAGTTCGAAACCGTCGTCGTGGCGCGCGATCACCAGCGCGCCGCTGGCCAGTTGCGCGCGCAGCGGCGCGTCGACCCACAGGCTGCGGATCGCCTCGCCGTCGGCGAAGCGATAGGCGATCTCGCCCTGGCGCTTGACCTTGTGGGTCTCCACGATCTGCCGGACCTGCGCGCGCAGCTCGTGCGCACGCGCCTGGGCGTTGCGCTCGGCCGCCAGCGCGCGGTCGCGTTCGGCCCGCTCGGCGCGGGTGCGCTCGGCTTCGAGCTGTTCGGCGCTCGGCGGCGGCGGCGTCTTGCCCTGACGCTGCTTGGCCTGCTCGCGCGCCACCTGGGCGACCTGGGATTTCTTCACCAGGCCGGCCTTGAGCAATTGATCTTGCAATGGATTTCGCATGCCATGGAGTCTAGTACGGCCGGCCGCGGCGGCGCCACGGGGTCGCGGATGGACCGCGCCGACTCGCTCAGAGCGGGCAACCTCAGCCTTCGGAAGGGCGTTTTGCGCCGGCTTGCCCTCACCCCGGCCGTCTCCCGCGAGCGGGAGAGGGAGCCAAGCGGACCCTCGGGTCGGATCGCGCGACGCGTCACGCCGGACGTTTCCTTCCCCGGGTCCGGGCCCTATAGTCCGCCCAGGACGCCGCCGAGCTGCGGCGAATCAAGGACGCAACGCGGGCGGCACCGCCGCACGCCGCAGCCCCGCACCCCGCGGCGGCCGCGGTGCCTGGGAGACACAGCGCATGGCCACCGGCCCCACCCCGACCCTCATCGACGGCACCGTCGTCCCGCCGGGCAGCCCGCCGCCGGACTTGTCCAGGCAGACCGCCGACGGCAAGCCGATCGTCTCGCAGGAACTGTTCCGCCACGGAGATATCGTGATCAGCCGCGAGCAGGTGCCCAGCGGCAACCAGTTCAGCGATCTGCTGGTGATCGGCACCGGCGCCGGCAACGACAATGTGCAGGTCGCGCAGCGCGCCAACGGCGTGCTCGACGTGCAGATCAACGGCCAGCCGTTCGCGATCACCCTGGGCGCGCAGCAGCAGTTGGGCGTGCGCACCGGCGACGGCAACGACATCGTGCACGCGCCCAACGTGCGGGTGAACATGGACGTGCAAGGCGGCAACGGCAACGACACCATCACCACCGGGCGCGGACGCGACCGCGTCGACGGCGGCGACGGCGACGACGTCATCCGCACCGGCGCCGGCCGCGACGACGTATTCGGCAACACCGGCAACGACACCATCGATGCCGGCGACGGCAACGACGTGGTCTACGGCGGCGACGGCAACGACCTGCTGCGCGGCGGGCGCGGCCGCGATTACCTGGAAGGCGGACGCGGCAACGACACGCTCGAAGGCGGCCAAGGCAACGACATTCTCTCCGGCGGCCAAGGCGACGACGTCCTGCGCGGCGGCCAGGGCAACGACCGCGTCTACACCGGCGCCGGCGCCGACACGGTCGACAACCGCGCGGGCCGCGACACTGTCTATGGCCAGACCGGCGAGGACACCGTCACCGCCGCGCGCGGCGCGCGCAACGACCGCGTGCAGGTCGACATGAGCGGCGCGATCGGCGGCAGCGTGACCCTGCAGGCCGGCTCGTCGGATGCATTCCGCCAGCGCGCCGAAGCCGATCTGGACATGATGCGCTCCTCGCCGAACGGTCGGCAGATGCTGTCCGAACTCGACCGCATCGCCGATCCCGCCACCGGCACCGGCCATCGCGCGACCCTGGCCGAGTTGCAGAACGAAATGAACGGCTACGCCGGCCCGCCGCCGACCGCCGACGCGTTTCTGCGCACCGATGCCAGCGGCGCCACCGTCGCCGGTCCCGGCCACGATTCGACGATCCGCTACAACCCCTCCTTCCACAGCGAATTCTTCGCCAATCCGAGCGTGGTGCTGCATCACGAGATGTCGCACGCCTACAACATGACCGGCGGCACCGCGCAGCCCGGCGTGTACACCGGCACCGGCCCGGATTCGGGCCGCGTGCGCAATCTGGAACGGCAGGCGGTGGGCCTGGACAACGGCGGCACCGCGTTCGATTTCGATCACAATCCGGCCACGCCCGCCACCAAGGCCAACCCGCGCGCGCTGACCGAAAACGGCCTGCGCGAGGAAATGGGCCTGCCCGCGCGTCCCAACTACAGCGCCGATCCACGCGCCGCGTTCTCCGCGCCGGGCAATCCGGCCTCCGCGCCGGTTCCGGTGGATCCGCATCTGGACGAGTTGTTCAAGGCGATGGATTCGGGCGACCGCAACGCGTTCCGCAGCGCCAGCCGCGGCCTCGCCGACAGCGCCTTCGGACAGCAGTTCCACGCCGAGGGCGCGCAGGCGCTGGATCGCGCGGCGCCGGTCGAAGCGCAAGTCCAGGCGCAGCCCGAGCAACCCGAACTGCCGTCGGCGCCGGCCGTCGGCGGCCTGCGCCGATGACTCCACGCCGCACGCCCGCGGCCCGCCCGCACCGCGCCGCGGCGCTGTGCGCCGCGTTCGCCGCCTCGCTCGCCGCCGCCTGCGCGCACGGCTTACCGCATCCTGCAGAAGACTCCCGAATGAACGCACCTGCCGATTCAAGTTCCGGCACTGTCACCGCCAGCGCCGACGTCCAAACGCTCCTGCCAGGCGACCAAAACGTGAGCCTGCACGCCGATTGGTTCTACGACGCCGGCGCACGCACGCTGCTGGTGCGTTACCGCCTGCGCAACGGCAGCGCCAAGCGATCGCTGGCGGTGTTCGACCGCGGCGTCTACAGCGACCGCGCCGGCGCGGTGTTCGCGCCCGGCGCGGTCGGCACGGCGCGCGTCCAGGTCGAAGGCGACGGCGTCAGCCTGATCCATTCGCCCGATACGCCGGCCTCCGCGCACGATCCGCTCGCCTCGGCGGCGCTGGCCGTGGAAGTGAACGCCGGCGCGGAACTCGCCGACCAGTTCGTGCACCGCTTCAGCGATACCGCGCCGAAACGGCTGCGCTGGTGCGTGGGCGTGATGGCGTTCGATCAGGCCGCGTTCGGCCATCCGGTGAAAACCGAACACGGCACGGTCTGGACCGCCACCGTCGACACCGCCTCTGCACGCAAGTTGCTGTGCACGCCGTGGTACGACGTGGCGGCGGGCCGGTTCGCCGACTGAGGCGATCGAGACGGCCACGCCGCTGCGCGCGGCGATAGCGCCGATCCGTTCCAGCGAAGCGCCGCGCCGGCCGGTTCCGCTCGGACGACTGCGCAACGACCGTGCAGCGATGATCGGCGCGAGCTGCGTGCATCCGGCCGCCGAGCCGCAACCTCATCCGAAATGAAACACCACAGGAACGTCATGAACACCCGCAAATCCCTGCTCGCGCTCGCTGCCTGTCTCGTCCTCGGCCACGCTCACGCCGCCGAACCCGCACCGCCGGCCTCGCCGACGACAGGCGCGCCGGCTGCGCCATGGAGCGTCCGCGCGCTGTCGCCCAAGTCGGTGCCCGCGGTGTATCTGAGCGAGTGGAAGAAAGCCAAGAACCGCGGCCGCTGCGCATCGCTGGCCCTGCAAGGCGCCGACAAACAGGCCGGGATCAAAGTCCGGCGCGCCGATTTCTCCGACGGCTGGGCCGTCGCCTACGATCTGCCCGGCCAACGCAGCGCGTTCGGCGTCGCCGGCACCGGCGTGGACATCGACCGCGGCGGCAGCACCTACAAATTCCCGCACACGCTGACCTGGGCCGACGGCAGCCAGGCCAACTACGGTCTGCGCGGCGGCACCGGCCCGGGCTATCTGGCGTATCTGCAAGTCGCCGGGCAGCGCTGCCTGTACAACGTCTGGTCCGAACGCAGCCAAGAGCATCTCGAACAGTTGCTGCGCAGTCTGCGCCGGGTCAAGACCTCGTAAGCGCGCAGCACGCCCGGCATGAGCCGTCGTGTGATTTCCGCCGTCGCCTGGGCGCTGTGCATGCCGGCCCTGCTGACGCGCCTGTTCCTGAGCCGCGCCGGTTATTCGGTTTCGTTGACCACGGTCAGCGTATTCGAGCGCCGCGCATCGGCGCGCGCCCAGAAGTAGATCAGCAATCCGCCCAACGCGGTCAACGCGCCGACCACGCCGGTCGAGGTCCAGCCGTAGCCGGCGGTGATCGCCATGCCGCCGAGCCACGGGCCCAAGGCGTTGGCCATGTTGAACGCGGAGTGATTGGACGCCGCCGCCAGCGTTTGCGCCGACTTGGCCACGTCCATCAGATGCGCCTGCAACACCGTCGCCAGCGCGCCCATCGTGCCGACCGCCAACACCGCCGGCAGCACCGTCCATACCGAACGCGCGGCCAACGGGAACAGCAGCAGGATCGCCATCGACCACAGCAAGATCCACGCCGCCGCGCGGAACTGCAGCCGGTCGAACAACCAGCCGCCGCCGAGCGTGCCCAGAATGCCGCCGATGCCGAACGCGATCAGTCCGAACGGAATGAACGACTCGCGCACGCCGGTCACGTGCACCAAGGTCGGCGCCAGATAACTGAAGACACAGAACATGCCGGCGAAGCCGATCGCGCCGATGCCCAGCGCCAGCCACACCGGCTTGCGATTGAAATCGCGCAACTCGCGCAGCGCATCCGGGCGCGGCGCGTGCATGCCCTTGGGCAAGACCTTCGCGGTCATCGTCACCGTCGCCAACGCGATCAGCGACACCAGCGCGAACGCCCAGCGCCAACCGAAGCTCTGGCCCAGCCACGTCGCCAGCGGATTGCCGAGCAACAACGCCACCGACAAACCCAACATCACCCGCCCGACCGCCGCGCCGCGCTGATCCGGCGGACTGATCCGCGCCGCCACCAACGCGGCGATGCCGAAGTAGGCGCCGTGCGGCAGACCGGCGACGAAACGCGCGAGCATCAAGGTGTAATAACCCGGCGCCAAAGCGCTGGCCAGATTGCCGAATGCATAGAACCCCATCAACGCCAGCAACAGACTGCGTCGCGACATCCGTGCGCCGAGAATCGCCAGCGCCGGCGCGCCGACCACCACGCCCAGGGCGTAAGCGCTGATGACGTGACCCACCGCGGGCTCGTTGACCCCCATCGCCCGCGCAATGTCGGTGATCAGCCCCATCACCACGAACTCGCTGGTGCCGATGGCAAAGCCGCCCATGGCCAGGGCGAACACGATCAGTGCGACTTGGCGGGCGGACAGGATCGGCGCGGGCGCGGGGTTGTCCGCGAGGACGGGGCTGGGGGCGGTCATGGGGGCATTATTGTGCTTTGCAGCATTCGATGCCATGACGGAGTGAGGGTGCTCGGCCTGCGGGTCGCGTTTGGCGAGTCCATGGCGTGCAACGGTTATGCGCCCGGGATGGATCCGGAACCGGGCCAGGACGAGGGGTATGCGGGTGTTTCGGCGCGCGGAGCGCCCTCACCCCGACCCTCTCCCGCAAGCGGGAGAGGGAGAAGGCGCCAGGCGGGAGACGCCATCGGCTGGGAATGCTCGCTTCACCTCCGGGTTCGCGACCGAATCGGACGCGAACCCGGACCGCGACCGCGACCGCGACGGTAAGCTGCCGCCATGCGCTTGCTCGTACTCGAAGACCAGACCGATCTGCGCCAAGCCGTGGCCGGCCGGCTGCGCGCCCACGGCCATGCGGTGGACGAAGTCGCCGATCTGGCCGATGCCGAGTCCTTCGTGCGCTCCTACGCCTACGACGCCTTCGTGCTCGACCGCACCCTGCCCGACGGCGATGCCTTGGCGTCTTTGCAGCAATGGCGCCGGCGCGGCATCGCCACCCCGGCCTTGTTCCTGACCGCGCGCGACGCGATCGAGGACCGCATCGACGGCTTCGCCGGCGGCGCCGACGACTATCTGATCAAACCGTTCTCGATGGACGAACTGATGGCGCGCATCGCCGCCATCGGCCGCCGCGGCGGCGCGATCCGCCCCAGCGTGATCCGTATCGCCGATCTGGAAATCGACCTGGGCCGCCGCGAGGCGCGCCGTGGCGGCATAGCGCTGCCGCTGCGCCCGAAGGAATTCGCGCTGCTGCAACTGCTGGCCGAACGCGCCGGGCAGGTGGTCCCGCGCAACGAGCTGATCGCCGCGTGCTGGGGCGAAGGCCAGGAACCGGCGTCCAACGCCGAGGAAGTGCTGATCGCCGCGCTGCGCCGAAAACTCGGCAGCCCGGCGCTGCTGCGCACGGTGCGCGGTTCGGGTTATCTGCTGGATGGAAGCGATGCCGCGGGGGCGTGAACAACTGCTGCGCCGGCTGCATCTGCGGCTGACGGCGATCTGGACGTTGGCATGGCTGCTGTGCGTGGCCGCGCTGTGCACGGTCGCCATCGTCACCCATGCGCGACTGACCCAACTCGATCTCGCCTCCAATCTGCGCCTGCGCGCGACCGCGGTGTACGGGCTGACCTGGTTCGATTCCGCGGGCAAATTTCACGACACGCTGCTGCGCAAGGAACCCGGCCTGCTCGATGGCGACGCCGATATCTGGGTGATCGGCCTGGGCCCGCCGCCGAGCGTGCTGTTGCGGCCGCAACGCCCGCGCTTCGATCTGGCCGAACCGTTTTCGCTGGCCGAAACGGTGGTCCGCGGCGGGCGCGATCTCGCCCAAGAGGGACGCGATCGCCACGGCCGCGCGTATCGGTTGCAAGCCAAACCGACCTACGACGACCAAGACCGGCCGATTGCCACCATCCTGGTGCTGGCCGATTCCAGCGCGCGCGACGCCTCGCAGGCCGCGTTCGTGCGTTGGACTTTGTTGATCGCCGCAGGATTCGCCGCGTTCGGGATCGTGATCGGGCACGTGTTGTCGCGCCGTTCCTTGCGCCCGGCGATCGCATCGTTCGAGCAACAAGAACGTTTCATCGCCGCGGCCGCGCACGAGATGCGCACGCCGGTGGCGCGTCTGCAGGCGCTGTGCGAATCGGCCCACGATGGCCAGCAAACGCCGGCGCAAGTGTTGGCGCGGGTCGAACGCGTGGTCGGCCAGACCGCCGGGCTGGTCGACAAGCTGCTGCTGTTGGCGCGTCTGGACGCGGCGGCCTCGCCGGTCAACAAGGAACCGGTGCGACTGGATCTGCTGGTCGAAGCGGTGCTGCCGGACGATCATGAGATCGTCTTCCACGCATCGCAATCGGTGGTCGACGCCGACGTGCGGCTGATACAGACCGCCGTGCGCAATCTGATCGAGAACGCGCTGGTGCACGCGGCGCGGCAGGCCGGCGGCGAACCGGTCGCGGTGACCGTCAGCGCCAACAAAGTGACCGTCGAAGACCGCGGGCCGGGTTTCCCCGAAGCCTTGCTGAAACGGATCCACGAGCCGTTCGTAGCCGGCCCGGGCAGCCCCGGCACCGGCCTTGGGCTGTCGATCGTCCAACACATCGCCCAATTGCACGGCGGGCAACTGCGCCTGGAAAACCGCGAGGGCGGCGGCGCGCGGGTGGAACTGATCCTGTAACGGCGGGGACGGCCCGGTATCAGCCGGATGTCAGGTTCGCTGACTAAGGTACGCCCCGGCCCTGGCGCCTGCGGCGTCCAGCCTCCCGTCCCCCTAATCCAGACAGGTTTCCCCATGTACAACGCTGACAACGACGGTGCCCGCGGCGCCGGCTGGCTCACTCTGATGGCCGGCGCCTTGATCGCCGCCGCTCTCGCCGCACCCGGCGCCGCCCGCGCCCAGTCCGGCTTCATGCCCGACGAAACCGCGCGCCACGAAGGCACCTGGCTGCAATGGCCGCACGCTTACACCTACGGCCGCACGTATCGCGACCGACTCGACCCGACCTGGGTGGCGATGACCCGCGCCCTGGTCGCCAGCGAGAACGTGCACCTCATCGTCTACGACGCCGCCGAACAGACCCGCGTGCGCAACGCGCTCGCCGCGGCTGGCGTCGCGCTGGACAAAGTCAGCTTCCTGATCAAGCCCACCGACGATGTGTGGGTGCGCGACAACGGCCCGATCTTCATCTACGACCGCGACGACCGCCTGGTCGTCACCGACTGGGGCTTCAACGGCTGGGGCTTCGATGCGCCCTACCGCAAGGACGACAGCGTGCCCGCCACCGTGGCCGGCCGCATCGGCCTGCCGCGCGTGGATTTGAACGATGTCGTACTGGAAGGCGGCGCGATCGAAGTCGACGGCCGCGGCGTGCTGATGGCCACGCGCAGCTCGACGCGCGAAGCCAATCGCAACGCCGAGCTCAGCGAATCGGAACTCGAAGCGGTCCTGGCCGATCAACTGGGCGTGTCCAAGTTCATCTGGCTCGACGGCGCGCCGGGCGGCAAGGACGACATCACCGACATGCACATCGACGGCTTCGCCCGCTTCGGCACGCCGAACACCATCGTCACCATGAGCCGCCCCGACCTGCGCGACTGGGGCCTGTCGTCGACCGACGTCGATCGCCTGTACCGCGCCCGCGACGTCGACGGCGCCGCGTACCGCATCGTGCAACTGCCGGCGACCGCGCGCAACGTGACCACCGCGTACGGTTACAAGCTGGGCTACAAAGGCTCGTACGTGAACTACTACGTCGGCAACACCGTGGTGCTGATGCCGGAGTATAAGGATCCCAACGACGCCGTCGCCAAGGCGATCCTGCAGCGTTTGTATCCGGGCCGCACGGTGGTCGGGATCGACGTGCGCAATCTGTACCGCAACGGCGGCATGGTCCACTGCGTGACTCAGCAGCAGCCCGCCGCGCTGTAAGGCCGGGACCGCGCGCCGGCAAGATCCGGCGCGCGGGCGCCATCAGCCGCGGCGCGTAAGCAGGCGCGCATCGCCGAGATGCAGGTCGCTGGAAACCTCTGCCTCCTTCATGCCACGATGCCCGCAAGGAGAACCCCCATGGCGAAGTACGAAGTCACCCCGCGCAAGGCCCGCTTCGAAGGCGAACACTTGCCCGGCAACTCGGTCTGGCACGGCACCCACGTGCACTACCTCAGCGATGCGGAGCTGCCGGCGTATCGTGTGAGCGTCCGCGACGGCCGGTTGTACGGTCCCGACGGCGCTTTGTTCGACACCCGCGGCGCCTACACGCATTGGAGCGGCCAGGGCCGTGCGATCTTCGTCATGCACGGCGACGGCGCGATCTATTCGGCGCCCGAACACCGGGTCGGCGAGTTCCATCACTCCAGTCTCGGCCAGGGCAAACCCGTCGCCGGCGCGGGCGAGCTGGAAGCGCGCGACGGCGTGCTTGTCGCGATCACCGACCACAGCAGCCATTACTGCCCACCGCGCCTGTACACCGAGCAAGTGTTGGCCGAGCTTGCCGCGGGCGGTGTGGATCTGACCTTTGTCGATAAAGTGTTTCGCTACTGATCGAGCGCACTGCCGCCCGAACCTTTGGATCGACACGCAACGCCGACGGACCGGATATGCTCGCCGGCGCCTTGCAAGTCTCAGCGAGTGCCGTCGGGCGCAGCGGCGGGCGAAGCGCCGTCGATGGCGGTGATACCGGCATTGGTGGGATCGAGCCAATCCTTGAGACGCTGGGCGTAGAAGCCGCCGCCGATCCAGCTCGCGCTCAGTTTTCCGTACCAGGCCGAGCTGTACAACACGCTGCACGAGGCATTGCCGCCGTGCAGTTGTCCGACGCAACGCTTGGTCGCCGCGTCCCACAGGCACGAACCGGACGAACCGTAGTCGGTGGTCCCGTCTTCCCACTTGTCGACCCGCCAATGATTCTCCGCCACGTTGACCGTGTTGGACAGGTGGGCCGTTGACGTCACCGCGTTGTTGTTGAACGAAATCGCCTTCTCCATGCCGGACGGGTGATGGATGCCGACCGACGCGGCGGGCGCCACGCCACTGGCGTCCCACCCCGAGTAGTAGAAGTTGAACAAGGGATGAGGCTGTGCTTGCAGTTCCACCAATATGAAATCGCTCGGTGCAAACGCGGCCCGTAAAGTCGCACCGCTTTGATTCTGGTTCAGGACTCCGCCACCCAACCAGCCGCGGACGGGCGACTGGAAGTTCCAATAGAACACCATGGTGTCGTCGTTGCTGCTGATCACGCCGCAGTGGCGCGCGCTGAGGAAGTAAGGCTTGAAGTCGAATGAGGTGTTGTTGAGCAACTGGCCGCTGCACTGCATCGAACCATTGACGCTATAGACCGCGACCGAACGGATCTGGTCGTTCCAGGGAACGCCTTCCGGACAGACCACGTCGTTGTTGCACCCACCCTGTTTGTCGAGACGGTTATCGCCGAAATCGCGATAGCCCTGGTTGACCTGACCGATGGTGATCGCCGGCTGCGTCGCGCCAATGGGCACGAACACCTCCACCACGATCTCGTCGCCCTGGATGATCGGCGTCCACAAACGGCCGCGGCTGCTGCGGTGATGGGCCAGATACGGTCCCTGCACATGCTTACGCGCCGGATCGTAAATCCATAGCTTCACCCCGACGGGCAGATCGAAGCGGGTCATGCCGAGGTTGTGGCTTACCGCGCCCGGCGACTGGATGCGCAGGCGCCACAAGCGTCCGTCGGCCAGCTGCTGCCAGGTACCGGAGTCGTTCAGATCGAAAGCCACGCCCGCATCGACGGCGAAGCGGATGGGTTGCGGACGTTGCGCCGTCTTGGCGCGTGCGCGGTCTTCGGCCAACCAACGTTGCGCGTCGACCGCACCGAGCGTCTTGCGCTGTACCGCGGCCAGCGATGTGTGCTGCAGCGAAAAACTTCTGGGCGCCTCGTCCATCTCGGCCGCCACTGCATCCAGCGGCAGTAACGCCAAGACCGCGAGGATCGGCAGACGGCGCAGCCAGCCCGCGCCATCGAAGACCACGTTGAGCCATGAGGTTTTCATCGCACTCTCCCTGATCAGGCCAGACGTCCTTCGACCCAGCCCCTGGGTGGCCGCTTCATCGCCGAGTCGGGCGTTTCTTGCGCACGCCATGCATTGGATGTTTTGTTCGCGCAACCGCACGCACGATCCGGCACGGCCCGCCGATCCGCAAAACGGCGGTCGCTTCTTAGCCAACGCCCCATGCCATGGCCGCCGGACAGTCGGATGCCGACTGTTTTGTTAAACCTCGACCGAAAGCGCATTCTGAGAATTCTCAAAGCATGGATTGCGCAGCGCCCCGCACGAACAGCAGCCCCATGCACGCATGGGCCTGCCACGCGTCACTCAAGGGCGCTGATTACAGCGCGCCGGCCACGATGCCCGAGGCCGCGCCCGCGGCGGGTCCGGCCGCCACGACGGTCACCGGGTTGGAACCCAGCGCGGCGCCGACCGCGGCATCGGTCGCCACCGTCGCCACCTTGATCACCACGCGCAGCCACTTCGGCAGCTTGGCGTGCGCGTCGCCTTCAAGGCGCTCGATGTAGTACGGCGTCCAGAACTGCAGCGAATGCCGCGCGGTGCTCAACGACGCCAGAATGCCGCGCGCGCCCGGCGACTTGTCGCCCAACACAGTTTCATTTCGCGATGAACCACCGCTTTTCTTGACCGCCTTCCAGCCCAGCTCCGCCTGCGCCGTAGTTTGTTCTACGCGCCGCACTCACGGAACGAGACGCCGGCGTGGGGACTAATCCGGATGGCGCATTGACGCGCGGCTCCGCCGCGCTCGCAGAATGGGATAACCAAGGAGGATCAGGGAAAGCCGCCGCCGCGTGGTCTTGCCCGCATGGCCGCGCCCGTCATCCACCCCCACTCCGGAGCCATCACCCATGAGCATTTCACGCCGCACCTTCCTTCTCGGCAGCGCGGCCGCGGCCGCCACCGGCGCCATCACGGCATCAGCCATCGCCCGCGCGGCCACGCATACGCTGGGCGCCAACCGCATCGCCGCGGTCAGCGGCCCAGGCGATGTGGTCGGCAAGGTCAGCGTCGGTTATCAAGGCTGGTTCGCCGCGCCGGGCGACGGCGCGCCGATCAACGGCTGGTGGCATTGGGCGCACGACTGGGGCCGCGCGCCGGATCTCAACAACAACGCGATCAAGTCCTGGCCCGACATGCGCGAGTACGCCCGCGGCTATCAGACCAACTTCCAACCGTTGCGCAACGGCTCGCCGGCCCGGCTGTTTTCCAGCTACGACCAGGACACCGTCAACGTCCACTTCCGCTGGATGCAGCATAACAACATCGACACCGTGGCCCTGCAACGCTTCAACCCATTCTTCGGCGAAGGCGCCACGCGCGACGCCATGGCGGCGAAGGTGCGCCAGGCGGCGGAACAGTTCCAGCGCAAGTTCTACATCATGTACGACGTCAGCGGCTGGACCCAGATGCGCACGCAGATGAAAGAGGACTGGGCCAACAAGATGTCGGCGCTGGCCGCATCGCCCGCCTACGCGCGCCAGAACGGCAAGCCGGTGGTGTGCATCTGGGGTTTCGGCTTCGACGACGACAGCCGTCCTTTCCACGCCGCCGAATGCGCGGACGTGGTGGCGTGGTTCAAGAGCCAGGGTTGCTATGTGATCGGCGGCGTGCCGACGCGGTGGCGCACCGGCGATTCGGTACGGCCGGGTTTTCTGGACGTGTTCAACCAGTTCGACATGCTGTCGCCGTGGATGATCGGGGTGATCGGCAAGATCCACGAGGTCGATGCCTTCGCCACGTCGGTCAACGTCGCCGACAAAGAGTACTGCGATGCGCACGGCATCGACTATCAGCCGTGCATCCTGCCCGGCGATCTGGCCGAACACCAACGCGCGCACGGCAACTTCATGTGGCGCCAGTTCTATCACCTGACCAAGCTGGGCGTGGCCGGCTTCTACATCTCGATGTTCGACGAATACAACGAAGGCAACCAGATCGCCAAGACCGCCGAAACCAGCAACGACCTGCCGTCCAACTTCAACTTCGCCGCGCTCGACGAAGACGGCATCCCCTGCGCCTCGGACTACTACCTGCGCCTGACCGGCGACGGCGGCCGCATGCTCAAGGGCGCGCTTGCATTGACACCGGTACGGCCGACCGCGCCGGTGACCGGCAGCACCGTCGGACTGGCCACCGTTCTCAGCCTGCGCTCGCGGGTGAACAACCGCTACGTGGTCGCCGAGAGTAACGGCAGCGAGCCTTTGATCGCGAACCGCGAAGCCCTGGGGCCGTGGGAGCGCTTCGACATGGTCGATGCGGGCGGCGGCGACATCGCGCTGCTGTCGCACGCCAACGCGAAGTTCGTGACGGTGGACGCCACCCGCCAGAACGCGCTGATCGCCAACCGGGATACGGTCGGCACGCGCGAGCGGTTCCAGGTGGACATCCGGCCGGGTGGAACGATCGCGCTGCGGGCGCGCGCCAACGATCGCTATGTGACCGCCACGAACGAAGCCAAAGGACCTCTCATTCCCACCGCCGTGCAGATCGGCGGATGGGAATTGTTCGATCTGCTGATTTCCTGAGCTGCGCGACACGCGCCACCCCTGAGCGGGTGGCGCGTGATTGCGAACGGCCGCGCATTGCCGCAGCGGCGCGTACCGCCGATAGCGCCGGCGCCGCGATGCGAAGGCCGTCATCGGCGCGGAACGTGCGCATCCCTCAACGTCCCTGCGCCGGCTATGCCGCGATCAGCACCCACTGCGCCGCGCCGGAACCCGGATTCTTGCCGACGCAGAACCACAGGCTACAACGCACATCGCCACCGGCCGCGTCATCGTTCTCGAGCGCAAGCAGATCTCCGCTCTTGCCGTCCACCAGACCGTTGGGGTCGTTCTTGCCGGGCGACTTCATCGGCACCAGATGGATTTGCGCGAGCTTGGCCGACTTGAAGTGTCCACCGCGATTGCTTTCGCTGGAGGCCATCACGCCCACCGCCTCTTTGCCGTAGCCATACACGCCGGCCCTGGGCGGCGGTTCCGTGAGACTGACGCCGGGATCGTCGCCGGCAATGCCCACCACACCCACCGTATTGAACGACCGCCCCATCACGCCGTAACCGATGATTTCGCTGTCGCTGACGCCCGACACGCCGTGCCCATGGCGGCTGTGCCCCATCACGCCGACGCCGACATCCAGGCTCTTGCCACACACACCCGCGCCCGGTGCATCGCTGGTTCCGAACTTTCGCAAACTGTTTTCCAGCAGCGGATTGTCCGCATCGAACGATCGGTGACCACCGAACACGCCCGCGCACGCCGAGCCTTCGCTCAAGCCCATGACGCCGTTGGGCATGTGCTTGGCCTTGGACACGCACAGGCCCAACATACCGGGCTCTCCGAAGCCGCGCACGCCGTCTTTCTTGCCGCTGCGGCCCATGACGCCCACGCCTTCCTCCGAGGTGCCCAGCACGCCGTGCTGCAGCAGGGATTCTCCCGATACCCCGAACGACTTGTTCGATACGCCGAGCACGCCGACGCCTTCGTCGGCTTCGCCGCGGACGCCCAAAGTCTTGCCTTGAATTTCCGCCCCGCGATCGATATTGGAACCGTTGGTTTGAAAGCCGACCGCCGCCGGCCCCAATGCGGTGAATTGATTGTCTGACGACACGATGATTCTCCTTCCTTGAATGATGGACACGCACCGTCGGACGAAGGTGCGCTGCGCGACCCATCGAGCGCATCGTCGGGATCATCCTTGCTACCGCAATACGTCCCGCAAGCGCTCGCAGCAATCGGCGCATAACAGGCAACGAGGAAGTTTGCGGCGGTCGGCCAAGCAGAATCGACAACGATGGGAGCATCGTCATCGACCCGACCGTATGGTTGCGGGCATCGCGACGAGCGCAGGACGCGAGCAAGAAGATTCGTTTGACGGCGGCGATAGTGCGCCATGCCGCAGACCGATGCCGTGTCAGTAACGGCGCATGTCGCCAGATGATCGGCGCACACGACTGGGCATGGAGAAAACGAACGCGGCGCCCAGACCGGCGCCGCGTCACCGCATTACTACAAGCCTTGCAGCGTCAGCTTGAACAACGCACCGCGCAATTCAGGCTTGTGCGATTCGGCAGTGGGATGACCCGAGTCGCGATAACCGACCGCGGTGGAGCGCGGGTATCCGCCTTTCCAGTAATACGTATCCACCGGCTGTTTGGCCTGCAACTGTTCGGCCGTCAGGGTGGATCGGAACACCGTCTCCTCTTTCGCGCCGGTGGCCTGCAGTTGGGTTTGCAGCGCGGTCAGTTGCCAGCGGCAGACACCGCGACTGTAGTAGTCCTCGTCGAGCATCTGATCGAGATACACCGTGGCCCGATACTCGGTACCCGTCATCCGCTTGAGCACCAGCGGCTCGTGGCTGGTGATGCGCGCGGCGGTACCGGAACTGGGGTCGATCTGGCCGCATTCGTTCTCGTTGATCACATCGAACTGCGCCGAAGCCAGGACCACTGCGAACGGACCCGGCGCGCCCTGAATGTTCAGCAACACGTCGTGAGCACCCTGAGGCTGCGGATTGAGCTTGGCCACCCCACGGTTCTGAGCCACCGGCTGCAGACCGGAATTGGCGGGAAGGGGTTGGTTGGTGTTGCTCTCCGGGGCGTTGCAGGCCGAGATGCAAAGGACCAGGAGGGTTGGAACGATTAACGGGCGCAAGAGCCGTCCTCCGTAGCGGTGAGCGACCGACCGTAGCGCCTGGTGGGTGGGCCGTCAAATAGGTGATGGCCGACCGGTATTGACGATATGGACAGACGAAGATCGCCGTTGGTCGAACAGCTCCGTGCCTTCTCTTCTCCCGCAAGCGCGAAGCCCCTGCTTGGTTTCCCTTCTCCCTCGAGCGGGAGGCCCGTACCTGATGTCCCTTCTCCCGCAAGCGGGAGGCCCGTACCTGATGTCCCTTCTCCCGCAAGCGGGAGGCCCGTACCTGATGTCCCTTCTCCCGCAAGCGGGAGGCCCGTACCTGATGTCCCTTCTCCCGCAAGCGGGAGAAGGTGGCCCGAAGGGCCGGATGAGGGCACACGCAACCCGACGCCCGCTGTTGTCGCCCCGCACCGCCAACAAACCGACTGGGTACGTTATCGACCCCAAGCGATCATTAAAGTACGCAGGCAGAAGCAAACTGATCGCCGCCGAATCGCAATCGAATCGACGCGACTTCCGCTGCCCCACCGTAACGGCCAACCCGCTCGAGGAACGACCTTTGATTTACGACGTCATGATCGCCGGTGCCGGCCCCGTTGGCCTGTTTCTCGCCTGCGAGCTTCGCCTGGCGGGCCTGTCGGTGCTGGTACTGGAACAGGTCGAGGACCCGGACTCGCCGTTGAAGCGGCTGCCGTTCGGCAGGCGCGGCCTTTCGGCGCAGACCGTCGAAGCCTTTTATCGCCGCGGATTACTCGGCGACCTGGCACCCCCGCCACGCGCGAAAGACGACGCGGCCGCGCCGGCCGCGCAGAAGCAGCAACGCCAGGCCGGCCATTTCGCCGGAATTCCTTTGGACTTCGCGAATATCGACAGCTCGCGCTGGCGGTATCGCCTGCCCACGCCGGCCGACACCAACCTGGCGGCCGACATGGACCACATCGAAACCGTCCTGACCGCGCGTGCCGGCGCGAACGGCGTCGAGATCAAGCGCGGCCTGCGCGTCGAAGCGCTCGACGCGTCGGACGACGAAGTGACCGTTCGCGCCGGCGACGAAACCTTCCGCGCACGCTGGCTGGTCGGTTGCGATGGCGGCCGCAGCATCGTGCGCAAAGCCGGCGGCTTCGAATTCGCCGGCACCGATCCCGAATTCACCGGTTACTCGGTTCAAGTCACGATCGCCGATCCGGACACGCTCAAGCTGGGCCGTCATTACACGCCGACCGGCATGTACTTTCAGATGCAGCCCGGGACCATCGCGATGGTCGCATTCGACGGCGGCGCTTATCACCGCACCCAGCCGATCACGCTGGAGCATGTGCAGGACGTGTTGCGGCATATCACCGGTACCGACGTCACGTTGACCTCGCTTCGGTTGGCCACGACCTGGACCGATCGCACCCAACAGGCCACGGCGTACCGCAACGGACGAGTGCTGCTCGCCGGCGACGCCGCACACATTCACTCCCCGTTGGGCGGCCAAGGCCTCAACCTCGGGCTGGGCGATGCGATGAACCTGGGATGGAAGCTGGCCGCGACCGTGCGCGGCAACGCGCCGGCCGATCTGCTCGACAGCTATCAGAGCGAACGCCATCCGGTCGGCACGCAGGTGCTCGACTGGTCGCGCGCACAAGTCGCACTGATGCGGCCCAGCCCGAGTTCGCGCGCGCTCGAAGCCATCATCCGCGACCTGGTCGACACGCGCGATGGCGCCACCTATTTCGCCGAACGCCTCTGGGGTGTCGGCCTGCGCTACGACCTCGGCGACGGCCACCCGCTGGTGGGCCGTAGTGCTCCCGATTTCGAGTTGAGCGGTGGAACCAGACTCGGCGAGCTGCTGCACGACGGCAAGGGGCTGTTCCTCGACTTCGGCGCCGATGCGCCGTTCCGAGCGCTCGCACACCGCTGGAGCGACCGCATCACCTATGTCGCCAGCGACGCCACCGACCGGTTGGGTCTGAGCGCCGTGCTCGTGCGCCCGGATGGCGTGGTCGCCTGGACGAGCGACAGCAACGCCGATCCGGACGAAGCGGCCAGCGCTGCGACGCGATGGTTCGGCGAACCCGAACGTTGACGGCAGCGCCGTGACCCGGCGCCGTCGCACCGCCTGACGCGGGCGAACGATCGATCGCGACGCTTCAACCGCGCCGTGCGGCCTCGATCGCAGCGATATCGATCTTCTGCATCTTCATCATGGCGTCGAACGCGCGCTTGGCCGCCGCCGGATCGGGATCGGTGACCGCGGCGGTCAGCGCACGCGGCGTGATCTGCCACGACAGACCCCACTTGTCCTTGCACCAGCCGCATTCGCTTTCCTTGCCGCCATTGCCGACGATCGCATTCCACAAGCGGTCCGTTTCAGCCTGGTCGTCGGTCGCGACCTGAAACGAAAACGCCTCGTTGTGCTTGAACGAGGGCCCGCCGTTCAAGCCCAGGCACGGGATGCCCATCACCGTGAACTCGACCGTCAAAATCTCGCCTTGCTTGCCATCGGGATAATCGCCGGGCGCGTGATGCACCTCGCCCACCGCGCTGTCCGGAAACGTTTGCGCATAGAACTTCGCGGCGTCCAGCGCGCCGCCGCCGTACCAAAGACAGATCGTGTTCTTGCTGACCATTGCGGTTCTCCTATAGCCAAGGCGGATATGCGCATTCAAGCCAAGCGGGACGCAGGATTACGGTATCGCGCTACAAACCGCGGGCGTACGGGTAATCGTCTCATGGCCCACGCTACGTGCCCGATCACATTCGTAAACAGGGCCTGGGCGGCGGCGACTAAAAACACAATCAGGAGTTCGGAAAGCAACGCGACGTCGCCATCATCCGCGGATGCTTCGTCGCGTTGATCGACGGAGTGTGCACAAGACGCATGTCCAATAGGAAAACGTCGCCCAATCTCCGGGCGCTCGGCACCACTCAGTCCCCGATACCCCGAGGCAGCGCCAATCCCGACGCGCCCGCGACCACTTTGCGCACGCTGGAGACGGCGGCCGAGGAAAGCGAACGGTGCACCAGAAACGCGGGCGCCTTGCCGCCGATGTCGGTCAGAGACGCGTACGTCAATCGCGTCCCCGCGCCGTTCGGCGTCATGGTCCACTCCCCGCGCGCGCGCAGCGCGATGCAGTCGGGCTTGGGTTCTTTGCCGGCATAGTCGAGCGATACGAACTTCACCCGTATCCCGCCGTTGGCGAGGGCTTGCCGCTCGAATCGCATCGAGTAACAACGATCGCTGGCCACCGACGTGCTGAGCACGTCGGACCAGACGGCCTTGTCCGGTCCGCGATGGATGAAGGTGCGGACGATGTTCTTGTTCTTTTCGTCGAGGTACTTGCCGAGCAGGTAGTCGGCGATGGTTTCCGGCGAAGCTTTCAACGACGTGGTGACACGAAGCTCATCGAAACGTTCGTCGGGAAGACTCCGCGCTTCCAGGCGGATGCCGTCCTTGTCGCTGACGGTTCGCCAAGTGGGAGGTTGGGCGCTGGTTGTTGCTGGCCATGCGGCCAGCAACAACAGCAGGAAACCCGAGCACCGATCCATTGTGCGTGGACTGCGGAACGACGCCATGGCTCGTCTCCCGGCATTTGAGCCGTTGCGTGGATTCGATGCCATGCGCATGACAGGGTCAAGACAGTCGAGATTCAACGCCATCGGTTGCAGCGCCACGCGCGATCTCGACACGCTGCCAGATCGCATCCGGCGTGCAGTTCTTCCATACCCCATGAAGCAACTCACGGAACGCGGCATTGTTCAGCGCCGTGCGCTCGATGCGCTCAATGAAATAGTCGCCGAAGTCGGCGATCATGTCTTCCAGCGGACCCGCAGCCAGATACCCGAGCACAGCGTCCGGTGGATTGCGGGCCAGCACGCCCATGACGAACTGCCACATCGTTTCGCGGTCTACGGTTTCGAGGATGAATATGGTTCGCTCGTCCGCCCAGGACAAGGGATTGTCCGGACTCATGCGGGATTCTTCGGGCTCAAGATGAAGTTTGATGAATGCATCGATCCAAGCGTCAAGCGAGGGTTCGGAGATCATGGAATCAGGCGGCTCAGCCGCGGGTTACGGGAACGGGTACTGGGAAGTCGCAAGCAGCGTCGCCACAGCCGAGAACGAACGGCGACGGTGCGCAGCATGGAGAAGAATCGAGAGATGCGGTGGCGATTCCGACTGAATCGCGAAGCAGGCCGGGAGGCGGCAGAGGCGCCGGTGCGGCGCGTTGGGGTGGCCGGATGATACGTGATTGCGCGACCGAATCAACTGCACGCGCGTAGTTCGCGGCTGGTGTCGTTACGGCCCAGCCCATCGGGACAGCAATACCAGGTTGGCGTCGTGCGTCAGATCCTCGGCGTCGTAATAGAACAAGCCAGCCGTCGAGACCTCGATCATGCATCCGTGCTGGAGATACGCCCACTCCGCCGCCGCATGGCCGGGCAGCGCCGTCTGTTCGGCGATCATGACGATGACCACGCCAGTCGCATCGCTTCCCCAGCGGATGCTGTTGCCCAGGCGCACGTCCTGGCCGTCGTTATAGTGCAGTGTCGTCATCGGCCACCCATATTCCCCTTGGATGGTTCGTCCGGCGTCTGCCCGAGCGCCTGGGCCTGAGCCGAGTGCTGAGCGATGCGCTCGTTGAGCGCCTCCACTTTATCGAACGATACCGCCTCCGGCGTACGCGCAGCCTCGTCGGTTTTCATATGCGCGCGCAGGTGCGCCGGGTCGTCCAGCCGACCTTGCACGACGAAGACGTTCTCGCCGGCGGCAACCTGGCCGCTCTTGTTGCTGAAGACCACGTGATCCACCCGCGACAGGCCGCCCTCTTTGGCCAAGGCCAGCAGGCTTGCAGTCATGCGCTCGCTGGTTTCGTCCCATTGGCGGCCGTGCTGCCGATCTTGATCGCGTACATGGCTGGCTATCTGGGAGTAGAGATTGTGATCCGAGTGATCCGGGCTGGAGGAAACAGAGTGCCGGCGCTCTCCGGCAGACTCCGAGCCTTGCACCTGCGCTCCTCCGCGATCGGAAGAACGCTGCATCAACAACCGATAATCGCGCAGGTACGCGTCACGCTGGGTTAGGACGCCATCGCTGTTCTGGTCAACCAACGGTTCTTGGCGCGTGTACGGAAAGTTGGGAATCGGCGCGGCCAACCTCGCAACAGCCTGCTCATCGGTCAGGCTGCCCCTGGACCAGTCTATGTAAATGGCAGCGGTTCCCAGCCCGCCACCCTGCGCATAGCCGATGTCTTTCCAACGCGGTTGAAACTCACCGTATCCCTTGAGTTCGGTGAAGATCGGGAACGCGTTGAAGATAGCGCCGGCTTCGAGCTTTGCTCGATAGGCAACATACTCATGCTCGCCCTGCCCAATGAACGGCATCGCCCCCGGATTGAACTTGTCGTGCCCGATCTCATGAGCCAAGGTGGTGAACATCGACAGTTCCAGCTCGATCGCCCGCTTAGCGTCCGGGCCGTGCAGGGCATCATAGTCCTTCTTACTCACCACGATCCGCGGCGGCTCGGTGGCATGGTAGTAAGGCAAGGACACCTCCTCCTTCGCCTCGATAAAACCGCCCTTCTGGAAGAACCTGCCGAAGCCTTCGCTGGCATGGGGCGAGTGAAGAATCCAGTCTTGCATTCGCGACGGCATCGCCTGAAATCCTGGATGCGCCTTCAAGTAGTCTTGGCTGCGCGTAGTCAGCGAATGCTCTTCGGGACGTTCCATGCTCTGCCTTCAGTGAACTAGAGGCCTTATGCTAGAACCGCCCGGAGCCAGGGAGAAGACGGTGAAAATATGTGCATTAGATGTACGCAAAAGCGCTGCGTCGGCACTAGTTATTGCACTGATAAGCCTGACGAGCGCCTGTTCAACACCAGGACAACGTCAAGCCGACACACAAGACGAACTTAGCATCGAAGGCTTGATCACCCTGCCGCTTCGGACAGGCCCTGCGGGCTTCGATCGTTTGACCGGGGCTCTTCGCAACCACTTCCCCATAAACGATCAGTCGGCCGTTACGAGCCAACTCGAACAACAGAATCCGTTGAAGCTTAACGATGGCTACGTGGTGCGACGCTATCTACCAATGGACGATGGCCGCCACGTGCTGATTGAAATCGACAGCTCGCCCTGCTTCCCGATCCAGCAAGCCATCGCAATCTCTCGCCCGGACCCATCTCGACTGGATCAGTCCCGACGCGCTGGCGTTTATCTGGCGACAGACAGCGGCATGTCAGTCGGACTCACCTCTTCGGACCTAAAGCGACAGTGCCTTACTTCGCTGGAGATCGCGGAAACCCCGCGTTGATGCCTGTGAGATCGGGTGCATGGCGACGCATGTAGGCGGCATCATGTTACTTGTTGGCGAAGCAACTCTTTGAGATAGACAACGCGCGCGCGTTCGCCTCACTCGCCAAACCTCAGCTTTGGACAGGCATACGCGGGGCACAGCAGGGAGGTTCCAGACAAGCGCGTCGAACTCTCCGCGCGGCAGCGCGCGCCCGGATTCAAGACGACGCCCCTTCCCTATCCCTAGTCATCGGCGCTCCAGCGGAAGGCCGCGACGCGGGCAAGGTGTGCCGACAGGGCACATCGATGAGCAAAAAATACATTCCGGAAAGCGAAGAAGCCTTGAAGGAAAGCGGGCGAGTCATTCCCTTAGGGCTTTTTTGGCTTCGCGAAAGCCGCGGCGGGACTACGGAGAGCGAATTTCGGACTCGCGAGTGCGGCGTCGGCTTTCCGGAGTCCGGATTTCAGATTCGCGAGAGTGAAATCGGCTTGCCGGAGAGTGGATTTCGCTTTCGCGAGTGTGGCGTCGGCGTCGGGAGTGCGGATTTCGCTCTCGCGAGTCCCGAATTCACTCTCCGTCATCCCTCAGCGGGATTCGCGAGGGCCTCCGTGGCTGTCCGCAATGAGGCTCGGGACCACACGCAGGCCCGGACGGGCATCCGGCGTGGCGCTTCGGACTGAGGAAACGCCCGTGCGATCCGACGCAATGCCGGCGCTACGCACACCAGAGCCCGGCTTACGAACCTGCGCGGCCGGCGGACGCTTGCGCGAGGCGGGCCTTGAGGTCGGCCACGGCCTTGCGCTGCTCGGGTTTGGACAACAGGCCCAAGGTCAGGATGGCCTCGGCCATGGTGTCGGTTTCGGCGTAGAGGAAGGCGAGCGGGACGCCCAAGGCCTACGCGACGGATAGATTTCGGGATTAGCCAACTTCCCTCACCCACTTAATAAGACGTTGAGCGGCAAAGAATTCTTGGTCGTAAAGCGACGAATATTTGTTAGCGCAGGGGCGCAAGTGGTCGATATCGGCTAGATCATCCCACCAGTGGCTTGGCTTGTATTTCTCCGCCCATAACGACCGAGGATGCAACTCTCCGTCTAAGACCCCTTCAGCGATTTTCGAAGAGGCTTCGATTCCTCTGACGACCGCACTGTAGGAATGGGTCTTGTGAATGTTCTCGCTTAGACGTGCTAACTCGGACAGCGCAAGTGATCCTCCGTGGCCGTTCTCGCGACTAATGTGCCAACGGTGCGGCAGCACCCGATATCGAAACTCATCGTACTTCAGCACCACGTAGCCGACGTGTGGCATCTGGTCGCCTCGGACGAAGAGCACGGCTTCGATACCATCTCCTAGGAACAGCGAGAAGTAATCTTTCACGAGAGGCGGGTACTCATCCTCCGCATAGAAGGGGCGACCATCGCCACGCCACAGATAGTCATAGGACGCCCCTAGCGCGCCGCATATCGCTCGCGCCTGCTCTGGATTCATCTCCGCAGCCCCATGAACAAACCCCTCTATTGTCGAGAGCTTCATGTCCGGCAGTTGCTCGCAGAGGTGCGCCATTGTTCGCTCAATGGAGCCTTCTCCCACGCTGGATTTTTCAAGGATCTCTCGCGCGCGCCCCGACACCTTTTCCACAGACGACCATGGGAGCGCTTTACGCACGCTGTGGCGTGCGGCGGCGCGATCGCCTAGCCGCCTAACCACTAGATTAGATAAGAATGTCGAGATTGTTGCGAACAGATCCATGTGCGCCCTTCCTTCATTCGAATGGTTTAGCTTTTTAGACGTGCCTGCAGAAACACGTTGGCACGATGGTATTCCAGATAAGCGCGCTGACCACTACTGAAGGCATGGGTATTGGCGAGCGTCGCCGGATCGAGCCCCATCCGTTGCAGGGATGGGATATGGGCGACAGGAGAGATCAGAACTCGCCCGCTGTCTTCGAAGCTGAGGAAGCCCCGATCAAAGAGATGATCGGCATCGGGAGTCAGTAGCAAGCCGTTCTCGCCGTCGAGGCGCTCGTGATTACTGGCATCGCGCCAGGGTTTGCAGTGACTGGCTCGCAGATGCTCCACCCGGTCTACGCCTGTAAGGCGGCATCGCGCTTCGATCTGCATGACGCGCTGCTTGAACAACCCTTGGCCGCGACGCGCTTGGACGACGGCTTGCTTGGTGGTCTCGGGGAGTCCGGCGTCTGCGCGTAACTCCGCGATCTGGTGCTCTTCCCATTCGATCAGTCCCTGCCCGACGGGAGTCACCGCCGCATCGGCGATGCGTAGGCCATTGATGATCGAATGCGCCTGACGGCCAATTACGTCGGCCAGCGCCAAGGCAAAAGGCTCGGGCAACAAGGTCAAGTAGATGCTTTGCAGGCCATGGCCATTGGCCCGTAACGGTGCGTACCGTTTGGGCAGCAAAGGCGCCAACTGGGTCATGTGATCGGCGGGGCGGACCGCAGAGGTTAGTTCGTGAAAGCGCACATCGACCCGCCAACCCACCTGATCCCAGTACGCGCCGACCTGTCCGAACTCGCGTGGCTTGGGCGCCTCATAACCGTGCGAGGCAATGATGCCCACGGTCTTGATCCACCCGTCAGCAAAGGAGAACACAACGTCGCCCGGGGCCACCTCTCGCATGTACTCATAAAAGGGATTGCGGTGGCCGTTGGCTTTGAGCTTCGGCGACCACAAATAGCCGCCCCGCACCTCATGTGCGTACGTTTGATTCTGATTGACCCACCAATAGCGCATCCGCGGATGATGCCCAACAAACGCGCGCAGGAGAATCCACTCGACACGCAATTAGCACAGTTTCTACGAGCTGCTGCAGGCGCAACGTCCCTTGAGACGAAGACGGCAGCGAGTGGAATGGCGGCGCGGCTTGCGCAAAGCTGCCTACCCTACTTCGCCCGCATCACCACGAAGTGCGGTGAATCGTCGAAACCACGCTGGCGATCGGACAAATGCTCATGGTCATAGGTGGCGCCCATACGATCCATGGCGTCGGCCGCATTGGCCAGGAACGCGGCAATCCGCCTGAGTTCGGCGGGATTGGCCCATAGATTGATCTCGGCCAGATCCACGTGGCGGGCTTCTTCTGCCTCGTCGCTTTCGACGCTATAGCCTCTGATCTTCATACATTGCCTGCGCAGGTCCTATTGGGAAGCCGGGGCGTCGCCTAATCGTCAGCGCGCCCCTGGGGCCAACATGATGCGTGATGCGCGCGCCGAATGGCCGTGGCGACTAGGACTTGTCGCGCGCGGCGACCGACTGGGTCAGGCGGGCCTTGAGGTCGGCCACGGCCTTGCGCTGCTCGGGTTTGGACAACAGGCCCAAGGTCAGGATGGCCTCGGCCATGGTGTCGGTTTCGGCGTAGAGGAAGGCGAGCGGGACGCCCAAGGCCTCGGCGATGCGGCGCGCGGTCGCCAGATCGGCGTCATGGACCGCCTTCTCGTAGCGGTTGATCCGCACGGCCGCGGTTTCTTGCGGTAGACCTATGGTCATACCCAGCTCCTTTTGGGTTAGCCCGGCATCTTCCCTGGCCTGCTTCAAGCGCTGGGCAAAGATTGAGCGGGCGTCTACTTCGGTCTGGGCCATGTGTAGAAGGATGGCTTCAAACCTTCGGAGCGTAAATTACGTTAAACGTAACTACATGTCTAGCCCGACCGCTTGAACCATAAGAGTTCAAGCTGCTGGCCCGGCTCCGTATCCAAACGCGTTTGTATCTATGCGTTCGTTCTGAACGCCGCCTTGCGTGAAGATAGATCAACGCAACTACTAACAGGGGGATACAAGGAATGGCAAAGATATCTTTGACCGACTTCGTAGATGTTGTTTCCAAGTCTGGAACGCCCAAAGCGACTAAGGTGGCTCAGATAAAGAATCGTCCTGAATATGGCCCCGCACAGGATTTCTATAAAATATTCCGTGACGGGATCATTGAATTGCATAAACGTGATGACGAAAAGTCTGAACTTAAAAGCATCCTATTGAAAACGACAGACGAAAAACGATTAGCTCATTACCCAGGCATGGTAAAAGGCTATTCAAAATGGTGGGGCAAGAGAACACTTTCGTGGTTTACACCGGCAACCTCGACATATAGCAACTCAGGAATTGATGTCTCAGTGAACCCGGAACTTGGGATTAATATTGATGGCCTCAATTACATAGTGAAAATGTATATGAAATCGGAAAAGCTCACAAAACCCAGAGCCGAATTAATAACTGAGTTGATGGAGAAAACGCTCCGGCCGTTGATAAAAAACAATGCAAGGATCGGAATCCTGGACGTAAAAAATTCGAAAATATTCGAACACACACCAGGCAAAAAACCTCTCAAGCCAATGATCGATGCAGAACTAGCTTACATTGCCTCGTTGTGGCCGAGCCTGTGATTCAGGCGATGAGAATTGGGTTCTCCTCGGCCTACTAGATACTTCAGATCGCGCCAAACTAAAAAGCCGAGCTGTTAGCTCGGCTTTTTAGTTTGGCGACACTTCAAATGCACTTAGGTCGATAGGTGTCCAACAACGCCCCCGACTCCAATAGCCCACATGGTTTCTATCGTGGAGCTCAGAAAAATGCGGATACGAGAGGTTAATGTTTTAGCCATAGATTTCTCCTTAGTGCTGATGCCGGCCGAAAGAACCAGCGATTGTGAAACATAACGCAGCAAGAACAACAGAAGAGCTATGGAGCCAACAAGCGTTACACCTATCACCCCTATCGGCCTGAGTGCATTCAACATCTTTCTATATAAATCGAAACTCTACCTCCCATGCCCTGCAATCTTTGCTACTCATCACCTTTTCCAACGGGTGGAAAGACATACCTCGCTTGCGGATCACGCTCAATATCATCGCGATGAATATGTATTAATAATCCCTTCGCAGCCAGTCGATTCAACATACTCCGAGCAGAAGGCCAAGTCTTTCCTGTTAGTCTCTGCGCTTCACTAACGCTGATCTGCCCATACTCGGCCGCGAAATTCAAAGCACGCTTCTCAGATTCACTCAGATTACGCGCGATAGAAGCACCAATCAATTGAGCCACATCCGAGTCCACCCAAACTTTTCGCTGCTTAATATTATTCCTTAACGTCACACGCACCGTTGCATGCCCAACTTGCTCTTGAGCAAACTCTGGCCGAGGAAGCTCCATACTCTTCATTTCTTCGCGAATTCTTTTCGTACCCTCATGGGCACAGCGCACATACTGCAAATAATACATCGCCTCCATCAAACATGGATTGCGCGGATGATGAACATCGTAGATATTTTGCTCGTTTACAAACGGAGGGAAGGCGCCAGGACTCTCGACAATCAGACGATCATCAAACATTTTTACAAAAATGCTCATGTTCTTCATTCCGTCGCCATAGCTACGATGAACGCAAGCATTCACAATTGCCTCATACCATGCAAACCGAGGATATTCCGACGAAGTGTAAAATTTCCCATCTTTATTCAGCTTGGAAAAGTTTCTAAGCTGCGTAAGTAGAACCTTCTCCGCCTCTTGAATCAAGTAAGGGACCGGGCCATCAATCCATATATCCTTTACCGCATTCCACTTCTCACCCGTCCCCTCTGATTCGCCATCAAAGCGTAAGAACCGTATTCTTGCGCCCGGAAGCACATCTCGAGGGTCCTTGGCGAGCAGCAAAACGCAAGCCATATTTGGCCGAAAAACACCTTCGTAGAACTTGCCAAGCTTAGCAAGCGTCAATACATCTGGCGTAGTGTGATTATTATCGAGACCCCGGGTTTCAATAAACGATTGAACAAATTCTTTAACCAGCTCACGATCAAAATCATCGGGAAATACAAGAGTTGAGTCTTCGCGCTCAAACGAGACCTCTCCTTTATCCATCTGGAGCGATCGTATTTCTTCGTGAGATTTTAGCTCAACCTTACTGTCGCCTTTCCTCGTGAAAACCTTCTTATCGACCGTTTTAACAACTTTAGAAGGATGATATTTCACTCGAAACAGAAGCAAATAGTCCTGAACACCATCTTCGCGTAGGAACTGGAATTTTCTAAAATTGCAATTTGAATCCGGGCAGTACTGATACGCCGCCTGCTCTAGACGGTTAACCTTGTCAACCCCTACTTTCTCGCAACCTTCCCAAACTCCCTGCTTATCAATCCCAACGATAACGACGCCACCATCTGGTGCCGTATTCGCCCACATACTGAAATATTCGGCGAGATCTTTCGGCGAGTAGCTCACCGATTTATGTTCGAACCGGGAGCTTTCCTTTATCCCACGGAGAAGCTCGATCGTGGGACGATCGAAAAGCTCGTCGGGCGTAACACTGTCAGGCGTCCGCGCGGGTGGGAAATCAAAGGCAAGCTGAGGGGTATCGTTCACACTTTTCGCCAGAATCGAATAATTTAACTCCGCTTTTTTCAGGCTAATCCCGCGAAAAAGCGACGCAGGGAATCAAGATTAAGCTTTACAAGAAAATATATCTCAAACCCCCAACGGATTCGGCTTCTCCACATCAATCTTGTACTGCTTGATAGCCCTCGCCACATCCTTCCCAGTCATCTTCCCTTCCGCCGCCAGCGCCGCAATGGCCGCATGCGCGATGTAGTACCGGTCGACTTCGAAGTGACGACGCAAGTTGGCGCGGGTATCGGAACGACCGAACCCGTCGGTGCCCAGCACGGTGTAGCGCATCGGCACGAACGCGCGCACTTGCTCGGGGTACATGCGGATGTAGTCGGTCGCGGCGATCGCCGGACCCACACGCCCTTCCAGCAGCTCAGTGATGTACGGCTTACGCGCGGTCTTCGCTTCCGGATTGAGTCGGTTCCAACGCTCAACATCGCTCGCGTCGCGAGCGAGTTCGTTGAAGCTCGGGCAAGACCAGATATCCGCGGTGACGCCGAAGTCTTTGTCGAGCAACTCGGCGGCGGCGATGGCTTCGCGCAGGATGGTGCCGCTGCCTAGCAGTTGCACGCGCAGTTCGCCTTTCTTGGGCTTGCCGGCGTCCTTCAGCAGGTACATGCCCTTGATGATGCCGTCGGCGCTGCCTTCGGGCATATCAGGGTGGGTGTAGTTTTCGTTCATCAGGGTGAGGTACCAGTACTCATCCTGTTGTTCGGTCAGCATGCGCTGCATGCCGTGTTGCAGCAGGGTCACGACCTCAAAGCTGTAGGTCGGGTCGTAGCTGCGGCAGTTCGGGATCAGGCCGGCCTGGACCATGCTGTGGCCGTCTTCGTGTTGCAGGCCTTCGCCGTTGAGGGTGGTGCGGCCGGCGGTGGCGCCGAGCAGGAAGCCGCGCGCGCGCATGTCGGCGGCTTGCCAGGCGCTGTCGCCGATGCGCTGGAAGCCGAACATCGAGTAGTAGATGTAGAACGGCAGCATCTGCAGGTCGTTGGTGCTGTAGCTGGTCGCGGCGGCGAGCCAGGACGAGAACGCGCCTGCTTCGGTGATGCCTTCTTCCAGCACTTGGCCGGTGGTGTCTTCGCGGTAGTACATCAGTTGGTCGCGATCGACCGGCTTGTACTTCTGACCGTGCGGGGCGTAGATGCCGAGTTGGCGGAACAGGCCTTCCATGCCGAAGGTGCGCGCTTCATCGGCCACGATGGGGACGATGCGCGGGCCGACTTGTTTGTCGCGCAGGGCGATGTTGAGCGCTTGCACGAACGACATGGTGGTGCTGATTTCGCGTTCGCCGGTGCTCTTGAGCAGGCGGTCGAAGGCTTCGAGCTTGGGCACGTCCAGCGAGGTGCTGGCTTTGCGGCGGCGCTGCGGCAGGAAGCCGCCGAGGGCCTTGCGGCGCTCGAGCATGTATTCGACTTCCGGCGATTTTTCGCCGGGGTGGTAGAACGGGACGGCGCCGTCTTTCAGTTGTTCGTCGGTAACGGGGATGTTGAAGCGGTCGCGGAACAGGCGGACGGCCTCGTCGTCCATCTTCTTGGTGCCGTGGGTCGGGTTGAGCGATTCGCCCGACGCGCCCATGCCGTAGCCCTTGACGGTCTTGGCCAGGATGACGGTGGGCATGTCCTTGGTGTTGACGGCTTCCTGGTAGGCGGCATAGACCTTGTGCGGGTCGTGGCCGCCGCGGTTGAGGCGCCAGATGTCGTCATCCGACAGGTTGGCGACGAGGGCGGCGGTCTCGGGGTATTTGCCGAAGAAGTTGTCGCGGGTGTATTTGCCGCCGAAGGCCTTGCAGTTCTGGTATTCGCCGTCGACGGTTTCCATCATCAGTTGGCGCAGCTTGCCGGTGGTGTCGCGCGCGAGCAGCGGGTCCCAGTAGCTGCCCCAGATGGTCTTGATGACATTCCAGCCGGCGCCGCGGAATTGGCCTTCAAGTTCCTGGATGATCTTGCCGTTGCCGCGTACTGGGCCGTCGAGGCGCTGCAGGTTGCAGTTGACGACGAAGACCAGGTTGTCGAGGCCTTCGCGGCCGGCGACAGAGATGGCGCCCAGCGACTCGGGTTCGTCGGTTTCGCCGTCGCCCAAGAAGGCCCAGACCTTGCGGTCGGACTTCGGCATCAGGCCGCGGCCTTCGAGGTATTTCCAGTTGCGCGCCTGGTAGATGGCGCTGATGGGGCCCAGGCCCATCGATACGGTCGGGACTTGCCAGTAATCGGGCATCAGCCACGGGTGCGGGTAGGAGCTGACGCCGCGGCCGTCGACTTCCATGCGGAAGTTGTCGAGCTGGGATTCGCTCATGCGGCCTTCGAGGAAGGAGCGCGCGTAGATGCCGGGGGAGCTGTGGCCTTGTACGCCGATCAAGTCGCCCGGGTGGTCGGCCGAGGGCGCGCGCCAGAAGTGGTTGAAGCCGACGTCGTAGAGGGTGGCCGCGGAGGCGAAGCTGGCGATGTGGCCGCCGAGGTCGCCGGGCTTGCGGTTGGCGCGGACGACCATGGCCATGGCGTTCCAGCGGATCAGCGAGCGGATCCGCCATTCCATCGCGTTGTCGCCGGGGCTCTTGGCCTCCATGTGTACGGGGATGGTGTTGATGTATTCGGTAGTTGGCTGGAACGGGAGGTGGGCGCCGGCGCGGCGGGTGACCTCGACCATGCCTTCCAGCAGCTGATGGGCGCGCTCGGCGCCGTCGCGGGCGATGACGGCCTGGACGGATTCGACCCATTCCTGGGTTTCGGTCGGGTCGGGGTCGTTCAGCAGGAGGTCGTGCAGAGAGCTGGCAAGCGGCTGGTTCATCTATCTCGCGGCCCCGTGGCCGCGCCTCGTGTTTTGTGGGGGCGGATTAGAGCGTGGAGTCTAACAAACGGGGGGCGGGGTTCGGCTTGCTTTGGGTGGTCGGTGGGGCGGGGTAGTTCGTATTGGCTAGGGGGTTTGAGGACGGTGGCTGGACGGGTGGATACGGGGGCGTGTGGTGGGGCGATTTGCGTTTGGATTTGCTGTGGGTGTGGTTTCGTGGTCGCGGCTTGCGCCGCTCCTACAGGGCGGCGGGTGGGGCGTTTCCGACTGTAGGAGCGGCGCGAGCCGCGACCTCGCTGTTTCGGGCGACGGTGCTACGGCGGAATCTGGATTAACCCGACACGCGGCGACGGTTTTTCCCGATTTGGCGAAAGGTCCGGCCAAGCGACGGTTGGTGCATGGACGAATTGCTTGCTCCCGTATCTGTTCCCATCGCTACTCTCGCGACAAAACGTGGCCATGCTGCGTTGCGGCGCGGGCGCGCTTCCGAGGCAGGGCGCATTTATCTGCTGACCTTCGTGACTGAACACCGGCAGCCTTGGTTCGCCGATACGCGCTTGGCCGAGGCGGCGGTGTCGGCGTTGTTGGATGCGCGGTCGTGGCGGCATTCGACGTTGTTGGCTTGGGTGTTGATGCCGGATCACTGGCACGGGCTGGTCGAATTGGATGAGCGCGATTGTTTGCCGGCATTGGCGCGGCAGCTCAAATGCGCGAGTTCGCGACGGGTGCGGGCGGTGCTGGGCCAAGTGGTGCCGGCGGCGGTTTGGGCGCGGGCGTATCACGATCAGGCGTTGCGTCGCGAGGACGCGCTGTTGGCGACGGCGCGGTATGTGGTGATGAATCCGGTCCGGGCGGGGTTGGTGCGGCGGGTGCGGGAGTATCCGTATTGGGGGGCGGTTTGGGCGCGCAGGTGATTGGGGTTGTGTGGTTGTGATCGGGTGACGGTCACGGCGTTTGGTTGCGCGGTCGCGGCTTGCGCCGTTCCTACAGGTAGCTCATGTAGGAGCGGCGCGAGCCGCGACCGCGTCAATTGAACAACGACGCGAACAACCGCCACACCGCGTCGCTCACCCCGGCGCACTGCGCAGCAGCACGATGCCGCCGACAATCAGCCCTACCCCGCCCAGTTTCAGCGGCGTAATCGATTCGCCGAACATCATCGAGCCGATCAGCACGGTGCCGGCGGCGCCGATGCCGGTCCACACGGCATAGGCGACGCCGACCGGCAATGCGGTCAGCGCGCGGCCCAGCAGCCAGACGAAGGCGGCCAGCGAGATCAGCGAGACGGCTGTCCAACCCGGCCGGGTGTAGCCCTGCGAGAGTTTCATCGACAAGGCCCAGGCCACGTCGATCAAACCGGCGGCGATCAGCATGGTCCATGCGGTCGAGGCTTTCATGCGCGGGCGCTCTCGGCTCGCACCCGCGCATCCTCGCGTTCGCGGCGCAGCGCATCGCGGACGCTGTCGCGCTGGCCGATGCGGTCGAGGTAGGCATCGAGGTTCGGGTACGCGGTCATGTCCATCTTCAGCGCGCGGGTCCAGCCGGCGATGGTGTAGAGGTAGGCGTCGGCGATACTGAAACGCTGGCCGAGGACGAATTCGTTCTTCGCCAGATGTGCGTCGACCAACGCCAGGCGCGGCTGCAGGCGGTCGCGTGCGATCTTGGCCGGGGTTTCGCCGTACTCGGGATGGAACAGCCAGGGGCTGAAGAGTTTGTGCAGTTCGGAGCTGATGAAGATCAGCCACTGGTTCAACTCGATCCGCTCGACGCTGCCGTGCGCGGGGGCGAGGCCGCTGTCGGGGTGCAGGTCGGCGAGGTATTGCAGGATCGACACGCCTTCGTGCAGCACGCGGCCGTCGTCGAGTTCCAGCAGCGGCACGTAGGCCAATGCGCCGAGTTCGCGGAAGTCGCGGCCGTCGGCGACGACGCTGGGGTCGGGGCCGATGCGCACGCGGCTCAGTTCGGCGTCGATACCCAGTTCGCGCAGGACGATGTGCGGGGCGAAGGAGCAGGTGTGCGGGGTGTAGTAGAGCTTCATCGCGTGTGTCCGTGGGGGAGTGGCGCTACTCTCATCGAACGCCCCGATGCCCGGAATACGGCGCGAATACAAGGATTGCTTGCGGATGCGACAACCTCGTCTGTCTTTGGAAGACTTCGATCTGCTGCGCGCGATCGGCGCGCACGGCAGCCTCAGCGGCGCGGCCAAGGCCTTGGCGCTGGATCATTCCAGTGCGTTCCGGCGCTTGGCGGCGATCGAGGCGCGCGCGGGCGCGGCGTTGTTCCGGCGCAGTCGCAGCGGGTATGTGGCGACGGAGGCCGGGGCCATCGCGATCGCGGCGGCGCAGCGGATTCTCGACGATGCCGATCGGCTGCAGCGTCAGTTGGCCGGGCGCGACACGCAGGCCGAAGGACGCTTGCGCATCACCCTGCCCGACACGCTGGCCGGCGTCGCGGCGCGGATGTGCGCGGCGTTCAGCGCCGAGCATCCGCAGGTGCGTTGCGACTTGATCGTCGCCAATGCGTTCGTGAATCTGCAGCAGCCCGATGCGGACGTGGCGTTGCGTGCGAGCGCGTTGATGCCCGATGGCTTGTCGGTGCGGCGGATCGCGTCGATTTCGACCGCAGCGTATGCGGCCGGCGCGACCAAGATCGGTAAGCGCGCGGGTTTGGCCGACGGCGATTGGATCGGTTTCGACGATGTGCTGTCGCATCTGTCGTCGGCGCATTGGTTGCGTACGAACGTGGCGCCGGAGCGGATCGCGATGCGGGTCAACTCGCTGCCTGCGGCGTTGGCGGCGTGTCAGGCGGGGATCGGGCGAGCCTTGCTGCCTTGCTATTACGCCGATGCGGCCGGTGGAGTGAAGCGGATTTCGGCGCCGATGACCGAGGTGCCGACCGAGTTGTGGTTCGCGATTCACCCGGACATGCGGCGCTCGGCGCGGGTGAAGTTGTTGCGGGAGTTTGCGATGCGGTGGTTGCCGGAGCGGGTCGAGGTGCGGTGAGGGCGGCACCTGTCGTGAAAGCAGCTACCGTGATTGCTGCGAGGTCTTTTGTGGGAGGGCCTTCAGGCCCGACGCTTTTCTTTCAGTCAGCGGCGATCTGATCGAAAAGCGTCGGGCCTGAAGGCCCTCCCACAAAAGATTTCGCGGCAATGCGGCGTGTGTTGCGAACCTGCGGCTACGAAGGACTCATCTCCTCATCGAGCCATCTCAAAAACGCCTTCACCGGCGGATGCCGTTCGCGCCCCGGGACGCACAGCACGTGATACGTCTCGCCTGGCACGCTGATTTCGGGCCGATACGGTTCCAACAGGCCGCGCGCGACGCTGCCGGCGGTGACCACCGAACTGGCCAGGACCAAGCCCTGCCCGGCCCCGGCCGCGTACAAGGCGTAGTGCTCCTCGTCGTAGGCGCGCATCCTCGGTGTGCGCTGCATCCAGTCCAGGCCGGCGGCGGCGCACCACTTTTCCCAAGTGCACTCGTACAACTGCGAGCCGCCCCACTCCACGGTGATCAGCGTCGGCGGCTGTTTCGCCGCTTCCGCGCGCGCTTGCCCCACCGCGCCGTACACGCCGAAGAACTCCTGCATCGCGCCGTGCCGGTGCAGGCCGGCCGGCACCGCGCCGCCGTAGCGGATCGCGATATCGACGCTGGCGTCCTGCTCCAGGTCGATCGGCCGCGCGCACGTATCGATGCGCACTGCGATGCCCGAGTGACGGGCGTAGAACCGGCCCAGCCGCGGCACCAGCCACAACGCCGCGAAGGATGCGGTGGTGGTGACGGTGAGGCCGCCGGTGTCGGGCCGCGGGCGCAGCACGGCAACGGACTGGGCGACTTCGAGCAGGGCGCCGTGCACGTCGCGGAACAGCCGGCGGCCGTCGTCGGTCAAGGCCACGCCGCGCGGCTGGCGCTGGAACAAGGCGCGGCCTAGCCAGTTTTCGAGTTGCCGGATCTGGTGCGAGATCGCGGTCGGGGTCACGTGCAGTTCCTCGGCGGCGGCCTTGAAGCTGCACAGACGCGCGGCGGCTTCGAAGCTGCGCAAGGCGGTCAGGGGGAGTTCGACGAACATGGCTTCAGACCTGAATTTGGCTCATGCCGGCTCAATTATCGTCATTTGAGCCGGACAGTGGGCGGAACTAGATTCATTGCAGCCCTCTTCGGACCGCCGCTGCCATGACCTCGCCCCACCCTCGCCGCCTGCTGATCCTCGTCGCCAGCCCTCGCCGCAACGGCAACAGCGCCGCGCTCGCCCAGGCCACCTTGCGCGGCGCGCGGGCGGCCGGGTTGGACGCCTCGCTGGAATTCGTCGACGACCACCTGCGCTCCCTGCTGCGCGATTGCCGCCAATGCCGCGACGAGCACGGCCGCTGCCGCATCGACGACGGCTACAGCGACTTCTTTTTCGACCGTTTCCTCGAAGCCGACGGGCTGGCGTTGTGCTCGCCGGTGTACTGGTACGGCATGTCGGCGCAGGCCAAGGCGTTCTTCGACCGCATGTTCTGTTTCGTGGCGCGCAGCTACCCGGATTCGGCGCGGGTGCGCCAGCGCATCCAGGGCAAGCGGGTGGCGCTGCTGACCGCGTCGGAGGAGATCTATCCGTCGATCGCGCTGAGCATGGTCCACCAGATGCAGGAATACGCCCGTTACACGCATTCGCAGTTCATCGGCGTGGTGCACGGTCAAGGCGATCAGCGCGGCGGCGTGTCGGACGATCCGCGGGAGCCGCTGGCCTCGGCCGAGGCCTTGGGCCGCGAGTTCTTCGAGCGGGCGCACGCGGATTATCACGTGGATTCGCTGCGGTGAGGTGCCGCCGGCGCCGGTAGGAGCGGCGCAAGCCACGACCACGACCTCTCAGTTACGACGCACGCGCGATGGCGCGGTCGCGGCTTGCGCCGCTCCTACAGTCGGCTGCCTTACCACGACCAAATCTGGCGGGATTCGCTTTCTTCGACCGCTATGCGCGCGGGCATGGCGGGCAAATCAGCTCGATGATTGCTCATGTAGGAGCGGCGCAAGCCGCGACCGCGACCTCTCAGTTACGACGCAAGCGCGATGGCGCGGTCGCGGCTCGCGGCGCTCCTACAGTCGGTTTTCTTGGCGCGGCCAGATCTGGCGGGATTCGCTTTCTTCGATCGCTTGCCAGCCCAGAAACGCGGCGATGCGCGCGGCCAGGGCGTCGTACCACGCGGGCGGTTCGGAGTACGGGCAGATCAGTTCGACGATGTCGATCCGCGGGATGAATTTGCCGTCGCTGCTGTAGCCGCCGTTCGGGTTGGTCTTGGCCAGGATCATCAGCATCTGCGGTTGGCCGGGTACCGATTCGAATTCGACCGGGCCGATCTGGCGCAGCTCGGGCTGCGCGTCGAGGTAGGCGATGAGGTCCACGGTGTCCGCCGGCTCGGCTTGCGATGAGGCGGGGCGCAGGGTGAGGTACCAGCTCATGCGGGGCGGACCTTGGGGGTTATTGGCGATCTGAGCGAAAAGCGTCGGGCCTGAAGGGCCCTCGCACAAGAGCGATTCACGTCCAATCTGGAGATCCTCTCCACAAAGGCGGGATGCGTCGGGCCGATCGATTCCGCCGCGGGTTCAGCGCAGTCCGAACCAGGACCGCGGCATCAGCAGCTTCAGGGCGCGCTCGGCGCTCTTGCGGCGCAGGCCGCGCTGGGTCAGGCCGCGCACTACCGGGCCGAGCCAGCGCCAGCGCGGTTGGGCGATGAAGGCTTCGCGCGCGTCGGCTTCGATGCGGTACATCGCCAGTACGTGTTCGGCCATTCGCCGCTTGCGCGGGGACAGCTCCGGCATCTGCCGCATGCAGTATTCAAGATCGTCGGCGGTGCCGCGATAGAACTGCACGGTGCGCTCGTACCGACGGCGGGTGGCGACTTCGGGCGGTTCGTCGCGTGCGAACACCGTGCCGCTGACGCTGCCGGGATGACGACGGTACCGGATCAGCGACTGGCGCAGGCACAGCGATTGGCCGAGCAGCGCACCGCGCAGGCTCAGGGCGTTGTCTTCGATCGGCCCGATCAGCGGGCCGAAGCGGTCGAACACGCAACGCCGGAACGCCATGGTCGCGCCGAGCAGGCCGATCAGCCGGCCGATGCGCACGTAGTAATCGAGTTCGTAGCGCTCCGGGCGCTTGCGAAAGCTGACCTTGATCGGCCCGCCGTTGCTGTCGATGCCGTCGAAATCGCTGCCGAGCACCATCGCGCCGGGCGTGTCGTCGAACGCGCGCACGATGGTGTCAACGCGTTCGGGATAAGCGATGTCGTCGCCGGCCATCATCACGATGATTTCGCCGTGGGCCAGCGCCATCGCCTCGTTGAAATGCGCCGACACGCCGAGATTGCGCTCGGTGCAGCGCACGCTGACCCGGTGCGGGCCGCAGTAGGCGGCGACCATTTCCTCGGCGATGTCGAAGGTGCCGTCGTCGGAGCAATCGTTGGAGACGATGATCTCGCACGGCACGGTCTGGGCGAAGGCGCTTTCGATCGCGGCACGGATATAGTCCGCGTCGCGGAAACACAGCAGCAGCACGCTGACCCGCGGCCAGGGCTCGGCCACGGGCACGAACGCAGGCGCGAACTCGATCGACAGCGGTGCTTCGCTGGCCAGTACGGCGTTCACAGCGCCTCCTTCGCCGGCGCGCGTCGCATCAGACCCCGCCGATTTCCGAAAGCCCCTTGCGCTCGGCCTCGCGCGAAGCACGAATCTGCGCGTCCACGGCCGCGATCGCGGTCATGTTGACGACGCGGCGCGGAGTCGAGGCCGGGGTCAGGATATGCGCGGGCTTGTCCAGGCCCATCAGGATCGGACCGATGGCCACGCCGTCGGTCATCACCCGCACCATGTTGTAGGTGATGTTGGCCGCGTCCAGGTTAGGCAGCACGAACAGGTTGGCGCGGCCGTGCAGGGTCGCGTTGGGGAAGATGCGCTTGCGCAGCACGTCGTCCCATGCCGTGTCGGCCTGCATTTCGCCGTCGATTTCGAGTTTCGGCTGGCGCTGTTTGACGATCTGGCGGACCTTGCGCATCTTCGCCGCTGACGGGTTGTCGTGGCTGCCGTAGTTGGAATGCGACAGCAGCGCGACCTTGGGCTCGATGCCGAACAGCTTGAGGCGGTAAGTCGCCTGCAAGGTCGCCTCGGCGATCTGCTCGGCGCTGGGGTCGACCTGGACGTGGGTGTCGAGGAAGAACCACGCGCCCTGGTCGTTGATCACGCCGGTCATCGCCGAGGTGCCGGACACGCCCGGATCGAAGTCGAAGATGCTGCGCATGTAGCCGAGCTTCTTGTGGAAGCGGCCGACGAGGCCCGAAATCATCGCGTCGGCTTCGCCGCGTTCGACCATCAGCGCGGCGATCAGGGTCGGGCGCGAGCGCAGCAGGTTCTTCGCCGCCGCAGGCGACACGCCGCGGCGTTCGGTCAGCGCGTGGTACTGCTGCCAGTATTCGTTGAAGCGCGGATCGTCGTTGATGTTGGTCAACTCGAAATCCACGCCCTCGCGCATGCGCAGGCCCAGGCGCTTGATCCGGGTGTCGATGACGTCGGGGCGGCCGATCAGGATCGGATAGGCCAGTTCTTCGTCGATCACCGTCTGCACCGCGCGCAGCACGGTCTCTTCTTCGCCTTCGGCGTAGACCACGCGCTTGCGGTCGGCGCGGGCGCGGTCGTAGACCGGCTTCATCAGCAGACCGGTGCGGTAGATGTACTGGCTGAGTTTTTCTTCGTACGCGTCCATGTCGTGGATCGGACGCTTGGCGACGCCGGAATCCATCGCCGCCTTGGCCACGGCCGGGGCCAGCATCACCAGCAGGCGCGGGTCGAACGGACGCGGGATCAGGTATTCAGGGCCGAACGTGGGGACGTCGCCGCCATACGCGCCGCCGAGGTCGGACGATTCCATCCGCGCGATCGCGGCGATCGCGCGCACGCAGGCCAGTTTCATGTCTTCGTTGATGACCGTGGCGCCGACATCGAGCGCGCCGCGGAAGATGTAGGGGAAGCACAGCGCGTTGTTGACCTGGTTCGGGTAGTCCGAACGGCCGGTGGCGATGATGCAGTCCGGACGCACGGCCTTGGCGTCCTCGGGCAGGATTTCCGGATACGGATTGGCCAGCGCCAGGATGATCGGCTTGTCGGCCATGGTCGCGACCATTTCCGGCTTGAGCACGCCGCCGGCCGACAGGCCCAGGAACACGTCGGCGCCGACGATGATGTCGGCCAGGGTGCGCTTGTCGGTGTCGCGCGCGTAGCGCTGCTTGTCCGGGTCCATGTTGCCGCGGCCGCTGTAGAGCACGCCGTCGCGATCGACCGCGAGGATGTTCTCCGGCTTCATGCCCAATGCGACCAGCATGTCCAGACAGGCGATGCCGGCCGCGCCGGCGCCGCTGGTGGCCAGCTTGACGTCTTCGATCTTCTTGCCGACCACTTCCAACGCGTTGAGCACGGCGGAGCCGACGATGATCGCGGTGCCGTGCTGATCGTCGTGGAACACCGGGATCTTCATCCGCTCGCGCAGCTTGCGCTCGACGATGAAGCACTCCGGCGCCTTGATGTCTTCGAGGTTGATGCCGCCGAAGGTCGGCTCCAGCGAGGCGATGATGTCGACCAGCTTGTCGGGATCGCGCTCGTCGATCTCGATGTCGAACACGTCGATGCCGGCGAACTTCTGGAACAGCACGCCCTTGCCTTCCATCACCGGCTTGCCGGCCAGTGGGCCGATGTCGCCCAGGCCGAGCACGGCAGTGCCGTTGGTGATGACCGCGACCAGATTGCCGCGCGCGGTGAGCTCGCTGGCGGTGTTGGGGTCATCGACGATGGCCTCGCAGGCGTAGGCCACGCCCGGCGAATAAGCCAGGGCCAGGTCGCGCTGGGTGACCATCGGCTTGGTCGCGGTGACCTTGATCTTGCCCGGCGGGCTGAGGCGGTGATAGTCGAGCGCGGCGGTTTTCAGATCGTTGTCGGACATCGCTTGGGGGCTACCGTGGCAAGGGCGCGAGGGTGTTGGATCAGCAGTCTAATGGATCGTCATGGCGGATTCGCGCCGCCGCCATGCGGCATTCATTAGTACTTTGGGGTTGTTTGCGTTTGTAGCCGGTGCCGGGCGGACGGGCTTTGCGGCAACGGCCGGTCCGCGATTCGCGAACCCGCGCACACAACCGACGCCCGGGTATGGTGACTCACGGCACGGCGCTCCCGTCCTTGCGCTGCGGCTGAACGGTGCTGCGCCAGGCCTCCAGGAACTGCCGGCGCTTGAGCCCGTCCAGGTACACCAGCAGGCCCGGCCCCAGCGGAATCGGCCGCAGCGCCCGCACCCGGGTGCCGTCGCGGGCCTGCGGGCCCTGCGGCGCACCGGGACCACGCAGCACCGGCTGCAGGCCGACGTGGCGAGCCAGCATGGCCTGCCCGCGCGGGGACAGCAGATAGTCGAGAAAGCGCCCGGCCTCGGCGGCATTGGCCGCGGTGCGCGGGATCAGCGCAGTGCGCAACAGCACCAGGGTGTAGTCCTCGGGCAGGACGATGCCGAGCGGAGCGCCGTCGTCGATCCGGGCCTGGGCGTAGGAACCCAGCACGTTGTAGGCCAGCGCCAGTTCGCCGCGGGCGACCCGGTCGAGCAAGGGACCGGTGCGTTCCTCCAGCACCGCCCGGTTGTCGCCGAGCGCGGCCTGCAGGGCGCCGGCCATGCTGCCCAACTGGTGGTCCTGGGTCGCCAGCAGATAGCCCACGCTGCTGCGGGCGACATCGTAGGTGCCGACCCGCCCGGACAGCTTGGCGGCCGGATCGCGCAGCAGGGCCAGCAGTTGGCGGCGGGTATGCGGCACCCGCGCCGCCGGCAGCAGGCGTTTGTTGTAGACGATGACGATGGGTTCGTAACTGATGCCGAAGGCTTCGTGCCGCCATTGCGACCACGCCGGCAACCCAGCGGTGGCCGGCGAGCGATGAGCCAGGGCGTGGCCGTCGTTGGCCAGCTTGGTCTGCAGGTCCATGCCGCTGCTGATCAGCAGATCGGCGCTGCGCGGGCCGGCCTGCAGGTGGCGGGCGTAGATGTCCTGCGCGACCAGGTCGGAGTATTCGACCTCGGTGCCGGGATTGAGCCGCTGGTAGTCGGCGATGACCGCGGCGAAGTTCTCGATGTCGGTCGAGCCGTGGATGCGCAGTTGCGCGGCGCGGGTCTGCGGCGCCTTGAAGGTGCGCACGTCGCCGGGCTCGGCCTGGGCCGGCGCGGTCGCGGCCAGCGCCAGCAACAGGGCGAGCGCGGCCAGGAGTGCGTACCGGACGGGCCATCGCACACGGATCGGACGGTTCATGCCGGAACCCTCGGCAGGCTCAGGGTGACGATCAGACCGCCGCCGACCCGGTTGGACAGGTCGATGCGGCCGCCGTGGCTGTCGACGATGCGCTTGACGATCGCCAGGCCGAGGCCGGCGCCGCCGTCGGCGGCGTCGCGGCCGCGGGCGAAGCGTTCGAACACGGTCTGCGCATCGGCCGCGGCGATGCCGGGCCCGTGGTCGGCCACGGTCAGTACCGCGGTCGGCGCGGTGTCCTCGCCGCTTACGGTCAGGGCGATCTGCAACGGACCGCCCTCGCCGCTCTGTTTCTGATCGGCCTGGCGCGGCTGGCCGTGCTTGAGCGCATTGTCGATCAGGTTCTTGATCGCCTCGCGCAGCAACAGCGCGTCGCCGCGCACCAGCACCGGATGATTGGTCGCGGCCAGTCGCAGATCCGGGCGCGGGCCGGACTGCGGGATCGATTCGAAGATCGCCTGATGCAGCAGTTCGGCCAGATCGACGGTTTCGAACTGCTGCAGATGCGAGCGGTGGATCGCGCTGGCGTCGCTGAGCAACTGGTTCAACAGCCGGCTCATGTGGCTGGCGTTGCGCTCGATCATCACCAGGCTGCGGCGTTGTTCGCCCGGATCGTCCTCGTCCAGCGCCAGTTGCGCCTGCGCGCGCAGCGCCGCCAGCGGCGTGCGCATCTGATGCGCGGCATCGCCCATGAACGCGCGCAGGGTTTCGTTGCTGGCCGACAGCCGCGCCATGAAGCGGTTGAGCGCGCCGACCATGTGATCGAGTTCCAGCGGGACGTCGCCGGCCACCGGTTTGAGATCCGACGGCTCGCGCAGCGACAGATCGCGTTCGAGTTTGCGCAAGGGCCGCAGCGCGCGCTGCACGCCGATCCAGACCAAAAGCAGCGCCGCCAATGACACTGCGACGATCGCCACCAGCGCCCGCAACACCACATCCTCGGCCAAATCCTCCCGCGCAATCCGGGTCTGCCCCACCTGCACGATCGCCTGCCCCTGCCCCACCGGCCCCGCCACCCAGCGCGAGACCGCGACGAAGCGGGTGCGCTCGCCGCGATACATCGCATCGAACAAACGCGGTTTGCCGTCGGCCGGCGGCGATGGCGGCGCGGGCAGATCGGCGTAACCGGTGATAGTGAGGCCCTCGCGGCTGGCGACGCGGTAGTAGACGCGGTCTTCCGGCGCCATCGCCAACAGATCCAGCGCGGCGTAGGGCAGATCGACCTGCCACTGTCCGTCGACCAGAGCCACGCTGTCGGCGATCGACAGCGCCGAGGAGATCAGCAGGTGATCGTAGGAACGATCGGCGGCGTCGCGGCCGTAACTGCGCGCGGCCAGGAACAACAGCACCGCGCCGATCAGCGACAACGCGCCCAGGTAGATCAGCAGCGTCTTGCGTATCGAATCGCGACGCGGCGGCACTGCGCGCGCGGGCTCAGCCATCGTCGCGCTCCGCGCCGGGCAGGACGTGTTCGATCATATAGCCCGCGCCGCGCACGGTGAGGATGCGCAGCGGCGCCGGCGCGAGTCGTTTGCGCAAACGCCCGACGTAGAGTTCGATCGCATTGGGCCCGGCTTCATCGTCGAAGCCGAACAGGCCGTTGCCGATCTCGTCCTTGCTCACCACCTGGCCGAGTTTTCCGATCAGGATTTCGAGCAGGCGGAACTCGCGATTGGGTACCTCGATCGCCTCGCCATCCAGGGTGACCCGATGCGCGCCGGCATCGAACACGAAGCCGCCGATCTGCACCACGCCCGCGGCCTGGCCGCGGTTGCGCCGCAGCAGCACCCGGCAGCGCGCTTCGAATTCGCGAAAATCGAACGGCTTGCTGAGGTAGTCGTCGGCGCCGGAATCCAGCGCCTTGACCCGATCCTCGATGCCGTCGCGCGCGGTCAGCATCAGCACCGGCGTGGTGTCGCCGCGCTCGCGCAATCCGGCCAGCAGGCCCAGGCCGTTGAGCCGCGGCAGGCCGATGTCGAGCACGACCAGATCGAAGTTCTGATAACGCAGCACGTTGGCCGCCTGCAGGCCGTCGGGCTGCCAGTCCACCGCATGCCCGTCGCGGCGCATGCGCCTGACGATGGCGTCGGCCAGATCCGCGTTGTCCTCCACCAAAAGAATACGCATTAAACGGGCTCCGTCGCCCAGTCAGAAGCCGCACTCAATCAGCGGCCTTAGAAAAAACCCTCGGCGATGACAGGTCGTTGACAGCTTCGACCGCCTAGCCTGCGCTGGAGGGGTTGGGACGGTCCAGTCGGGACGGCCCAACTATAAGCGCTGCGGCGCGCGCATGTCGCGCAAATGCAGCGGGAATACAGGGCCGGGAGAAACATCGATGGCTGTTGTCCACCACGCCGGCGCGTGTGTCGCGCTGTGCCTGCTTGCCGCGTCCGGCGTCGTTCATGCGGCGCAGGGCGAGGAAAGCCCCGTCACCGCCGAGTTCGGCGGACGCATTCACTGGGACTTCGCCGAGTTCGACGACGACCGCCGCGGCACCGCCAACCCGGACGACACCGAAGTGCGCCGTCTCTGGCTCGATGTGTCCGGCCGGTTCTACGGCTGGGGCTACAAGATCGAAGGCGACTTCGCCGGTTTGCAGGACAAGTTCAGCGGCGACAACGTCGAGGCCAAGGACGTTTACGTCACCCGCGATTTCAAGGCCGGCAAGCTGACCATCGGCCAGTTCAAGCAGTACTTCACCCTGGACGACCGGATCAGCTCCAACTACGGCGTGTTCATGGAGCGCAGCATGTTCGCCAGTTCGGTCGCGCCCTTGTACCGGCTCGGCGCGGCGTGGATCACCGCGCGCGATCATTACACCGTCGGCGGCAGCGTCTACAGCCTGGAAAGCATCGACGTATGGCAGGTCAAGGGCCGCGCGTTCGGCGCGCGCGGCACCTGGGCGCCGCGCAACGAAGACGGCGACACCTTGCATCTGGGCCTGTCGCTGGCGCGCGAGTACTACGACCATCCCGGCCGCGACGGCGCCAACGGCTTGCGCATCGCGCCGCGCCCGGCCGGGCATCTGTCCGACAACAGCCGCGCGACGCTGGTCAATTTCAGCCGCGGCCTGGACACGGACGTGGACAAGTACTCGCTGGAATTCGGCCTGGCGCGTGGGCCGATCTATCTGCAGTCCGAGCTCAGCGGCGCGGATTTCGACGATGGTTCGCAGCGCGGCGAGATCCGTTCGGCCTACGGCCTGATCGGCTGGTTCATCACCGGCGAGAACATGCCGTACGACCGCAAGTCCGGGCGCTTCGGCCGGGTCAAACCCGCTGGTAGTGGCGGCGCCTGGGTGTTGGCGGCGCGCTACGACACGATTCGCGGCAAGCAGCATTTGAACGGCGCAGCGGATTTTAACGACGTGTCGATGGAGCAGACCAGCCTGGGCGTGAACTGGCATCTTCGCTCGAATCTGCGCTTCATGCTGGACTGGATCGAGAGCCGCAATCGCGATCGGTTGGCGGATAGGACGCTGGATCGCACGCGTGCGATCACCGGGCGGTTTCAGTACGACTTCTGAGTCTTTCGCTCGAAAGGCCCTGGATATTCGGCTCCGCCGAAGTGGAGCAGAGCCCGCGTTCGCGGGAATGACGGGGTGGGAGTTTCGTCGTTTGACGGAGTGATCGCTTCGCCGTTCGACGGGATAAGAGTTTCGCCGTTTCCGATCGTGCCGCATCGAATCGAATCGATCCGCATCGCGATCAAATCCAAAGGAATCGCCTCATGTTGACCATCCTCGGCTTCGGCATGGTCCTGACCTTCATGTACTTGATCATGAGCAAGCGGCTGTCGCCGCTGGTGGCTCTGATCGTGATCCCGATCGTCTTCGCCCTGGCCGGCGGCTTCGGCCATGGCATCGGCGAGATGATGATCGAGGGGATCAAGAAGATCGCGCCGACCGGCGTGATGCTGATGTTCGCGATCCTCTACTTCGGGGTGATGATCGACGCCGGACTGTTCGATCCGATCGTCAAGCGCATCCTCAAACTGGTCAAGGGCGATCCGGTCAAGATCGTGGTCGGCACCGCGGTGCTGGCGATGCTGATCTCGCTCGACGGCGACGGCTCGACCACCTACATGATCACCGTCTCGGCGATGCTGCCGCTGTTCCAGCGCCTGCGCATGAACGCCTTGAACCTGACCTGCGTGACCATCCTGGCCAGCGGGGTGATGAACCTGACCCCGTGGGGCGGACCGACCGCGCGCGCGGCGACGGCGCTGCACGTGGATCCCAGCGAAGTGTTCGTGCCGCTGATTCCGGCGATGGCGATCTCGTTGCTCGGCATCATCGCGTTGGCGTGGTACCTGGGTCTGCGCGAGCGCCGGCGCCTGGGCATCGTGACCTTGCACGGCCACGCCGCCGACTGGAATCCCGAGCTCGATACCGCCAGCGACAATCTGCCGACCCTGGCCGACAGCGAGGACACCAAGCGGCCGAAGCTGCTGTGGGTCAACGCCGGGCTGACCGTGGCGCTGATGACGGCGCTGATTCTCGGCCTGCTGCCGTTGCCGGTGTTGTTCATGATCGGCTTCGCGATCGCGCTGGTGATCAACTACCCCGACCTGGCCGAACAGCGCCGCCGCATCGGCAACCACGCCGGCAACGTGCTGGCGGTGGTCTCGCTGATCTTCGCCGCGGGCATCTTCACCGGCATCTTGTCCAACACCGGCATGGTCGAGGCGATGTCGCGCAGCTTCCTGGCGGTGATTCCCGACGCCTGGGGTCCGCATCTGGCTGTGATCACCGCGATCGCCAGTATGCCCTTCACCTTCTTCATGTCCAACGACGCGTTCTATTTCGGCGTGCTGCCGATCCTGTCGGAAGCGGCCGGGCATTACGGCATCACCCCGGTGGAAATGGCGCGCGCCTCGCTGGCCGGCCAACCGGTGCATCTGTTGAGCCCGCTGGTGCCGTCGACCTATCTGCTGGTCGGCATGGCGAACGTGGATTTCGCCGACCATCAGAAGTTCACGCTGAAATGGGCGGTGATGATTTCGATGATCCTGATGCTCGCTTCGCTTGCGTTCGCACTCTACCCCTTCGCCGCTTGATCGCCCCCTGCAGGAGCGGCGCGAGCCGCGACCGCGGAACCGCGCTTGCGTCGTAGCCGCGATGTCGCGGTCGCGGCTCGCGCCGCTCCTACAGGGAGCTCACCCACAGGAACCTGACGCCATGACACTCCGCATCGCCTACGTCACCAGCGGCATGGGCAGCCTGGGTACCGCGATCTGCCAGAAACTCGCGCAGAGCGGTCACACCGTGGTCGCCGGCTGCGGCCCCAATTCGCCGCGCAAGGCCGGTTGGCTGCGCGAACAGCGCGAGTTGGGTTACGACTTCATCGCCTCGGAAGGCAACGCCGCCGACTGGGATTCCACCGTGGCCGCCTTCGCCCAGGTCAAAGCGGAGGTCGGCGAGGTCGACGTGCTGGTCAACAACGCCGGCGGCACTCGCGACGTGCTGTTCCGGCAGATGACCCGCGACGACTGGAATGCGGTGATGGCCGGCAACCTGCACACGCTGTTCAACATCACCAAGCAAGTGGTCGACGGCATGGCCGCGCGCGGCTGGGGCCGGATCATCAACATCGGTTCGGTCAGCGCGCAGAAGGGCCAGATCGGTCAGGTCAACTACGCCACCGCCAAGTCGGCGATGCACGGCTTCACCCGCGCGCTGGCGCAGGAATTCGCCGCGCGCGGCGTCACCGTCAACACGCTTTCGCCCGGTTACGTCGCCAGCGCGGCGATCAGCGCGTTCCCGCCCGACGTGCTCGATCGCCTGGCCGCCTCGGTACCGGTGCGGCGGTTGGGCAAACCGGAGGAAGTGGCGAGCTTGTGCGCGTGGTTGGCGTCCGACGATGCGGCCTTCGTGACCGGCGCGGACTATGCGGTCAATGGCGGCTTGCGGATGGGGTAATCCCGCATCGAAGCGACGGTAGGAGCTGCGCAAGCTGCGACTGCGAAACCCCACATGCGGCGTAAGCGAGGTTTCGCGGTCGCAGCTTGCGCAGCTCCTACCGTCGGATAGGGCAAGACCCGATCACCCGATCTCGCTGAAATCGCCCTCGGCCATGTGATCGAGGCGAATCCGATTGGCGAACAGCGAGAACGCCAGCATCCCGGCCAAGCCGTTGGCGCGGGTGATCCACGGCGGCATCCAGCGCGGCGGCGCGATCACGCCGTCCTGGAACAGCGGTTCGAAACGCTGCACGTCGCCCAAGGTCATCTTGCCGGCGAACAGCCAGCGGCACAGGTGCAGCTTCTGCTGGCGCAGCGCCCAGCGGAAGAAGGTGTGCACGCCGACCAGGCCGCGCAGGTACACGGTGTCTTTGGTGAAGGCCGCGCCGCCGCCGGTGGGCACGCCGCGGAACACGCGCTGGGCCGAGGCGAAACTGTCGGCCGGCGATTGCCCGGCGTCGATGAAGTAACGGAACACCTGGATGAAATCGGCGCCGTCCAGGGCCATCGCCACCGCGTCGATGCGCAGGCTCAGCCGCTTCATCCTGCCGATGTCGATGCTGCCGGTGATCTGCTCGGCGAAGGTCGCCAGACCTTCCTGGGTGGCGGTGCTGCGCGGCGAGGACAGCGCCAGGCTCGGCAGAATGGGCTGCAAGCGACCGTTGAGCGCGGTCAGCGAATGCACGAAAGCCTCGTGCTGCAGCAACTGGTGGCGGTCGTAGTCGCTGAAGGCCGCGCCGGTGCGCAGGCGGATACGGGTAGCGCCGGCGGCGGCCTTGGCGATCAGGTCGGGATCGAGGATCACCTCGATCACGCGGGCATCGAAATAGTCGTCCAGATCGCGCTGCAATTGCAGGCTCAGCGCGGTCGCGGATATCTCAACGGTTTCGGCCGGCGACATCAGCTCGCGGTCGAGTTCGTTGGCGATGGAGATGAAGTGATTGGCGGCCTCGCGCGTGCTCGGCCCCTGCCCGGGCAGGGCCGCGTCGGGCTTGCCGAACAGTTGCACCGAGTAATCTGTGACTGCGGGCGTGCCCAGGCATTCGAGCAGTTGCGCGGCGATGCCCCAGGAGTGCGCCGATTCGATCAGGTACTCGCCGAGCGGATGATCGCGGTCGGCGGCGTCGGCGATCGCATCGAGTTCGGCGCGCACTTCGCTGAAGTCGTGCTTGGGGTACTGGATGACCGGCAGCACCGCGGTGCCGCGCGCGTAGTCGGCCAGGAACGCGTCTTCCAATCCGGCCGGCCAGCTGGCCATGGTCAGCAGCTTGATGCCGCGCGCGGCGCGGACCATGCGCGCGTCCAGCGCGGCGTGGTGCTGGATGTCGGGACTCAGATCGGTGGGGAGGGCGCTCATGCGGCGGCCTTCTTGGATGTTGTGGAAGCAAAGGCGAAGAGCGCATCCACGCGACTGATCCTCAAACCACGCCCGCGCTCAACGCCGCCCATGCTTATCGTCCGAACGCTTGCCCGAAGGCTTACCGGGCGTCTTGATGTCGGCCTTCTGCGCGCGCCGGTTGGCGAGCTTGCTGGCCGCGCCCGAGACTTCGCCGCTCAATTTCAGATAACTGGCGAAACGCTGCGGATCGAGCTTGCCGCTCTGAATCGCCTCGCGCACCGCGCAGCCGGGTTCGCTGGCGTGCGAGCAATCGCGGAACTTGCATTGTTCGGCCAGGGCTTCGACGTCGCTGAAGTTCTCGGCTACGTCTTCTTCGCCGGTCGGCTTGAGTTCGCGCATGCCCGGGGTGTCGATCAGACACGCGCCCGACGGCAGCGGAATCAGCGCGCGATGGGTGGTGGTGTGGCGGCCGCGCGCGTCGCTCTCGCGCACCGCGCCGGTCTTCATGCGTTCGACGCCGAGCAGGCTGTTGGTGAGCGTGGATTTTCCCGCGCCCGAGGAACCGACCAACACCACCGTGCGGCCCGGCTGCAGCCACGGCGACATCGCCGCGACGCTGCCGTCGCGATCGCGCGCGTTGACCGCGCGGATCGCCACGCCCTGGGCCAGTTCGATCAGGGCGCCGATGGCCTGCGCGACTGCGTGTTCGTTGGCGGCGGTGGCTTCGTCGGCCTTGGTCAGCACGATCACCGGCTCGGCGCCGCCGCGCACCAGCAACAGATAACGCTCGATCCGGCGCGGATTGAAGTCGGCGTCCAGACCGCAGACCACGAACACCGTGTCGATGTTGGCCGCGATCAGCTGCTGCTTGTAATGCTCGCCGGCCGCGCCGCGCTTGATCGCGCTGTAGCGCGGCAGCAACGCCACGACCTTGGCGCGCTCGGGCTCGCCTTCGACCAACATCCAGTCGCCGACGCCGGGCCGCTGTTCGGGCGCGAGCGAGCCTTTCTTGTAGCTCGCCGCGCGCTGCCATTCGGGCAGGGACTCGACCCGATAGCCGCTGTCGGGCCCATCGGAGACGACGTAACCGCTGCGGTGCTGCTCGGTGACCCGCGCGGGGCGAGCCTGCGGATGATCGGCCAACAGCTGGCGCCAGACCGGGTCGGCCGGCAAGATATCCTCGGCCGTGATCGGCCATCCGATCGCCTGCAAGGCGGCGAGTTCGGGGGTCAAAGGCGCGGGCAGATGGCAGGCATGGCCCGATTCTACATAGGCCGCCCGCAGGTTTTGCCTTTCGCGTCCGGCTTTGGACCGCTCGGGACCGCCCGCCCCCGCCCGGCGCTCCGCTCCGGCCCGGGCGCAGAGCAAAGCCGGGAACCGTGCGCGCCGCCGCAGACGCCGGGCCCGGCCGCAGGCCCGGCCAAGCTGCTTAGTCGGGCGGATTCAGCTAGTCTGAAGGCCCATCCACCGACCCTGCCCGCTCCAATGTCCCTTCCGCCCCTGAAAACCCGCGAACGCCTGTCTGAAGTCCGTTACGAAATCCGCGGTGAACTGGCCCGGCGAGCTCGCGAGTTGGAGGCCCAGGGACGCAAGCAGATCAAGCTCAACATCGGTAATCCCGGCGCCTTCGGGTTCCGCGCGCCCGAGCACCTGCAGCGCGCGATCGCCGACCACATCGCCGACACCGACCCCTACACCCACCAGCAGGGCCTGCCGGCCGCGCGCGAGGCCGTCGCCGCCTTCCACAAGAAGCGCGGCACGCCCAATGCCTCGCCCGAGCGCGTGTTCATCGGCAACGGCGTCAGCGAGCTGATCGACCTGTCGCTGCGCGCGCTGCTGAACCCGGGCGATGAAGTGCTGCTGCCCTCGCCCGACTACCCGCTGTGGTCGGCCGCGACCATCCTCAACGACGGCCGCCCGGTGTACTACCGCTGCCAGCCGGAGAACGGCTTCCTGCCCGATCCGGACGAGATCGAGCAACTGGTCTCCAGTCGCACCCGCGCGATCGTGCTGATCAACCCCAACAACCCGACCGGCGCGGCGTATCCGCGTGCGCTGATCGAACGCATCGTCGCCATCGCCGCCAGGCACAAGCTGCTGCTGATGTGCGATGAGATCTACGACTCCATTCTTTACGACGGCGCGCAGTTCACTCCGGTCGCGCCGATCGCCGGCGATCTGCCCTGCCTGAGCTTCGGCGGCCTGTCCAAGGTCCACCGCGCCTGCGGCTGGCGCGTGGGCTGGGCGGTGCTGTCGGGCGATCCGGTCGCCAGCGGCGATTTCCACCACGCCATGGATCTGCTCGGCGCGCTGCGCCTGTGCGCCAACGTGCCCGGCCAGTTCGCGATCGAAGCCGCGCTCAACGGCACCGACACCATCACCCCGCTGTGCGAACCGGGCGGACGCCTGTACGAAGCGCGCCGCGCGGTGATCGATGCGGTGCAGGCCAGCGAACATCTGGATCTGGTCGTCCCGGCCGGCGCGCTGTACGCGTTCCCGGCGGTGACCGGCGCGGCCGCGCAAGGCTTCGACGATCACAAGTTCGCCCTGGAGCTGCTGGAAACCGAGGACGTGCTGGTGGTCCCAGGCTCCAGCTTCAACGTGCCCTACCGCAATCACTTCCGCGTGACCCTGCTGCCGCAGCCCAGCGATGTGCGCGAAGTCTTCGGCCGGATCGAGCGCGTGCTCGACCGCTACGCCGCGCGCAGCCAGGGCCAACGCGCGGCCGCCGTCGCCTGAGGCTGCGATGGCCCTGACGTATCTGGCCCTCGGCGACAGCTACACCATCGGCGAGGCCGTGCCCGAAGCCGGCCGCTGGCCGGTGCAGTTGGCGGTGCAGTTGCGCGAACACGGCATCGGCCTGGCCGCGCCGCGGATCATCGCCACCACCGGCTGGACCACCGATGAGCTGGCGCTGGCGCTGGACTTGGCCGAACCGTTGGGGCAATGGGATTTCGTCAGCCTGCTGATCGGGGTCAACAACCAGTACCGCGGCCGCAGCGCGGTGCAATACGCGGCCGAGTTCCGCGAGCTGCTGGAACGCGCGATCGGCTATGCGCGCGGCCGCGCCGACCGGGTGCTGGTGTTGTCGATTCCCGATTGGGGCGCCACTCCGTTCGGCGCCACCGACAAACGCGGCGCGGCCGCGATCGGCGCCGAGTTGGACGTGTTCAATATCAGCGCCGGCGAAGTCTGCGCGCGCCACGGCGTGGCCTTCGTCGACATCGCCCCGGCATCGCGCGATCGCGCGAGCGAGCCGCAGATGCTGGCCGAGGACGGCCTGCACCCGTCGGCGGCGATGTACGCGCAATGGACCGCGCTGGCGCTGCCGGTGGCGCGCGATCTGCTGCAAGACGCAGAACCACGATGAACGCCGCCGGCGACGCGGCGCGGCCGCTGCCGCCCGAACGCGCGCAAGCCATCGCCCGCGCGTTTCTGCCGGTGCATCCGCTGGGCAATCGCTGGGATTACTACTACAGCCGCGCCAAGCTCGGCAGCGATCCGTTGTATCCGGGCGTGCTGCAGGCCTTGCGCGGCAGCCAGGCGCCGGTGCTGGACCTGGGCTGCGGCCTGGGCCTGTTGGCGCATGCGCTGCGCCTGGACGGGCAGACCATGGCTTATCGCGGCGTCGATAACGACGCGGCCAAAATTTCCCGCGCGCGCAAGGTCGTGGCCAAGGTCGCTCTGGCCGATGCGCGTTTCGATGTGGTCGATCTGGCACTCGGGCCGCCCGAACATCGCGGCAGCGTGGCGATTCTCGATGTCCTGCAATACCTCGACGCGCCGACCCAGCACGATCTGATCGCGCTCACCGCGGCGATGCTGTCGCCCGGCGCGAGGCTGGTGATCCGCACCGCGGTGGCCGACGGCAGCCGCCGCGGCCGTCTCGGCCAGACCACCGACCGCCTGGCCAAGCTGATCGGCTGGATGCAGTCGGCACCGCGCTGCTATCCCGATGCGCAGGCCCTGCACGCGCAGTTGCAAGGCTACGGCTTGGACACCACGGTGGCACCGCTGTACGGCAATACGCCGTTCAACAATTGGCTGATCGTCGCGCGGCGCAGATGAGCACCGAAGGCGCGAATGCTGTTACGACCGACTTCGCCGCCCTCACCCCAACCCCTCTCCCGTCAACAGGAGAGGCGCTCAATTTGCCAGAACACGGCGATCCCGCACTGTATGTGTTCCCTCTCCCGCTTGCGGGAGAGGGCTAGGGTGAGGGGATGAGCGCCGCAGGCGTGAATGCTGTTGCCATCCAGCGTGGCTGCCTTCACTCCCCGCCCGAACGCATAGCGTTCGGCCGGCGCGATCACTCCGGAACGATCGCCCGGTAACCGCCGTCCCTCATCGCCTCGAGCACGCCTGCGACGATCGCCACGTTGTTGCCATGCGGCGCGCCTTCGTGCAGCAACACGATCGCGCCGGGACGGAAATCGGCGACGATCCGCGCCACCGCCTTGTCCGGTTCGCCAAGTACGCCGTCGAAACCGCGCGCGCTCCAGGCCACCCGCGCCAGCGCCAGTTTCTTCAACGACACCGACACGAACGGATTGGCCATGCCGACCACCGCGCGGAACCAACGCGGGGTCACGCCGGTCACCGCTTGCAGGCGCGACTGGGCCTGCTCGATTTCCGCGGCCATGCGCCGCGGGCCCAGCGCCCAGAACCAGGCCTGCGGATGCGACAGGCTGTGGTTGCCGATGCCGTGGCCGCGGCGGACGATCTCGCGCGCCAGCTCGGCGCGCGCGGCGGCGCGTTCGGCGACCAGGAAGAATGTCGCCTTGGCGTCGTGCGCATCGAGCAGGTCCAGGATCGCCGGCGTGTCCTCGGACGGACCGTCGTCGATGGTCAGCCACAGTGCGCGCGCATCGGTCGACAGCCGGGTCAGCACCGGGCCGAACAGGCGCGAGCGCGGCCACAACGTGCCCCAGAACATCGCCGCGTGGCTGAGCAGCAACGCAGTCAGGCCCACGCCCCAGCCCAGCCGCCACCACAGCGCCGCCACCGCCAACTGCGAGGCGGCGAACAGCCACAGCCAGACCCAGGGGCGGCGAGGCGAACGATGGGGGGCAAGAACGCTCATGCGGATGGGACGGGGCTCCGGGCGGGATGCGATACGGGCGCGGCCGGCCTCGCGAACGGCCCATCCTACCTTGCGGCACGCCGGAGCCGCCCCCATGTGGGCTGGATTCCCGCCAGACAGACCGTCATGTCCCTTGATCCCGCCCTGCGTTCGCGCATCGAAACCCTGCTCCAGTCCAACCGCGTCGTGCTGTTCATGAAAGGCGCGCCGAACGCGCCGCAGTGCGGTTTTTCGGCCAAGGCTTCCGGCGCGCTGAACGCGCTGCTGCCGCAAGGCTACGCCCACGTCGATGTGCTGGCCGATGCGGAGATCCGCGAAGGCATCAAGACCTATGGCGAGTGGCCGACGATCCCGCAGCTGTACATCGACGGCCAGTTGGTCGGCGGCAGCGACATCATCGAGCAGATGGCCGGCAGCGGCGAACTGCACGGCGCGCTGGGCCTGCCCGCGCCGGACCGCAGCCCGCCGCGGCTGAGCATCACCCCCGCGGCGGCGCAGATGCTGCGCGAAGCGGTGGCCAATGCCGGCGACAACTACGCGGTGCAGTTGGAAGTCGACGCGCGCCACAACGTGCGCCTGCAGTTGGCCCCGGTCGACGCCGGCGCGGTGGCGACCGAGGTCGAAGGCGTGCGCGTGCAGACCGATTGGATCAACGCGCGCCGCGCCGACGGCGTGTCGATCGACTGGGCCGACGACGATCGCGGCCGCGGCCTGGTCATCACCAACCCCAACGCGCCGCCGGCGGTACGCGCGCTGAGCCCGGCCGACGCCAGCGAGCGTCTGCGCGCCGGTTCGCTGCGCCTGGTCGACGTGCGTCCGCCCGACGAACGTGCGATCGCCCGACTCGCCCTGGCTTTCGACACCTTCGATCACGGCACCGACGCGCTGGAAACCCTGCCCAAGGACACCCCGATCGCGTTCCTGTGCCACCACGGCGGCCGCAGCGCCCAGGCCGCGGAGCACTTCCGTCAGCTGGGCTATCGCGAGATCTACAACGTCGAAGGCGGCATCGATGCCTGGGCCGATCTGGACAGTGCCATCGCCAAGTACTGAGCGCGGATTACGCCGGTGCTGAAAGCCGCGTCCCCAGGGGCGCGGCTTTGTCGTCTGTGGGGCGGGTTACCGCGGCGCAGCGGGCCCGAAAGCTCTCCCACGCAGGCCGCGGCAACGGGTTCAGGCTGGTTTTTGTGCCTGCCGCCGCGGCTTGCCTCCCTCGGACGGCCCGTGGATACTCGATCCACGATGCGCCTGATTCGGCGCGATGAGCCCCACCATGGATTCAGGACGAATCGCATCCGGTTTGCTCCAAACCGCCTCGCCGCTCGCGAGCCGGGCCCGCCGTCCCGCGTTTGCACCCGAGCCGCGCGCCCGCGCCGCCGGCCGCTTCCTCCCCCGCTATCGCCGCCGCCCGCCCTCGACGCTACCGCCTTGGTTCGTACCGCTCAGGTCCGCACCGCCATCGGCGCGCTCGATGCGGCGTCCGCCGGCGCCGGCCGCGCTGCCCTGAGACCTCCCGCATGCTGCCCGTGAAGTCCCTATTTCTTTCCTCAGTGGTGACCTTGATGACCGTTTCGACCGCCGCCTGCCAACAACCGGTGCCGTTGCCGGAGATCAAACTCAATCCCAATCCGAAGCATCAGTACGAAGTGGTCATGACGATCCGCGATGTACCGCGGCCGTTCGAGAAGATCACCGGAAACCTGCAATTCGACGTTCCGCGCGACAAAGATGCCTGCATCCCGCTCGACCAGACCCGTGCGCTGGGAGGAGTCCGCAACCGCCCCACCAAGGACATCCCGCTGGAGCTGCGCAAAGTATCGGACACCGAATACCGCGGAATTTTCTTCACCGACATGATTCTGGAAGAGGATTACTACGGACTCGGCGTCTGCCCGTGGGAGTTGACCGCGGTGGGCGTGATGTTGTTCGCCAAGCCCGCGGTGTTTTCCACCGGCACCTGGCAAGAAGCGATCTTGAGCGGCGACGAGCAAGTGACCTTCGCGCAGAAATCGCTGTTCGACCTCTCGCCCGATCCGATTGATTTCCACCCGATGACACTCGCTGGCGAACAGTTCCCGACCGCCAGCGATTTCCAAGTCAATTTCCAATCAAGGAAGATTGAACAATGACCCTGCCCAGCCGCTCTTATGCTGCCCTGGCCGACGACTCCTATCAGAATCGTGTCGCCGACCCTTCGAAAAAAGAAAGGATCGGGGACCGCGACTACATGGTCCTGGAGACTAAGTCGCACATCAGCGGCTATCAAGGCACGATCTACCGGGACATGAAATCCGGTGAAATCATCGTCGCCCACCGCGGTTCGGAAGGTGGACTGAATCAAGTCGTACAAGACTGGGTCGGCGGCAACGGCAACATGGTGTTCAACCGCACCAATCCTCAGATCGGACCCGCATCCGCGCTTACCGAAAGAGCGCTCGAACTGGCCAAGCGCTTCCCCGTCAACGGCCATCCCGCACAAGTCTCGGTGACCGGCCACTCGCAAGGCGGCACGCTGGCGCAGATCACCGCTGCCAAATACGGCCTGCACGGCGAAACCTACAACGCCTACGGCGCGGCCAGCCTCGACCTGGACCTGCCCAAGGGCGCCAAACTCGACATCGTCAACCACGTCCGCGCCACCGACATCGTCAGCGCCGCCAGCAAGCATCTGGGCGAAGTGCGTCTGTACGCGATCGACAAGGACGCCAAGGATCTATTGGCGGACAAACAGGATCCGCGCACCCAGGGCATCGGCGGATTCGTCGCCGACATCCGGAAAGTCGGCTTCGATCCGCACAGCGTCACCCAGTTCTACAAACAAAACGAGATCTCCGGGCCGCCGCTGCTCAGCGACGCCAACCGCCAGACCTACGGCAAGAACAAGGAAATGTTCGACTCGTTCCGCCACGACATCTACCAGATGCGCGCAGTCATCACCAACGGCAAGGATCTATCGGACTGGAAGCTGCCAAAGGAGCCCGGCGCGGGCATGCCCGACGTGCTCAAGCGCGAGATTCAGCACCGCTACGACGACGCGAAGGAAGGCCTGCACCAGGGCTACGAAAAGGCCAAGCAAGGCGTGCAGGACGGCTACGAGAAAGCCAAGCAGGGCGTCCAGCAAGGCTACGACAAGGCCAAACAGGGCGTGCAGGACGGCTACGACAAAGCCAAGCAGGGCGTGCAGGACGCCGGCGAGCGCATCCAGGACGCCGGCGACCGCGTGCGCGGCGCGGTCAAGGACGGCTGGGACCGTTTGCAGAACAGCATTCCGCGCATCAACTTCCCAGGTATCTCGGCCAACGACTCGCGCGGCACGCCGCTGCTCAACGATCCCGGCCACTCGCATAACCCGATGTTCAACAAGGCCTTGGCCGGCATGCACGAGATCGACTCGCGCCACGGCCGGCCCTCCGACGACGCGACCGCGCGTGCGGCCGGCGCGTTGACCGCGGCCGCGGTCAACGCCAACTTCAAAGACATCAATAAGGTGGTGCTCGGCACCGACGCCAAGAATCTGTTCGCCGTGGAGGGCGATCACCACTCGGTGCATCACAACGCCGTGGCCGTGCCGACCACGGTGGCGATGCAGCAGCCGCTGGCCGAAAGCACTCAGGCGGTCGACCGCAGCGCGCAGGCGCAATCGACGCAGCGTGATCAGCAACTGGCGATGCAGCAGGACGAAACTGTGCGGCCATCGCGCTCGATGGGTTGAGTTTTCCGGCGCACCGCCAGCGCGATTTCGCTGGTTACGCCACCAAACAGAACGGCCGCGACATCACCGTCGCGGCCGCTCCGGTTTTCACCGATACCCCGGCTGGCGGAGTCAGCCCTTGAAGCCGCCGCCGTCGAGATAGGCTTGCTCCTGCGCCGTGCTCTGTCGGCCGAGGGCCGCGTTGCGATGCGGAAAGCGGCCGAAGCGTTCGATGATCTGTTGGTGCTGCACCGCCCATTGCGCGGCATCGTTGCCGTCGCCGTCCGGCGGCAGCGCACGGTGCAGTTCGACCGAACGCTGTTGGTCGGCGGGATCTTCCGAATGCTCCAGCGGCAGATAGAAGAACGAGCGCAGCGCCGGATCAATGCGTTGATCGTGACCCAGTTCCAGCGCGCGCCGGGCGTAGTGGCGCGCCAATGGATCGGTGGCATACGAGTGCGCGCTGCCGCGGAACACGTTGCGCGGAATCTGGTCGAGCAGGATCAACAGCGCCAGCGCCGACTCGGCGTCGCGTTCCACCCAGTCGTCGTGCTCGCGCCGCGCGGCGGCGTGGTGGGTTTCGAGAAAGCCGTTGCGGCATTGATGATCGAACTGGTCGTCGCGGTCGAACCAGCGGGCGGGGCCGGCGTTGCGCCAGAAATCGACGACGTGTTTAGCGGTGGCGGACATAAGCGGCCTGTGCAGGGTGGGATGGGCCAGACCGTAGCATCGCCCCGCCCAGGTGTCGAAACCGTGCAGGCGATCTTCGCCGAGGCGACGGTAGGAGCGGCGCGAGCCGCGACCGCGAAACCACGCCTACGACGTCTATGCGGTTTCGCAGTCGCGGCTCGCGCCGCTCCTACAGGAGGGTCGTCACTGCGTCGGTCGGCTCATGCGTCCTCGCCCAACTGCGTTTCCAACTCGTTGATCCAGGCCACGGTAACGCTTTCCATCGTCACCGCGTAGATCAGCGGCCGGATCGGGCCGGACGAGTACGATTGCGAGACGAAGCGCGCATGGCGTTCGCGAAACGCCAACCAGGCTTGATGCGCCTGCTCGAACGCGCGCAGATCCTCGCCGTCGAGCTGCTTGCGCAGGTGTTCGACCAACCCGTCCAGACGAGTCTGCTCGCGACCCAGTTCGGCGATCGCCTGCTGGCTCATGTCGGCCTGGCTCACGCGCTCGTCGTCGCTGTCGCGCGCGATCGCCTCGGCCTTGCCGAAATAATTGTCGGCGATGCGCGCGGCGGTCTCGGCCTTGCCGATCAGCTTGTTCTCGAACCGGCGCAGTTCCTCCACGCTGGTGTGCGCGCCGTCGAGTTCCTGTTTGAGCGCCAGCAATTGCTTGCCGCGCTCGATCGCGTCGACCGTGCCGCGACGTTCGGCGATGCGTTGGATGAAGTAGAAGGCCCAGGTAAGCAGGGCGCCGATGACGGTGAAGATGAGCTGTTCCATGACCTGTCCTCCGGTCGTGGAAGACATTGTCGTCGGCTGAGGTCTCAGCCCTTCGGATGTCGCGTGTCGCGCGTCGCAAAACCTCATGAAAGCAGCGGTTCCGCGTGCCGTCGCAGGGTAAACCGTTCAGGCGCGCGAACGCCGCGCCATGCAGCACGGCGAAACCCATCGGCATCGCTGATGCCGACATGGGCCCAGGTGCCCGGCGCACACTGGTCGTCCGCGCACAGCGTCAATGCGGCCCGACCGCGGCACGCGCATGCATAGTCGTCGCCGTGTTTCCAATCGGTGGCGAAACCGAGCGCGCCGACGTAGTGATCCAGGCTCGCCTGCAGATCGCTCGGGCGAGCGCAACGGGACGCCAGCCAGCTTGCGCCTCTATGCGCGATGAGCGCGCCATCGGTCGCCCGGAGCTTTCAGATAGTGTCTGAACACATGGCCCCAGGGCAGCGCGATCGCGACCACCGCGATCCCGAACAGACAATCGTTGAGCGTCTCGGCGGTGCCCGCGTCCAACTGCCGGTTCAGCCACAGCGGTACGCCGAAGGCCAGCACCCAGACGCACTTCCATAACAATTCGAACAACAGCAACGGCAGCATCTTGAGCGGGTAGCGGATTCCGACCACCGCGAGCAGCGCGATCGCGCCGAGCACGGCGCGCACCACACCACCCATATGCGACAGATGCGGCGGTGGCGACACGATGCCCGGCCAGATGGTGATGCCCAGCCCCACGACCAGAAGCAGATACATGCCTCTGAGCACATACAGCCGCCAAATGGAAACCTCATCCATGGCACGTTTCCTCAACGATGCGGGATTGCACTCGCATCGTCGCGAATCGCCGCTTCCGGCGCATGGCCCGGAGGTGATACGGACCTTCGGCCTGATCGACGTCACCTGATCCGAGCCGCGTCGGCTGCCTGCGGCAAAAGCGAATGCCGGCGCCGTTCCGACGGCGCGGTCGCGCGCGGGCGGGCGGGCCGGCTCAAGCGGCCGGCTTACTCGTCGAAGCGCAAATGCCGCACCGACTTGCCGTGCCGGCGGATCAGCTTCAGGGCCTCGATGCCGACATTGATGTGGTTGTCGACGAACTCGGCGCTGACCTTGGCATCGGAGGCCTCGGTCTTGACGCCTTCGGGGATCATCGGCTGGTCCGACACCAGCAACAGCGCGCCGCAGGGAATGCGGTTGGCGAAGCCGGCCGCGAACACGGTCGCGGTCTCCATGTCGATGGCCATGCAGCGCATCGTGCGAAGGCGTTCCTTGAAGGCTTCGTCGTGTTCCCAGACCCGGCGGTTGGTGGTGTAGACGGTGCCGGTCCAGTAATCGTGGCCGAGGTCGCGGATCATGGTCGAAACCGCGCGCTGCAGCGCGAACGCCGGCAACGCCGGCACTTCGGGCAACAGGTAATCGTTGGAGGTGCCTTCGCCGCGGATCGCCGCGATCGGCAGGACCAGGTCGCCGAGTTCGTTCTTGCGCTTGAGGCCGCCGCACTTGCCCAGGAACAACACCGCCTGCGGCATGATCGCCGAGAGCAGGTCCATCATGGTCGCCGCGTTCGGGCTGCCCATGCCGAAGTTGATCATGGTGATGCCGTCGAAGGTCGCGCTCGGCATCGGCTTGTCCAGGCCGACCACTTCGGCGCCGGTCAGGCGGGCGAAGGTGTGCAGGTAGCCGCTGAAGTTGGTCAGCAGGACGTGCTGGCCGAACTGGTCCAGGGGCACGCCGGTGTAGCGCGGCAGCCAGTTTTCGACGATCTGTTCTTTGTCTTTCATGCGTATCGGCCTTTTTCTTGTTGTTGTCCGGCCATTGTCGCACCGCCCATGACGATAGTCAGGGTTGGCAGCGCATGAACCGGCCGCTAGGGTTCCCCGGTTACCCGCCGCTCGACACCTTTGTCCGCTTTCCCCGGGGGAAATCATGCTTCGACCGCTTTTGGCCGGCTGCGGCCTGGCGCTGCTCGCCGGCGCCGTGCAGGCCGCAACCGCCGCGGCGCCGGCGTCCGGCTCGCCCGCGCCCAGTTCGCGCTACACCCAGGACCCTTATCCCAGCACCTACCGCGCATTGAGCGCCGGCCCGGTGCTGCTGCAGCACGCCACCGTGCTCACCGGCACCGGCCAGCGCCTGGACAACGCCGACGTGCTGCTGCGGGACGGCAAGATCGTCGCGGTCGGCAGCGCGCTGGACGCGCCCGCCGATGCCGCCCGCGTCGATGCCACCGGCAAATGGGTCACCCCGGGCATCATCGACGTCCACTCCCACCTGGGCGTGTATCCCAGCCCGGGCGTGAGCGCTCACGCCGACGGCAATGAAATGACCAGCCCGGTCACCCCCAACGTCTGGGCCGAGCATTCGATCTGGCCGCAGGACCCGGGTTTCGAGACCGCGCTGGCCGGCGGCATCACCTCGCTGCAGATCCTGCCCGGCTCGGGCAATCTGATCGGCGGCCGCGGCGTCACCCTCAAGAACGTGCCGGCGACGTCCTACCAGGCGATGAAATTCCCCGGCGCGCCGTGGGGCCTGAAGATGGCCTGCGGCGAGAACCCCAAGCGCGTCTACGGCAGCCGCAACGTCTCGCCGGGCACGCGCATGGGCAACGTCGCCGGTTATCGCGCGGCCTTCATCGACGCCAGCGAGTACCTGCGCAAGACCTCGCCCAAGAACAGTGAGCCGAAGAAGAAGCGCTGGTGGCAAAGCTCCACCGCCGCGCCCAACACCGCCGACAGCGAGAAGGACACCGGCGGCAAGCGCGATCTCAAGCTCGACACCCTGGCCGGGGCGATCAAGGGCGACATCCGCGTGCACATCCACTGCTACCGCGCCGACGAGATGACCACCATGCTCGATCTGGCCAAGGAGTTCGGCTTCAAGGTCGCCGCCTTCCACCACGGCGTGGAGGCCTACAAGATCGCCGACCGCCTGGCGCAGGAAAACGTCTGCGGCGCGCTGTGGGCCGACTGGTGGGGCTTCAAGATGGAAGCCTTCGACGGCATCCAGGAAAACATCGCCCTGGTCGACCGTCCGGCCAACAGCTGCGCGATCGTCCACTCCGATTCGGAGGAAGGCATCCAGCGGCTCAATCAGGAAGCGGCCAAGGTGATCGCCCACGCGCGCCTGGCCGGCATCGACATCGCGCCCGAGCGCGCGATCCGCTGGCTGACCCAGAACCCGGCCAAATCGCTGGGCATCGCCGAACGCACCGGCACCTTGGAGCCGGGCAAGATGGCCGACGTGGTGGTGTGGAACGGCAATCCGTTCAGCGTTTACGCCAAGGCCGAGCAGGTCTACATCGACGGTGCGCGCATCTACGACCGCGCCGATCCGTCGCGCCAGCCCAAGTCGGACTTCATGCTCGGGCAACCGGCCGCGCAGACGGTCACGCAAGGAGGTGTGCGATGAGCCGCGTGTCCGTGTTGTCGCGCGCGCCGCTGTTCTCCGCGCTGCTCGCCTGCGTCAGTTTCGCCGCGTCCGCGCAGAACCTGCTGATTCGCAACGCCACCGTCCACACCGCCAGCGCGCAGGGTTCGCTCGAGAACGCCGACGTGCTGGTCTCCGGCGGCGCGGTGCGCGCGGTCGGCAAGGGCCTGGTCGCGCCGGCCGGCGCGCAGGTGATCGACGCGCAAGGCAAGCCGGTGACGCCGACGCTGTTCGCCGGCATCACCGAAATCGGCCTGGAAGAAGTCTCCGGCGAGAAGACCACCGTCGACCAGACCGTCGCGCTCGGCGCCGACACCAAGGAAATGACGGTGCGGCCCGAGTTCGACGTGACCTTGGCCTACAACCCGGATTCGGTGGTGATCCCGGTCACCCGCATCGAAGGCATCGGCTGGACCCTGCTCGGCGCGGGCACTGCGACCGGCGGTTCGATCGTCGCCGGACAAGGCGGCATCGAGCGCCTGGACGGCGGTCCGGACCCGATCGGCCCACGCGTGCTGTTCGTGCGCCTGGGCAAGGACAGCCTGGGCCTGAGCGGCAGCTCGCGCGCGGCTCAGTGGATGATCCTGGATCAGCTGATCGACGAAGTCCGCGGCCGGATCGGCCCGGACAACCACGCCGCGCTGCTGACCCCGGCCGGCCGCGCGACGCTGCAGAAATATTTCGGCGGCGGCGGGCGGATCGTGTTCGGCGTCGATCGCGCCGCCGACATCCGTCAGTTGCTGCGCTGGTCGTCCAGGCACCAATTGCGCATCGCCATCGCCGGCGGCGGCGAGGCCTGGCGCCTGGCGCCGCAGCTGGCGGCGGCGAAGGTGCCGGTGTTCGTCAATCCGCTGTCCAACCTGCCCAGCGATTTCGATCAGATCGGCGCGAGCATGGAAAACGCCGCACGGCTGCGCGCGGCCGGCGTGCCGGTCGGTTTCAGCGAAGGCGGCGTGTCCCACAACGCGCGCAAGGTGCGCCAGTTGGCCGGCAACGCGGTCGCCGCGGGCCTGCCCTGGGCCGACGGTCTGGCCGGACTGACCCGGGTGCCGGCGGAAACCTTCGGCGTGGCCGGCGAAGTCGGCTCGATCGCGCCGGGCCGCCGCGCCGACCTGGTGCTGTGGAGCGGCGATCCGCTCGACGTCAGCAGCGTGGCCTTGCAGGTGTGGATGGACGGCCGCGCGATACCGATGCGCAGCCGCCAGACCGAACTGCGCGATCGCTATCTGCGGCCGGAGAACGGGTTGCCGCGGGCCTATCCGACGCCCGAAGTGCGTTGAGGCGGCGGCTCAAAACGCAGCGAAATCGCCCGCCAGTTCCTTCGAATCCCTCCTACCGATTCCCCCCTTTGAAAAAAAGGGGTTAGGGGGATTTGCTTTTGACTTGGCGTTTTCGCTCTAGAAGCGAAAAGCGAATCCCCCCTTCCCCCCTTTTTCAAAGGGGGGAACAGCAAAAAAGCGGGAACGGCAATAGCCAAGGCGAATCACGCAGCCCTCGGCGTATGCTTGCCGCCATCGCCACGCACGCTCCCGGCGTGGCCGCTGCCGGAGCACCGCCATGAACCTGCCCATCGCCCACCTCAACTGGCTCGCGATCATCGCCGCCACCGCTTCGGCCTTCGTGCTCGGCGGCCTGTGGTACGGCCCCTTGTTCAAGAACGCCTGGTGCCGCGAGGCCGGCATGGATCCCAACGCCAAGCCCGGCCATCCGGGACGGGTGTTCGCAGTGGCCATCGTCTGCGCGTTCCTCGCCGCCACCATCTTTTCGATCCTGATGCCGCCCCTCGCAACCGCGGTCGACGGCTTCGGCATCGGCTTCGTGGTCGGCGTGTTCTTCGTGTCGATGAGCTTCGGCATCAACTACGCCTTCGCCCAGCGCAGCCTCAAACTGTGGATGATCGACAGCGGCTACCACATCCTTCAGTTCATCCTTTACGGGGTGATCATCGGCGCCTGGAAGTAAGGAGTCCGGCCATGGTTTCCGAGCAGACCGCGTTGCGTTGGTATTTCGACTTCATCTCGCCGTTCTCGTATCTGCAATGGCAAAAATTGCGACCGATGCTGGGCGAGCATTCGATCCAGCTGGTGCCGGTGGCGTTCGGCGCGATCCTCGCCGCGCACGGCCAGAAGGGTCCGGCGGAAATTCCCGGCAAGCGCGAATTCACCTACCGCCACGTGCTGTGGCAGGCGCGACGCGACGGGGTCGAACTGCGGTTCCCGCCGGCGCATCCGTTCAATCCGCTGGCCGCGCTGCGGCTGTGCGTGGCCGCCGGCAACACGCCCGAGGCGGTGGAGGCGATCTTCGACTGGATCTGGCGACGTGGACAGGCAGGCGACAGTGTCGAGGCGCTCAGCCCGCTGATCGCACAGTTGCAGGTCGACGGCGAGGCCGTCGGCAGTGAGGCGACCAAATCGGCGCTGCGGGCGAACACCGAATCGGCCTTGTTGGCCGGTGTATTCGGCGTGCCTACGCTGAGCATTGGTAGTGAGTTGTTCTGGGGCAACGACGCACACGATTTCGCCCTTGACGCACTGCAACACCCGGAACGGCTTGAAGATTCGGAAATGCAACGCCTGAAGCAGCTGCCGGTAGGAGTGCAACGCCGGGCCTGAACGAGCCCGACAGGATGCAGCCGCGTCCTTGCGTGACTTCCGTCGCGAAACGGTATGCTGCGGACACATTCGATAGCCACGCGCCAAGACCCGGGGGGGACCCATGCGCATTGGAATCGTCGTCGACTCCGCTTGCGATCTGCCGCTCGACTACCTCCAGCAGCACAATATTCATCTGCTGCCGATCACCGTGCGCATCGGCCAGGCCGTGCTCGCCGACCATCGCAACGAAGAAGCCACGCTGCAGTTCCTGCATGCGCACTTGGCCGAGCGCGGGTTCGAGGCCGAGACCACGCCGTTCACCGTGCAGCAGGTGCGCGATCTGTTCGTCAGCCAATTGGCGATCGATTACGACTACGTGTTCTGCATGACGATCACCAAGACCCGCAGCCCGGTCTTCGAAAACGCCAATCAGGCCAGTTTCGCGATCCTCAACGACTACCGCCCGGTGCGCAGCGCGGCCGGCATCAACACGCCGTTCTCGTTGCGGGTGATCGACACCTTGAACCTGTTCGCCGCGCAAGGCATCACCGCGGTCGAAGCCGTACGCCTGCGCGATGCCGGCGAGGGCCCGCCGAAGATCCGCGCGCGCCTGGAACATCTGGCGCTGCACACCCACGGCTATCTGATTCCGCGCGACCTCAACTACCTGCGTGCGCGCACCCGCGTGCGCGGCGACCGCAGCGTGAGTTTTCTCAGTGCGACCTTGGGCACGGCGCTGGACATCAAGCCGGTCCTGCACTGCAACCGCGGCGAAACCGGGCCGGTGGCCAAGATCAAGGGCTACGAGAACGCCGCGCAGAAACTGCTCGAATTCGCCGCGCGCCGGGTGAGCCGCAATGAGCTGATGACGCCGACGGTGTGCCTGAGCTACGGCGGCGAACTCAGCGAACTGCGCGCCCTGCCCGGCCACGAGACCCTGCGCCTGGCCTGCCGCGAGCACAACGTGGAACTCTACGAAAGCGTGATGAGTCTGACCGGCATGGTCAACGTCGGCAAGGGTGCGCTTGTGTTGGGCTTGGCGGCCGAGAAGGCCGATTGGGAAGCCTGAGCCGGCGCGATCCCGGCGTGCGACTGTAGGAGCGGCGCAAGCCGCGACTGCGATACCGCGCTTGCGTCGTAGGTGTGATGTCGCAGTCGCGGCTTGCGCCGCTCCTACAGTCTGCATCGAGGGCGACGAGGCTCTTTTGCAGAGCCAGGACTTCCAGCCCAGGCCCGCGCGGGCCTTCGCGGGTTAGCCTGCGGACTTTGTCCGTCCAGGTAACCCGCCCGATGACCCGTCACCGCCTGCTCGTTCTCGCGCTCGCCAGCGCGCTCGCCGCCCCGGCCCTCGCCCAGACTCCGCCGCAACCCGCGCCGCAGGAGAAGAAAGACGGCGACAAACCGGCCGCGCAACTCGAGCAGGACGCTCTCAAGCCCGCCGGCACCGATCCGGCGCGCGCCTCGGCCCAGACCGCCAAGGGCGCGGCCAAGCCCGGCGACAAGGACGAGAAGAAGTGGGACGTCTCCGCCGCGCACGGCCCGACCAAGACCATCGCCTTCGACACCGACGAAGGCACCTGGATGGACCTGGACGTGGCCCCCGGCGGCCGCGAGATCGCCTTCTCCCTGCTCGGCGACATCTACCTGCTGCCGATTGGCGGCGGTCAGGCCCGGCGTATCACCAGCGGCCCGGCCTGGGACGTGCAACCGCGCTTCTCGCCCGACGGCCGCGAGATCGCCTTCACCTCCGACCGCGGCGGCGGCAACAACCTGTGGCGCATGAAGGCCGACGGCAGCGGCGCCACCGCGGTGACCAAGGAAGACTTCCGCCTGCTCAACAACCCGGCCTGGACGCCCGACGGCCAATACCTGATCGGCCGCAAGCACTTCACCGGCGAACGCTCGCTCGGCGCCGGCGAGTTGTGGATCTACCACGCCGCCGGCGGCGGCGGCGGTCTGCAGCTGACCAAGCAGAAGAACGACCAGCAGGACCTGGGCGAACCGGCGGTGTCGCCGGACGGGCGTTACGTCTACTACTCCGAAGACGTCAGCAGCGGCCCCACCTTCCAATACAACAAGAACCCGCACGACACCATCTACTCGATCAAACGCCTGGAGCGCGCCAGCGGCAAGAGCACGACGGTGGTCGATACCGCTGGCGGCGCGGTGCGTCCGCAGCCTTCGCCCGACGGCAAGTCGCTGGCCTTCGTCAAACGCATCCGCGACAAATCGGTGCTGCACGTGCTCGATCTGGCCAGCGGCGAAGCACGGCCGGTGTGGGACGGGCTCTCGCACGACATGCAGGAAGCCTGGGCGATCTTCGGCCCCTACGCCAATTTCGATTGGACGCCCGATTCCAAATCGGTGGTGATCTGGGCGCAGGGCAAGCTGTGGCGCGTGGCGATCGCCGACGGCAAGCATGCGGCGATTCCGTTTACCGCCCACGTCGAGCAAACCGTCGCCGAGCCGTTGCGCTTCGAACAAACCCTGGACGCGGGCCGCTTCGATCCGAAGATGATCCGCGATGTCGCCACCAGCGCCGACGGCAAGACCCTGATCTTCCACGCGGTCGGTCAGCTGTGGCGCAAGCGTCTGCCCGACGGCCAGCCCGAACGGCTGACCGGCAACGACAACCTTTACGAATACCAGCCCAGCTTCAGCGCCGACGGCGGCAAGCTGCTCTATACGACCTGGTCGGACCAGGCGCTCAGCGCGATCTACGTGACCAGCGCCGGCGGTGGCGGCGGCAAGCGCCTGACCCAGGACAAGGGTTTCTACTACGGCCCGCGCTTCTCGCCCGACGGCCGCCGCATCGTCTACGCCAAGACCGGCGGCGGCGGCCTCACCGGCAGCCTGTGGTCGGTCGATCGCGGCATCTACGTGATGAACGCCGACGGCAGCCGCCCGGTGCGCGTGGCCACCAGCGGCGAGACCCCGCAGTTCAGCGCCGACGGCAGCCGCGTGTACTACCTCACCGGCAGCGGCCTGAAGAAGAAACTGATGTCGGTCGGGCTCAACGGCGAGGACGAGCGCGAGGCGTTCAACCTCAAGTACGTCGACTCGGTCAGCCTCAGCCCCGACGGCAAGTGGGTGGCGTTCACCGAACTGTTCAACGCTTATGTCGCGCCGCTGATGACCGCCAGCGCGTCGGTGGAATTGAGCAAGGACAGCAAGGCGCTGCCAGTGGCTCAGGTCAGCGCCGATGTCGGCAGCTATCTGCATTGGTCGGCCGATTCCAAGTCGCTGCATTGGATGGTCGGTAATCGCTACTACTCGCGACCGCTGAACCAGGCATTCTCGTTCCTGCCCGGCGCGCCGGCCACCTTGGCCAAGCCTTCGGCCGACGAGCCCGGCATCCGGGTCGGCCTGCATATCCCGGTGTACGCGCCCAAGGACACCGTCGCCTTCACCCATGCGCGGGTGGTGACGATGCGCGATGCGCAGAGCAAGCAGGAAGTGATCGAGGACGGCACCGTGGTGGTGCGCGGCGACGAAATCGTCGCGGTCGGCCCGAGCGGCTCGGTCGATATCCCGGCCGGCGCGCGCAGCATCGACGCCAGCGGCAAGACCATCCTGCCCGGCTACATCGACGTGCACGCGCACGCCGCGCACTTCGGCCAGGGCGTGGTGCCGCAACAGAACTGGGCGTACTACACCAACCTCGCCTTCGGCATCACTACCATGCACGACCCCTCGGCGACCACCGAGTTCGTGTTCTCCGAAGCCGAGTTGGTCAAGGCCGGCAAGATGGTCGGCCCGCGCGTGTTCTCCACCGGCACGATCCTGTACGGTGCCGACGGCGACTTCAAGGCGGTGATCAACTCCATCGACGACGCGCTCAGCCATCTGCGCCGAATGAAGGCCAACGGCGCGTTCTCGGTCAAGAGCTACAACCAGCCGCGCCGCGAGCAGCATCAGCAGATCAACCAGGCCGCGCGCGAATTGAACATGCTGGTGGTCGAGGAAGGCGGATCGACCTTCAACCACAACCTGCCGATGATCCTCGACGGCGCTACCGGCATCGAGCACAACATCCCGGTCGCGCCGCTGTACAAGGACGTGACCGAACTGTGGCGACAGACCGACGTGCGCAACACCCCGACCCTGGTGGTGAGCTATGGCGGCTTGTCGGGCGAGTACTGGTGGTACGCGCGCGACAACGTCTGGGAAGACAAGAAGCTCAACCGCTTCTTCCCGCGCGAGACCCTGGATGCGCGTTCGATCCGCCGCGAAACCGCGCCGGATTGGGACTACTGGCATGTCCAGGTGTCCAAGCAGGTCAAGAAGCTGCGCGATGCCGGGGTCAAGATCCAGGTCGGCGGCCACGGCCAGTTGCAGGGCCTGTCGGCGAACTGGGAAATCTGGATGCTGGCCCAAGGCGGCATGAGCCATTTCGAAGCGCTGCGCGCGGCGACCATCGACGGCGCCGACTACCTGGGCTTGTCCAAGCAGTTGGGCTCGCTGGAGCCGGGCAAGAAGGCCGATCTGGTCGTGCTCAATTCCAATCCGCTGGAAAACATCCGCGCCACCATCGACACGCGCTATGTGATGGTCGACGGCCGTTTGTTCGACGTCGACGCGGACATGGCCGAGCTGGGCAACAAGGCCGAGAAGGCGCCGAACTTCTACTGGCAGCGCCATCGCGACGGCCAGACCTTCGGCGTGGAATTCGGGCCGACCTCGGTGTGTCATTGCCCGAAGGGGCATGGGCCGCATGCGGCGCACGACAGCGAGGAAGACTGATCGGCGCCGCGTAATCACAAGCCCCGCACGCTGGCGGGGCTTGTTTCTTTGCGCGCCGGCGTGAGCGGATCCAGGCGCCCCACATCCACCGCACCGAAACCGCGACAGCGGTCGACAGAATCCCGATTCGGCAACCCGGCATTCACGCTCGGCGTATGCGGCCGTGATTAATCTGACCGCTGCTTCTCTCCCGAGACAACCGATGGCCACTCGTTACTATCTCAGCATTCCCGACAGCCAACGCGCGCGCGGCAACGACGCCGATCTGTCGTTCACAGCGGTCAGCGCGGAAGGTTTCGCCGCGCAGTTGCAAGCCGCGTTGCGCGGCGACGCGCTGTTCGAACGCTGGCGCGCGAAGCAACCCGATCCGGACGAAGTCGACCCGAGCCTGGGCGCGACCGATCCGAATGCGACCGTGCAGGGCGAGCAGCGCGATCTGCGCATGGACCTGGTGGCGGTCACCGCACTGTCGGGCACGGTGCTCAAGCATCGTCTGCGCTTGCTGGCCGGCGGCGGATGGGAACTGCGCGACGTAACCGCGGCTTAAAGAGGTTGGCCTTGCCGTCGCCGTTCCCCTCTTGAAAGCGGATGAGGGGATTCGCTCTTGCCGATCCTGTCGCGCCGGAAACAAATCCGCCGCGCATCGATGCCCGCCTAGCGGAGCCGCAACGATCCGCCGCCCAACCGCTTGTGCGAATACCGCACACGCATTCGATATTCGCACTTGAATGCTGCAGTGCGATACCCCTAGCGTTGCCTGCGTTCCAGGCGCTCGTCCGTTTCGCGGGTTGTCGTCTTCGCCCTCGTGGAAACGCCAGACGATTCGCCGGAATGGCGCGCGGCCTCAACCGATGCCGAGCGCGGGACGGGATCGACCGCTCATCGCTCATCCACACCCGGCGCCCACACAGGGCACGGACGGGAGCGCTCGGCCGATTCGCACCGAATCAACGACTACGGTGGAGCATCATGAGCACAGTCACAGCGAGCCCTTCGGTCAGTTTGCAGCGCATGAGCCGGTTCCAATGGATCGCGATCGGGCTGTGCATCGCGTTGAACATGCTCGACGGCTTCGACGTCATGGTCATGGCGTTCACTGCCCCGCACATCTCGCAGGAATGGCGGTTGTCGGGCACGCAATTGGGCGGGTTGTTCAGCGCCGGACTGTTCGGCATGGCCGCCGGCTCGCTGTTTCTGGCGCCATGGGCCGATCGCTACGGACGCCGCACCATCATCCTGTGGTGCCTGATCGTGTTGACGCTCGGCATGGGGCTTTCAGCGTTCGCGCGCGATGTCGGCGAGCTGGCTTTGTTGCGTGCGCTGACCGGCGTCGGGATCGGCGGCATGCTCGCCAGCGTCGGCGTGATCACCGCCGAATACGCCGCGGATAAATGGCGCAGTACCGCCGTCGCGCTGCAGGCCACCGGATACCCGGTCGGCGCGACCATCGGCGGTTTGATCGCGTCGGCCTTGCTGGAGCATTGGAACTGGCAGGCGGTCTTCGCCACCGGCGCGCTGGCCTCGCTGATCGCGATCCCCGTGGTCCTGCGCATGCTGCCCGAGTCGATGGACTTCCTGATCAGCCGGCGGCCGTCCAACGCGTTGCCGCGATTGAACGACCTGCTGCAGCGCATGCGCTTGCCGGCATTGACTGAACTGCCGGCCGCGGCGGTCGCGGATCCGGCGCAACGAAGCGGCTATCGCGCGCTGTTCGCGCCGCATCTGCTGCGCACCTCGCTGCTGATCGCCGCCGCATTCTTTCTGTTGATGTTCAGCTTCTACTTCGTGCTGAGCTGGACACCCAAGTTGCTGGTGTCCGCGGGCCTGTCGGCGCAACAAGGCATCACCGGCGGCGTGCTGCTCAACCTGGGCGGCATCGTCGGCGGCAGCTTGTTCGGTTGGTTCGCCGCCCGGCGATCGCTCAGTACCTTGACCATCGCGTGCATGCTGCTCGCCTCGCTCGCGCTGTTCGCGTTCGGCGCCGCCAGCCAGAACTTGTCGTTGGCCTTTCCCATCGCATTCGTGCTGGGCGCCACGGTGTTCGGATCCATGGCCGGCCTGTACGCGCTGGCGCCGATCGTGTTCGAAACCTCCACCCGCACCACCGGCCTGGGCTGGGCGATCGGCATCGGCCGGATCGGCGCGATTCTGTCCCCCATCGCGGTCGGCTGGTTGACCGATCTCGATTGGTCGACCTCGCACCTGTATTACCTGTGCGCCGTGCCGCTGCTGTTGGCGGCGGCCGCGGTGGCGTGGCTACACCGCTCCAATTGACGGCGAATCCGCGCCGACGCTGATCCCGGCTTCGACCGAACTCCCTGACACCCGATATCGGCGCAGCGCGTCGCGCCGGCGCGCGCGCCCAATACCTCACGAGGAAACCGCCATGTCCCATCCCGCCTTCAACGGCGCATCGCGCAAGCCATGGATCGCCTACGCGCTGGCGCTGCTTCCTTGCGTCGCCAGCGCACAAACGCCGCCGTCGTTCAAGTTGCTGGCTTACGACGAGGACTATCGCTATCTGGCGAAAACCGAGCCCGGACAACGCAGCGCCTGGGAGCAGTGGAAATACCGGTCGGTCGGAAACGAGGGCTCGCTCAGCATCGGCGGCGAGAGCCGCACCTTGTTCGATTACCGCAGCAATCCGGGCTTCGGCCGTTTCACCCGCGACGATCAGGACGGCTATTGGCAAGAACGTCTGCGCTTGTGGGCGGACTATCGCGTCAACCCGCATCTGCGCCTGTTCGGCGAGCTGTCCAGCAGCTTCGTTTCCGGCCTGGATGCCGCCACGGTGCAGGCCACCGACCGCAATACCCTGGAGTTGTCGCAAGGCTTCATCGAGCTGTCCAGCGGCGAAGCGCAACCGCGCTGGAGGCTGCGCACCGGCCGCCAGCAGATCGCCCACGGCTGGCAACGCTTACTGGACGTGCGCGAGCCGCCCAACTCGCGCCTGTCCTTCGATGCGGTGCGGCTGCTCTACGACCGCCCGGGTTTCAGCGGCGGTTTGTTGTGGGGACGACCGGTCGAATCCCGCATCGGCGGCTTCGACGATCGCACCAACGACCTGCACCGGCTGTGGGGCGGGCACGTCGAAGTGCCCTTGCTGCGTTCGGCGCCGGCCGCGGCGAAACTCGAGTTGCTCTATCTGGATACCGAACAACGCAATCGCCGCTTCGATGCCAGCGGCCCGGCGAACGACCAGCGCCGCACGCTGTCCGCTCGCCTGAGCGGTGCGAACAAGGGATTCGACTACGACCTGGAACTGATCGGACAGCGCGGCGATTTCGGCGCGCAGCGCATCCGCGCCTGGCAGGGCACTTTGTTCGCCGGCTACACCTTCGAGCAAGCGGCGTGGAAACCGCGCCTGGGCGTGCGCCTGGAGGCCTCTTCCGGCGACCGCGACCCGCGCGACGGCGAGCTCAACACCTTCAACGGCCTGTACTCGCGCTCGGCGGTGTTCGACGGCAGTTTTCTGTCCAGCAACGTGCGCTCATTCGGGCCCGACCTGGTCTTGAAACCCACTCCCAAGCTGTGGTTGAACCTGTACGTGCTGGCGCTGCAACGGCAGAGCGTGCACGACGGCGTCTACGGCGCCGGTTGGCGCGTGGTGCGGCCCGGCGCCGCCAACGATGAGCGCGACATCGGCGTGCGCAAGGTGCTGGCGGTGAAATACCGCATCAATACCTACGCGACACTGGATCTGTTCGTTCACCACGCCGACGCCGGTCCGTTTCTGCGCGACGGCGCCGTGCGCGGCCGCGATTACTTTTTCTTCGCCCCTTACCTGACCTTGCGCTTTTGAGCGGCGCGGTCGAACCCGCGCGCTGGCCTGCCGCGGAATGGGCATGGCTCCGGACGAAGAAACCGCTTGTGCGATTACCGCACACGTAAATCGATTATCGCATTGACCCGCAGCGGCGCGCTTTCTACCGTAACCAGGTTCGTTGCACGTTTCCAGGAGCCTTGAGTGGCCAACATCGTTTCCTTGCGCGAAGCCGTCTTCAGCCTGATCCACGATGGCGATACCGTCGCGCTGGAAGGCTTCACCCATCTCATTCCGCACGCTGCCGGACACGAAATCATCCGCCAGGGCTTACGCGACCTCGCCCTGGTGCGGATGACGCCGGACCTGATCTACGACCAGCTGATCGGCGCCGGTTGCGCGCGCGCGTTGCGTTTCTCGTGGGGTGGCAATCCCGGCGTGGGTTCGTTGCATCGCCTGCGCGACGCCGTCGAAAAAGGCTGGCCGCACCCGCTGGAGATTCGCGAGCACAGCCATGCCGACATGGCCAGCGCCTATGTGGCCGGCGCCAGCGGCCTACCGTTTTCGCTGTTGCGCGGCTACACCGGATCGGACCTGCCCAAGCACAACCCAGACATCCGCTTCATCGACTGCCCTTACACAGGCGAACGCCTAGCCGCTTCGCCCGCAGTCAACCCGGACGTCACCGTGATCCACGCGCAACAAGCCGACCGCCGCGGCAACGTGCTGTTGTGGGGCATCCTGGGCGTGCAGAAGGAAGCCGCGTTGGCGGCAAAGAAACTGATCGTCACCGTCGAAGAAATCGTCGACCGGCTCGATGCGCCGAGCAACGCCTGCATCCTGCCCAAGTGGGTGGTCGACGCGGTGTGCCATGTGCCCGGCGGCGCCGCGCCCTCCTACGCGCATGGTTATTACGAACGCGACAATCGGTTTTATCTGGCCTGGGATACGATCGCGCGCGATCGCGACCGTTTCCTGGAATGGATTCGTAAGCACATCCTCGACACCGCCGATTTCGCCGAATTCCAACGCCTGCACGCGCAATCGCAGCGGGAGGCCGCATGAGCGCGTCCGACATCGGCCGGCCCATCGGCGAATTCAGCACCAATGAGATGATGACCGTGGCCGCGGCGCGGCGCCTGCCCGACGGCGCGACCTGTTTCGTCGGTATCGGCCTGCCGTCGACCGCGGCGAATCTGGCCCGCCTGACCCACGCGCCGGAAGCGGTGCTGATCTACGAATCCGGCCCGATCGGCGCGAAGCCCAGCGTGTTGCCGCTGTCGATCGGCGACGGAGAATTGGCCGAAACCGCCGATACGGTGGTGTCCACCCCGGAAATTTTTCGCTATTGGCTGCAAGGTGGGCGCATCGATATCGGTTTTCTCGGCGCGGCCCAGATCGATCGCTACGCCAACCTCAATACCACCGTGATCGGCGCCTACGATGCGCCGCGCACACGCCTGCCCGGCGCGGGCGGCGCGCCGGAAATCGCCGGTTCGGCGAAAGAAGTGCTGATCATCGTGCGCCAAAGTCGGCGCACCTTCGTCGAGACGCTCGACTTCATCACCTCCGTCGGCCATCTCGACGGAGGCGACGCGCGACAACGCGCGGGGCTGCGCGGCAAAGGCCCGACCGCGGTCATCACAGATCTGTGCGTGATGGAGCCCGATCCGGTCACGCGCGAACTCACCGTGGTCTCGATCCATCCCGGCGTCAGCCGCGAACGTATCGTCGAAGCCACCGGCTGGCCGGTGCGGTTCGCCGCAACGCTCAAAACCACCGCCGAGCCGGCCGCCGCTGAACTCGTCGCCCTGCGCGCGCTGCAGGCGCGTACCGACGCCGCGCACGGCAGCGCGCACGCGGGAACCGACGCATGAGCGCGGCTTACATCATCGACGGCATCCGCACGCCGATCGGCCGTTACGGCGGCGCGCTGGCCGGCGTACGCGCCGACGATCTGGGCGCGCTGCCGCTGCTGGCGCTGCTCGCCCGGCATCCGGACCTGGATCCGGCGCTGGTGGACGATGTCTATTTCGGCTGCGCCAATCAGGCCGGCGAAGACAACCGCAACGTCGCGCGCATGAGCCTGCTGCTGGCGGGGCTACCGCTGTCGGTGCCGGGTGCGACGATCAATCGATTGTGCGGTTCCGGGCTCGACGCGCTCGGCCTGGTGGCGCGCAGCCTGCGCGGGGGCGAACTCGACCTGGCCATCGCTGGCGGCGTCGAGTCGATGTCGCGCTCGCCTTATGTGATGGGCAAGGCCGACGCGGCGTTCGCGCGCACCCAGCAGATCGAAGACACGACCATGGGCTGGCGCTTCGTCAATCCTCGGTTCAAGCAGCAATACGGCGTCGAGCTGATGGGCGAAACCGCGGAGAACGTGGCCGAGCGCTACGCCATCTCGCGCGAGGATCAGGATGCGTTCGCGCTGCGCAGCCAGCAACGCGTGGCGGCGGCGCGCGAAGCGGATTTCCACCGCGGCGAGATCGCGCCAGTGATCGTGCCCGCAGCCGGACGCAAGCGCGACGACACCGTCGAGGTGGTCTCCGACGAACACCCGCGCGCCGACACGTCCCTGGAGGCGCTGGCCAGACTCCGGCCCGCTTTCCGTCCCTCCGGCACCGTCACTGCCGGCAACGCGGCCGGACTCAACGACGGCGCGGCGGCTTTGCTGCTCGCTTCCGACAGCGCGATACGCCAGTACGGTCTGACCCCGCGCGCGCGCGTGCTGGGCATGGCGACCACGGGCGTGGAGCCTGCCTATATGGGCATCGGCCCGGTGCCGGCGGTGCAAAAGTTGATGGCGCGCCTGAATCTGAAGATCGATGATTTCGATGCGATCGAACTCAACGAAGCCTTCGCCGCGCAGAGTCTGGCCTGCCTGCGCCAACTCGGATTGGACGACGACGCCGCGCACGTCAACGCCAACGGCGGCGCCATCGCCCTGGGCCATCCGCTGGGCATGAGCGGCGCGCGGCTGGCGTTGACCGTGTTGCGCCAACTCGAACGCAGCGGCGGAAAGATCGGTCTGGCGACCATGTGCATCGGCGTCGGCCAGGGCATCGCCGTGGCGATCGAACGCGTTTGATCGGGCGTACCGGATCCGACGCCGATCCGGCGCCTGCCGGTCTCCTCATCGCGGCCGCGGCCATGCACACTACGGCGACAGGACCGATGCTCCGTTCACTTCCTCCCGACGCCCGCTATCGGCGCCGGATCACCCCGGATTCCGCTCTATGAACGATTCCATCGGCGACTTGCGCGGTTTCCGCAGGCCGCATCCGTTCACCCAACCCGGATATCTGCACCCGCCGTACCGTTCCTCGGTGGCGCGCGGGCCCAGTCGCGATCCGATCGCCATTCCGGTCACCTTGTCGGAAATCACCGGACCCGCTTTGGATCGCACCGTGTCCGGCCCGAACAGCGCCGATCTGACCGCGGGTTTCGCCGGCGAGCCGCTGGGCGAACGCATCATCGTCTCGGGCCGCGTGCTCGACGAGAACGGCAGGCCGGTGCGCAATCGCGTGGTCGAAGTCTGGCAATGCAACGCCGCCGGCCGTTACCGCCACGACGGCGATCGCCACGACGCGCCGCTGGATCCTAATTTCCGCGGCGACGGCCAGGTGCTGACCGACGAGCATGGCCGCTATCGGTTCAAGACGATCAAGCCCGGCGCGTATCCGTGGCGCAATCACTACAACGCCTGGCGGCCGGCGCATATCCATTTTTCCCTGCATGGCGATGGTTTCGCGCAACGCCTGGTCACCCAGATGTATTTCCCCGGCGATCCATTGCTGGCCCACGATCCGATCTTCAACTGCGTCGCCGACGCCAACGCGCGCGAACGCATGGTGTCCGCGTTCGATTGGGAAAACGCGCAGTCCGAATACGCCTTGGCGTATCGTTTCGATATCGTCCTGCGCGGCCGCCGCCAGACGCCTTGGGAGTGACCGATGAGTCTGCAGACGACCCCTTCGCAAACCGTCGGCCCGTATTACCGGATCGGGCTCGAAGCGCTGTATCGCACGCAAGTCGCGCCGGATTCGGCGCTCGGCGAGCGCGTGGAGATCGCCGGCATCGTGTTCGACGGCAATGGCCTGCCGGTGAGCGACGCGATGATCGAACTGTGGCAAGCCGACGCGCAAGGCATCTACGCTCACCCGGACGATCCGCGCCACCACGATCACGATCCCGCATTCGAAGGATGGGGCCGCGTGCCCACCGACGGCGACGGCCGCTTCTGTTTCAGTACCGTCAAGCCCGGTCGCGTCGCCGGCCCGGGCGGCGGCTTGCAAGCGCCGCATCTGGTCGCGCTGGTGTTCATGCGTGGGCTACTCAAGGCCGCTCCGACGCGAATCTATTTTTCCGACGACGCCGATCTGTCCAACGATCCGATCCTGTCGCTGGTTCCGAACGAGCGCCGTGGCACCCTGGTCGCACAGCGGACCACGCCGGGGTGCTATACCTGGGACGTGCGCATGCAGGGCGGGCGCGAAACTGTGTTCTTCGAATACTGAATGCCCTGGGCCGCCGTATCGGCCCGTGTCCGCCATCGCCGCAGCAAGGGAGAACGAAGTCGCCATGAGCTCGGACGTCAGCTTGCTGAGTACGCTGTTCGGCGACGCCGCCATCGACGCCGCGTTGAACGAGCGCGCGCGATTGCAGGGAATGCTCGATTTCGAAGCGGCCCTGGCCCGCGCCGAAGCGCGCTGCGGAGTGATTCCGCGGCACGCCGTCGCGGCGATCGAATCGGCCTGCGCGGCCGATCTGTACGACATCCCGGCCTTGGCCGCCGCGACCGCGCTCGCTGGTAATCCCGCGATCGCGCTGGTGCGCGCGTTGACCGCCGAAGTGGCGAGCCACGATGCCGAATCGGCGCGCTGGGTGCATTGGGGCGCGACCAGCCAGGACGCGATCGACACCGGCGGCGTATTGCAATTGCGCGACGTGCTCGATGCCTTCGAGCCGCGTCTGGATGTGTTGATCGCGAGCTTGCGCGTGATGGCCGATCGCGAACGCGCAACGGTGATGCCTGGCCGCACCTTGTTGCAAGCGGCGGTGCCGGTGACGCTGGGGCTCAAGGCGGCCGGATGGCTGGACGCCTTGTCGCGCTCGCGCGTTCGCCTGAGCGAACTGCGCGGTCGCGCGCTGGCGTTGCAGTTCGGCGGCGCCGCCGGCACCTTGGCCTCGCTGCACGGCCGTGGCCTGGAGGTGGCGCAAGCGCTCGCCGACGACCTGGGCCTGAGCCTGCCCGCGTTGCCCTGGCACAGCGCGCGCGACCGCATCGCCGAAACCGGCGCGGTGTTCGGCCTGATCGCCGGCACCCTGGGCAAGATCGCGCGCGACATCGTCCTGCTGATGCAGACCGAAATCGGCGAGGCCTTCGAGCCGGCCGCCGACGGCAAGGGCGGATCGTCGGCGATGCCGCACAAGCGCAATCCGGTCGCCTGCCTCGCCGCCATCGCCAACGCCACGCGCGTGCCCGGCCTGATCGCTACTCTGTTCTCGGCGCTGCCGCAGGAGCATGAGCGCGGCGTCGGCGGATGGCATGCCGAATGGGACACGCTGCCGCAGATCCTGCGCCTCACCGCGGGCAGTCTCTCGCAGGTCAGCGGCGTGATCGACGGCTTGGAGCTGGATCGCGAACGAATGCGCGCGCATCTCGATATCGGCGGCGGTTCGCTCTATGCCGAAGCCGTCGCCGTGAAGCTGAGCGAATCGCTGGGGAAACAGGCCGCGCACCAGTTGGTCGAATCCGCGGCGAAACAAGCCATCGTCGACCGCCGTCATCTGCGCAACGTGCTGGCCGAACAAGCGCAGGTCATGGCCATTCTGAGTCCCGATGCATTGACGGCGCTGTTCGCGGCCGACAGCGCATTGGGCATGAACGATCATTGGATCGACCGCGCCATTCGCGCCGACGAGGACGATGCGCTTCGTCCTTCGCGAACGACGCCGCCGCTCTGACCTCCTGGCCGACGCTCATCGCATGCCTCATCTCGACCTTCCCCAGCACCGCCTGCACTACCGCATCGACGGATACGAGGGTCGGCCCTGGCTGACGTTGTGCAATTCGCTGGGCACCGATCTGCACATGTGGGACCCGAACATCGACGCCTTGCGCGCGCAGTTCCGCGTGCTTCGCTACGACCGACGCGGCCACGGCGGCTCCACCGCCCCGCCCGGCCCGTATTCGGCCGCAGATCTGGGGCGCGACGTGCTGGCGCTGTTCGATGCGCTGCACATCGAACGCAGCCATTTCTGCGGCTTGTCGATCGGAGGACTGACCGGCCAATGGCTGGGCCTGCATGCGGCGGATCGGCTGGACCGGCTGATCCTGTGCAGCACCGCGGCGAAGATCGGCACCGCCGCGATCTGGCAAGAACGCATCGCCCAAGTGCAGGCCCAAGGCTTGTCGTCGCTGGTCGACGGCACCGTGCAGCGCTGGTTCGAGCCCTCGTTCGTCGCCGCGCATCCGGCGCTGACCGCGCGCATCGCCGCTGCGTTCCTGAGCACATCGCCGCAGGCCTACATCGGCTGCTGCCACGCTCTGGCCGAGACCGATTTTCGCGAACGATTGGCGCAATTGGCCGTACCGACCCTGGCGCTGGCCGGCAGCGACGACCCGGTCACGCCGCCGGCCGATCTGCGTTTCATCGCCGAGCGCGTCGTCCACGGCGAATTCGCGCAACTGCCGGGCCGGCACATCTTCAACTGGCACGACCCGGCGGCGTTCAACGTCGCCGCACTGGCTTTCCTAAACGCCTGAGGACGCATCGATGGACGAACAAGAGCGCTACCGGACCGGCATGAAGATCCGCCGCGAAGTGCTGGGCGATGCGCACGTCGACCGCGCCATGGCCGCCGACAGCGATTTCACCGCGGAATTTCAGGCCTTCCTCACCCGCGCCGCCTGGGGCACGATCTGGGCCCGCGACGGATTGCCGCGGCATACGCGCTCGTTGCTGACCATCGTCATGCTGGTCGCGCTCGGTCACGACGAGGAACTCAAATTGCACGTGCGGGCCGCGCGCAACAACGGGGTGACGCCGGACGAGATCAAGGAAGCGCTGATGCAGGCCGCGATTTACTGCGGCGTGCCGGCGGCCAACCATGCGTTCGCGCTCGCCAGGCCGATCATCGAAGAGCAATCGGCCGAGAGTGCGACTGCGCAACCCACCACCGACGCGGACTGACGCGCGCCGACGGACTCATCAGTCGAATACCGATTCCAATTGCTTGGCGGCGCGCTTCAACGCCGGCACCAATCGGGTCTGCAGAGCGCTCAGGGTGACGCGTCCGGATTGGGTGCCGATGTTGAGCGCGGCGATCACCTTGCCGTCGCGGTCGCGCACCGGCACCGCGGCCGAACGCAAGCCGATTTCCAGCTCCTGATCGACCACGCACGCCCCGTCGTGACGCACCCTGTCCAGGATCGCCAGCAATTCGTCTTGTCCGGTGACGGTGCGCTCGGTGCGCGGCCGCAGCTGGGTGCGCGCCAGGTAACCGGCCAACGTGTCCGGCGGCAATGCCGCCAACAGCACGCGTCCCATCGAGGTGCAATACGCGGGCAGATGGCTGCCCGAGCGCAAGCCGATCGACATGATGCGCACGGTCTCGGCGCGCGCCACATACAGCAGTTCATCGCCGTCGAGAATACCGAGCGAACACGACTCGTTGACCTCGTCGCGCAGCGCGTCCAGCACCGGCTGCGACGCGACGGTGAGCGCCGTCGAGGACAGGTACGCGCCGCCGATCCCCAGCACGCGCGGCGCCAGCACGTAGCCGGCGGCGTATTCGCCGACGTAACCGAGTTTGCCCAGGGTGTACAGCACACGCCGGACCGCCGCGCGCGAAATGCCGGTTTCCAGGCTGATCTGCGACATGCTTACTTCGCGGGCGTGGCCGGCGAATACGCTGAGCACCGCCAGGCCTCGCGCCAGCGAGGTCATGAAATTCGGATCGCCTTCACAGGCCTGCGTTTGCCGCGCGATCTCCTTGGCCAGACCGCGCTGGCCGGTCGCGTTGGCCGGCTTGGCCTTGTCGGTCTTCGGCGGCCGCCCGCGCGCGACGTTGCTGGTTCGCCTGGATTTCGCAGAAGACTCCGCCATCGCCGCGTCTCGCGCTCGCACGTCGGCCGTGCCGAGGCAGTGTAGGTGCTTGCGGGTGCATCGTCGACCGCAGCTCGCCGCTGCGCGCGATCAAATCAACCCGTCGGACCGCTCCGACAAGGCCAACAATGCATCGGCCATCGTCGCGATCTCCTCGCGCATGACCAACGTGTCCAGCCAGTCGCGCGGAATCGCATCGACGCCGTAGTAAGCGCCGGCGATCTGGCCGCAGATCGCCGCGGTGGTGTCGGCGTCGTCGCCCAGGTTGGCCGCGCGCAGGATCGCGGTTTCGAACGAGTCGGTGTGCAGAAAACACCACAGCGCCGTTTCCAGCGATTGCACGCTGTAGCCCGAGCCGACGATCTCGCTCTCGGGCTTGCCGGCGTATGCGCGGGCGTGGATCGCCGCGACCGATTCGCTGGCCGGCGGCGCCATCGCGGGAGTCAACACCGCTTCCTGGCCCGCGCCCATCAGCGCCGCGCGCAATTGACCGGCGAACAGGCGCGAGCAATCCAAAGCCTCGTCCGCGCCGTGGGTGGTGCGGGTCGATTCGGCGGCGTAATGGCGAACCTGTTCCGCATCGCGACGCCACAGCATCGGCACCGGCGCCAGCCGCATCAACGCGCCGTTGCCGGCCGCGCGCGGGCCGGGATCGCCGGCATACGGATCCTGGTTGCGCAAATATCGGTCCAGGGCCGCGCTCACCGTCATGCCGATGTCGAAGCACTCGCCGTTGCTGCTCATATAGCCGTGCGCGCGCCAGTTGCAATAGCGATTCATCTGATCGCGCGCATCGAAGCCGCGGCAATGGATCAGGCTCGCCGCCAGGCACAGCGCCATCGAGGTGTCGTCGGTCCATTCGCCGGCGCGCAACGCAAACGGCCCGCCGCCGACCATGCCGGTGAGCGGCTCGAAATCGCCGCGACCGCGGAATTCGACCGTGGTGCCGACCGCATCGCCGCAGGCCAGGCCGAGCAGGCAGCCGAGGTAGCGTTGGCGCAGATCGATCAACCGATGCCCTGTTTGGTGATCCGGGCGTTTGCGATCGCGGCGGACAGCGCCGAATACAACGACTGCCCCAACTGCGTCAGTTCGGTTCCCGGAACACCACGATGGAAGGAGAATTGGAACGGCCGAAGGCCGATGACCCCGGTGAAAGCGTCGAGTTCGAAATAGTCCGGCCGTTGTTCCTCGGACGCGACCAGGGACTCGAGCCGGCTCGAAAACACGCCGATCTGTTCGAACAAGCGCGGTAGCGGCGCAATCCATTCGCCCGCGACTGTGTAGTGACGCAGACTGCGCTGGGTGAACTCGTGCACTCCGCCGGCGACGTGCTGACGCCCTTCTGGCCGCCACAGATCGGCGTCGCCGCCGTTCCAGTCGATCCACGCCCGCATCATCAACGGACCAAAATTCTGGTCGTACTGAGGCCTGCCGTCGGACTGCCAGTAAAGCTTGAAGGATTCGTCGTGTCGCATGCGCCCTCCTTTGGCCGTGGACTGACGAAGCTTGCCATACCGGGTATCGCGCGCGGCGCCGGGAAGCGGATTCAGGGGTCTTCGTCGAGGTCTTCGTAGCACTCGGGCACGAAACGCGGAGTGCAGATCGCCAGGAACACCAGATCGCCGTCGCCGAGGTTGGCGATGCGTTGCGGCGCGTCGGCCGGAATGAACACCACATCGCCCGGGCCGACCTCGGCCGGCGCCAGATCACCGGCGTGCATGCGGCCACGGCCATGCAGGATCAGATAGCGCTCGCTGGTACCGCGCAGGCGGTGCAGGCGCGTGATCACGCCGGGCTCGACCCGGATGCGCGCGATCGAGCTGCTCGCGTCGTCGGCGGAGTTCCAGCACTCCACCACGTGGCAACGTTCTTCGAAGTAGTACTCGGGCGTTTGCGCGTTGGCAACGATGCGGGCGGTGGTCATCGCGAGGTCGGTGGCGGAGCAGCCGACAGCTTAGCCGCGGTCGCGGCGCGTCGTCCGCCCGGTCTCAGACGCCCACGCCGTGCGGCTGCACCACGCCGGTGGCGATGCCGATCACGACCAGTCCGATCAAGGCGATCGAGTAGACGATGCGCTTGGTCAACGCGTTGACCGTGCGCTTGCTGGCGCCCTGGTCGACCAGCATGTAATACAGACCGGCGCCGAGGTTGTAGAGGATCACGCCGAGAAAAGCGGCGACGAGCAGCAGTTTCATGATTCGGCCCTGCCCGGGAACGGGCGCGTGGTGTCGGAAGAGGGAGCGACGGCGCGGTTGCGGCCGCGCAGCCAGCGCCAGCGCAGCGCGACGGCCGCGGTCATTACCGCCAGGAACAGGCCGTAGGCGACCGAGCTGGCCAGCACCTGTTTCCAGATCGCGCCGGCATTGGGGTCGGCGTTGAGCATGCTCCAGTGCATGCCCCAGAACGCGGCCGCGCTGGCCAGCAGCAGGCTGACGCTGTCGAAGGCGGTGCGCGCGCCGCCGCGGGGCTGGCGCGGGTAGGCCCAGAACAGCCAGGCCAGGATCGAGAACCAGGGGATGAACAGGATCAGGGCCAGATTGAGTTCGACTTGCGGATTCATGGCGGGCGATGGCGGGTTTGAGCAGCTTTTGCTGCGGGGTCCATTGTTCGCCCACCGATCCAGATTGCGTAGACTCAGAATCTGGAAGAAAAACCAGATCAGTCGCAAGGAAGGCTGGGATTCGGGATTCGGGATTCGGGAAGCCTGATAGGGCGAGGTCTTTTGTGGGAGGGGCTTCAGCCCCGACGCTTTTCGGTCAGGTGCTACCGACTTCCGAATCAGGCGGATCGGACAGCGTCGGGGCTGAAGCCCCTCCCACAAAAGACCTCGCGGTCGCGTCGGTGGGTGGCGCGCGAGGCAGCTTGGCGGAGTTCGGTCCCGCAACCGCCCCTACCGCGATTGCTGCTGCCCATTGACGTCCTGTGCCGCAACTTTTCCGACGCCCGTCCCCATGAAGCGCTACCAAGCCCTCGCCGACGACATCGCCCGCTCGATCCGCCAGGGCCTGCTGCGCCCCGGTCAGCGCCTGCCCTCGGTGCGCCAGACCAGCGCGGCGCGCAAGCTCAGCCCGGCCACCGTGTTCCAGGCCTATTACCTGCTCGAAGCGCAAGGTCTGGTGCGCCCGCGTCCGCGCTCGGGTTACTACGTCAGCGAACAGGCGCGCGCCCTGCTGCCCGAACCCGACGCCGCCTCCGCGCCCGACGGCCGATCGCGCCCGGTCGACATCAGTGCGCTGGTGTTCGAAGTGCTGGAATCGGCGATGACGCGCGACATCGTGCCCCTGGGTTCGGCCTTCATGAGCCCGGACCTGTTTCCGCTGGCCAAGCTCGGCCGGGCGATGGCGCACGAGGCGGTGCATCTGGATCCGCGCAGCACCGTCGACGACCTGACCCCCGGCAACGCCGAGCTGCGCCGGCACATAGCCTTGCGTTACCGCATCGGCGGCGTGGAGTTGGGCGCGCACGACCTGGTCATCAGTAACGGCGCGATCGAAGCCTTGAACCTGTGCATCGCCGCGACCACCCGGCCCGGCGACACCGTGCTGGTCGAGTCGCCCTGCTTCTACGTCGCGCTGCAAACGCTGGAGCGCCACGGACTGCATGCGGTGGAGGTGCCGACCCATCCGCGCGAAGGCATCGAGCTGGGCGCGCTGGATGCGGCGATCCGCCGCCATGCGCCCAAGGCGTGCTGGCTGATGACCAGTTTCCAGAATCCGCTCGGCGCCAGCCTGCCCGAAGCCAAGACGCGCGAACTGGTGGACCTGCTGGCGCGCCACGAACTGCCGCTGATCGAGGACGACGTCTACGGCGAACTGCACTTCGGCGCGCGCCGCCCGCTGCCGGCCAAAGCGTTCGATACGCGCGGCCTGGTGTTGCATTGCGGCTCGTTCTCCAAGACCCTGGCGCCGGGTTACCGGATCGGCTGGACCGCGCCGGGACGCTACGCGCAGACGGTGGCGCGGCTCAAGCTCACCAACACCTTGTCCACCTGCGTGCCGGCGCAGTTGGCGATCGCGCGCTATCTGCAGCGCGGCGGTTACGAGCGGCATCTGCGCGGATTGCGCAAGACCCTGCAAGAGCGACAGGCCGCGTATCTGCAGGCGGTGACCGAATATTTCCCCGCCGGCACCCGGGTCACCCGGCCCGACGGCGGTTACTTCCTATGGATCGAACTGCCGCCCGACCGCGATGCGCTGACGTTGCAACGGCAGGCGGCGCAGCGCGGCATCAGCATCGCGCCGGGGCCGATCTTCTCCGCGCATCGCGGCTACCGCCATTGCCTGCGGCTCAACTACGGCCACGCGCTCGATGCGCGGGTGGACGCAGCGTTACGAGTCTTGGGCGAGCTTTCGTCGGCGCGATCGGGCTCAGCCTGAGACGCTGCGCTTCATCGGCCTCGGCCAGCGCCTCGGCCTGACGCTTGCGACTGAGATTGCCCAGCGCGCGCCGGTACGACCAGTCGACCAATTCGATCAGATAGTCCTGCGGCACGCGCCGCACATCGACCACGGTCACCCAGTGATAGCGGCCCATGAACCGCGCCGGTTTCGCCCCGGGCATGTCGGTGAGCTCGACGAAGCGCTCCGGCGTGGTCTTGAAACTGAAACGCCAGCGCTCGGGTTCGCTGGTCTTGAAGTAGGCGAAGAATTTTCCGCCGACGCTGTAGACCAGGATATTGGACGGCGCCCCATGCGGAACCTCCTCGGCGCCCGGGTAGCGGCGGCAATGTTTCTTGAGCGCGTTGGTGTCCATCGGGGGCGTGGGTGTCGGTCGGTCTGCGATTGTGTTTCGCCGTAATCGAAGTGTCGCGATGAGCTCCCTGCAGGAGCGGCGCAAGCCGCGACCGCGACAAGGAGCACCCGCGCCCTTACATATGCGCGGTGATCTTGGGAACCTCGAACCAATTGTTGTTCAAGCCGTCCATGAGCTGGATCGGCGCCGCCGCCAACACCTCGTGTTCCACGTCCAGGCAAGCGACATTGACCGAGTAGTACTTGCCGCCGAGCACTTCCAGCTCGCCGGTGCCGAAGGCGTGGACGCCGCAATGCTTGCAGAAGTGATAGGTGCCGCTGAAGGTGCCGAACTGGTACGAGCCCATCTCCTCGACGTTGCCGGCGACCAGACGGAAGGCGTCGGGCTTGACCAGCGCGCCCCACTTGCGCAGCTTGCTGCATATCGAACAATTGCAGCGCGAGGTCCCGGCGTCCAGGTCGAGGTCGACTTCGTAGCGGATCGCGCCGCAGTGGCAGCTGGCCTGGTAGGTCTGAACGGTCATCGCGGTGCGCTCCGGTTAGGCGGGGCGGTCTGCCCCGGACGATCAAAGGATAGAGCTTATTGAGGACAATTTCTGTCCTCAATAGGTTTTAGACTGGGTCCCATGCTCAAGACCTCGACCCGACTCCTGCGCCTGCTGTCCCTGCTGCAATCGCGCCGCCATTGGACCGGCGCGGAACTGTGCGAGCGGCTGGAAGTGGATGCGCGCACCGTGCGCCGCGACGTCGATCGCCTGCGCGAACTCGGCTATCCCGTGCAGGCCTCCACCGGTGTCGGCGGCGGCTATCAGCTCGCCGCCGGCGCCTCGCTGCCGCCGCTGCTGCTCGACGACGACGAAGCGGTGGCGATGGTGGTGGCCCTGCGCAGCGCCGCCGCCAGCGTGGCGCGGATCGAGGACACCGCGGTCGGCCTGCTCGGCAAGCTCGACCAACTGCTGCCGGCGCGGCTGCGGCGCCGGGTCAGCGCGCTGTATTCGGTGACCCTGTCGCTGGCCCAGCACGAAGACGGCCCCGACGTGGAGACGCTGACCGAACTGGCCGGCGCCTGTCGCGATCACCGCCTGATCGAGCTGCACTACAGCGACCGCGGCGGGCGCGCGAGCCAGCGCACCATCGAACCGCTGCGACTGGTCAGCAGCGGCCGGCGCTGGTACCTGTTGGCGTGGGACCGCAGCCGCGAGGATTGGCGTTTGTTCCGCGCCGACCGGATCCAATCGGCGCAGTGCGGCGGCGGCTTCGCGCCGCGCAAGTTTCCCGAGGACATCGCCGCTTACGTGCAGCGCAGCATCAGCCAGGTCGTGCAGGGCGAGGTGCTGCGCGCGCGGCTGCGCGGTTCGGCCGAAAGCCTGGCGCCGCAGCTGCCGCCGTGGTGCGGCGTGCTCGAACACATCGACGAACACAGCAGCCTGTTGCATGTGCGCGGCGAGACGCCGGAGGAAATCCTGGCCCTGCTGGCCTTGACCGGGGTGGAGTTCGAACTGCTCGATGCCGGCGAGCGTTTGCCGCAGTTACGCGCGGTGGCCGAACGGTTGCTGCGCGCGGTGCAGTGAGGCCGCTTCGTCGCAAGGTGCGCGGGTGAAGCGTCGGGGCTGAAGCCCCTCCCACAAAAGACCTCGTAGCGGCGTCAGCTCCCACAAAAGACTTCGATGCCACGAAGTCTTTTGTGGGAGGGGCTTCAGCCCCGACGCTTTCCGACCTGGCCGCGCCCTCCCCGGGCGCGGCCTCCTCTGCCCTCCCTGCAAGCTCAACCCAGATCGCTGAGAATGTTGTCCGCTGCCTGCAACGCCAACGCCGCGATGGTCAAGGTCGGATTGGCCGTTGCGGTGGTCGGGAACACGCCGCTGCCGACCATGTACAGATTGCTGTGGTCCCACGACTGCTGCCGCGCGTTGAGCACCGAATCGGCGGCGCTGGCGCCCATACGGTACGTGCCGATGATGTGGCCGGCGCCGTAGAAGGTGAAGGTATTGCCCAAGTACTCGAACGTGGTCGGCGACGCGTCCGCCCCGCTCAGCGCCGGCGCCGCCGGCACTTGGGTGTACTCGGTCGCGCCCAACGCGTCGAAGATCTGCGTCGAAGCTTGCTTGGCCGACACGAACGCGTTGCGCACATAGTCTTCGCTGATGCGGTAGGTGACCTGCGGCCGCGGCAGTCCAAGATGATCCTTGTAGACGCTCGACAACTGCACCCGGTTCTGCGGATCGGGCAACTGCTCGATCAGATAACCCAGGCGCAACTGCCGCGTGTACACGCCGTTGAGCACCTGCACCAGCTTGGAACCGTAGAGCTTGCTGAAAGCCGGCATGTTCGGATCGAAACGCAGCGCCTTGCCCTGCTGGTTGACCGAATCGCCGTTCAACTGGGTGTTGTTCTGGCCGAACACGAAATCGGCCAGGGTGGTGTTGGGATCGTTGGTCGCCCAGTTCCAGCCTTCGTTGCCGATCTCGATGCGGTAGGCCGCGCGCTCGCTGCGGAACGCGCCATCGCGCACCGACTCGATGCCCGAGGTCGACAGCGGCCCGCGGAAGGCGTAGATCGGATCCTTGGCCAGGCCCCAGGCCAGATACATCACGTGATCCATCAAATTGCGCCCGACTTGATCGGAGCTGTTGGCCACACCGTTGCCATATCCCGGATTCTTGTTCGACATCAACAGCAGTTTCGGCGTTTCGATCGCATGCGCGGCCAGAACGTAGCGCTTGCCGACCGCGGTGCCGCCGCCGGTGGACGGTCCGGTCTGGCTGTCGTAGGTCAGATAGTCGATGCCGCTGACCTGATCGCCGTCCAAGCGGATGTTGCTGGCGACGGTTTGGTAGGCGATCTGCACGTTGCCGGTCTGCAAGGCCTGCGCCAGGGTCACGGTGCCGTCGTACTTGGCCTGGATCGGACAGATCGGAATGCAGTTGGTGTTGCCCGCGCACTGGCGGCGCTTGCCAGGCCGCGAGTTGCGTCCTTGCGGAGTGGGCGTGACGAACAGCGCGATGTCATCGATGCTCAACGAAGCGACGTTCTGCTGATACAGCACGTCGTTCAACGAAGGCACGATGCCCGGCATCGGGTAGTCGTAGTTGGCGCCATAGATGCCTCCGGGTTCGACATCGAAGCTCTTGTACAGCTCGACCATCGGCGGCTTGTCGGAAGACACGCCGATCACCTCGGTGGCCTGGCGGTAATACGGCAGCAGGTTGTAATAGAACTGCGCGCCGCCGGGCCAGTCCACACCTTGGCCGTACTTGGTCTTGAGCTGGAAATCGTTGGGCAGATGGGTCAGCGACGTGCCCAGCCAATGCCAGGTGGTCCCACCGGCCACGCGCTCGTAGGAACTGCCGAAGGCGAACTGCATGTTCGGATCGTCGGCGGCCTTGACCGGTTGCGGGCCATAGACGAAATAGCACTGCAGCGGTTGCTGCCAGCTGTTGATCTGCAGCACTGTGTAACGCGGCGTGTTGAGCGAGGCCGGGTCGGGTTGGCCGAGCGGATTGCCCGGGCCGCCAGCGCCTTGATTGGTCGGCGGATACGGCGACTCGGGCGTCTTGGCGTTGGCGGTGAAAAAGGTCTGCATGTACTGCTCGCGGCTCTTGGGCACCGGCGGCCCGCCTTCCAGGATCAGCACCTGCTTGCCTTTCAGACCGAGTTGATAGGCGATGATCGATCCGGAGATGCCCGAGCCGACGATCACCACGTCGAAACCGTTCGCGGGGACGGTGATGCTCATGCCGGATTCTCCAGATAGGCCTGCAGCGGCGGCGGCGTGCTCGCCCAATAGCCGTAGGTGTAGTTGGAACTGCCCATCGGATGGGACTGCATCACCCGCCACACCAGGCCCTGGGTGTAGCTGGTGGCCGAGACGATGTTGCTGAAGGTCTGTCCGCGCGTGGGCGAATCGTCGTACTGCACGGTCGGCCAGGCGCCCATGTACCACAGGTAGATCAGCTGGCGCAGCGCCAGCACCTCGGCCGGACGCGTACCGTCGAGCAAGGCGCCGGCGATGGCTTCCTGATTCTTGTCCTGCCCACCCTCGGCCTGATTGAGTCCGTAGTATTCGGCGATGATCTGATCGGCCATACCGTTGGGCAGGTTCTCGCGGAACACCTGCAGATAGACCGTCTTGATGTCCACCGGATCGATCTGCGGCGCGATCGCATCGCGGGTGAAACCGGTCAGGCCGACGCTGAGGCGGATGAAGTACTCCATGTAATCGAGCATGTCGTTCTCCTTATTGCGCGCGCTGCAGCAGGTAGGTGAAATCCGAGCTCAAGCCGTTGGTCATGGTCGCGTTGTTGTGGCAGGCCATGCAGCTCGACGAGGCTTGCGGCACCTTGCCCTGGATGTAGGTTTCCAAGGTCGCGTTGGCGAGGAAGCTCGGCGCCGGATTGCCGGTCGGGTCGGTCGGATTGGTGGCGTTGGTCGGCCATTGCGTGCTGATCAGCTCGTAGTTGGCCCACACCGTTCCGGGATAGGTTTTGCTCAGCAGCGCCTGATAACGCGCGTTGAGCGATTTGGTCGAATCGGTCAGCGGTATCTCGCGCACGATCTGGCTCGGCGCGGTGTGCGGATTGTTCGGATTCCACGGCCGCGCCGGCGGCTCGTTGACCTCGCAGCTGCCGCTGCAGTTCCTGTTGAAGAAGTTGTACTGCGACTTGTCGATCGGCTCGCCCTTGACCGGTACGTTGTCGACGTGCTCGAAGGTCGACCACACCCATTGCGGCTCGCCGGCGGTCTTGTGCGCGATATGCAATCCGACCAGGCCGACCGTCTGCAACTTGCACGAGGCCTGCACGCCTTCGTGTTCATCGGGGTTGGTGTAGACCAGCGCCTGGATGGTGTGGAAACGGCTCGCCTGGTCCTTGCCGCCCATCACCTTCCACGACGACTTGATCATGATCGCGCCGGTGTTCTTGGACCCGTTGGGCTGGGCGAAGTCGGCCGGCTTGCCGAACTTGGCCTGACCGGCTTTGCTGTACAGACCATCGCTGACGATGGTGTCGAACATGTCCTGATTGGCCATGATCGCGAAGCGCACGTAGACACCGTTCTGATCGATCAGCGGGCCGGTCTCGAACGGCTCGCCGCTTTCGTCGAGCACGTTCGGGGTCTTGCCGACCTGGGTCAGATTCAATACGCCGCTGCCCTGGCCCTTGCACACCGAAGGCGGCGGCGGGTCGGTACCCCACGGCGGCGGCGTGGCGCCGCCGGGCAGGAAGATGTCGCGGCTCTCCTTCCAGTTCTCCCACACCGTCGGCACGTTGGCGCCGATGGTGGTGCCCGGGATCGGATTGCCGTCGGGCCCGCCGGGCCAGTTCACCGCGACGAAGGACTGCCACGAGAACAGATCGAAATCGTCCTGCAGATCCTGCAGGTTCGGATTGCTTTGCGGCACGCTGATATCCAGCGGAATGGTCGAACTCAGCGGCGGCAGCGGCAGTTCGTCGCCGCGCGCGCCGGCCTGGGCGTGCTTGCCGATGTCGGCGCGCGACAGCCCGCCGCGCGGCTCGGGTTTGACGTGGCTGTCGGCGCAAGCGGCCAAGGCGAACGCCAGCGCGGCCGCGAGTAACGGCATAGGCATCGGCAGCGGCGATGGCCGCGATCGCGAATCGGCGTGGAAGGTATGCGGCATGTCCTGCTCTCCCCTGCTCCCTGGTGACGAAGCGGAGGCTTCCGCTTCGCGGCGAGGCGGCCCGGGGCGCAGTGGGTCGAACGCGTGCGCGCGTGGCGCAGGCGATGCGACGTCGGCTGGCTGGCGATGAATCCGCGGGCGGCTTCGCGTCGGGGATGCACGCTAATCGCATGCGCGGCGGAAAAGTGCGACGCGAGCGGCAGAAAACCCGCATTTTTCGCTCGCCGCGCGAATACCGCCTCGGCTGTCCTGCGTACCGGCGCGATTGCGTTTTGGATTAGGCGACGATGCGATCTTCGTCGACCGGACGGTTAGCGGCGGTAGCGATGCGGTGAGCAAATGTGAGCGCGTGGCGCGCTACGCTGCGGTGCAGCGCGAACTTGCGCGAAGCGACGACGTTCTTGCGCGATGGCCTTGCTCTTGTGGGAGGGCCTTCAGGCCCGACGCTGTTCTCTTGGATCGGCGCGAACGGATCCAAGAGCGTCGGGCCTGAAGGCGCTCCCGCAAAAGCGTTGATGCGATGTCGCATCGATCGCCCATGAAAAAGGCACCGGACCGAAGTCCGGTGCCTGGGGAGGTCCAAGCCGCATGCGCTCGGCTGGACCGAGGCGCCTCAGCGATGCGTCACTGCGCCGCGCAAGCGGTGCTGTTGTCGGTGCGCAGTTGCTCGTAGGTCTTCTGTCCGGCCGGCAGCGGCGCGGCCTGCGCGGGCAACAGCGAGCGGTATCTCGCGTCGTAGGTCGCCGACAGGAAGCAGGCTTCGGAGTTGAGGTGGAACTTCAGACGTCCGTTGCCGTAGCTGCTGTCGAAACCCGCAACGCCCAGATCGTTGCCGCCGGTGCTGGAGACATAAGTCAGCGCGTCGTAGGTCGCGTCGGACAGGTTGACGTTGCGCTGGCGCAGCAACGCGGTCCGCTCGGCCTTCTGCTGCGCGGTCGCATTGGCTGGCAACGGCGCCGGCACGGTCGCATTGGTCAACTGGCGCTGATGCTGCAGGCCCAACAGCGCCAGCGCGGCCACGTGCGGCGTCGCCGAGGAGGTGCCGTTGAAGGTGTTATCGCCGTAAGACACCGTGTCGACATTGGCGAAGTTGGCCAGATCCGGCTTGGCGTTGCCCGCGGCCTGTCCGTTCGGACGAGCGCCGCCGGCGGCAAGCACCGGGCCGCGCGAGCTGTAGGCTTCCAGGTTGGAGGTCGCCGCATCCAGCGCCGCCACCGTGATCACGCTGGCCGAATCGGCCGGATGCACCAGCGAACGTTCCGCTTCGCCGTACAGGAAGTTGTGCAGGCCGCCGCTCATCAGCCGCAGGAAATTGCTGGCGTTGGCGGTCTTGCGCACCACCTTCACGCCGAACTTGCCGCCGCCGGCGAAGCGGGTGGCATTGAACACATTGTTGCAGGCCGTGGTCTTGGTCGCCGAAGAGGGCTGCAGACTGATGCGTTCCAGCGGCTGCTGGCCGGCCGCACCGGCCTGGGCGTTGTCGGACTGGGTCACCGCGACCCAACCGGCAGGCGTCACCACGCGGCCGTTGCGGGTCACCGCGTCGGCCCAGCGCACCAGTTCCAGACGGTAGTCGGCGTTGGTGGTGTTGTTGGCGCTGGTCCAATCGTTCCAACCCAGCCACAAGTCGATCGCGATCAGGTTGGCGTCGGCGGCGTTCTTGGCGCCGACCGGAACGCATTCGCCGAAGCCGTCGATGCGCAGCGGATTGATGGTGTCGGCGATCGCCGCGCCATTGGCGTCGACATTGCCGACCACGAAATCCTGCAAGGTGTTGGCGACCGCGCCGGCGGTGCTGTCGCCGTCCCAATGCACCTGCGCCTCGTTGCCGGCGGCGTTGAGGATCAGCACGCCGTTGCGCGCGGCGGCTTCGATCGCGTCGTACAGGCCCTTCAGGTTACTGCCGGTGCCGGTGCCGTCGCCCGGCGCGTACAGGGCCATGCCCTGCGATGCGGTCAGCACCTGCGCGCGCGGTTCGCCCTGCGGTTCGTTGAGCGCGTTGAGGTTGGCCGCATCCTGGATGCCCTTGACCCAGTCGGCGGTCTGGCCGGCATCGTAGACGCGGAATTTCGCTTCCGGCGCGATGTCGTAGACGATCTCGACCACCGCGTTGCCGTGCTTCTGTCCGGTGTAACCGAACGCGCCGGCGGCCGGCTTGAACAAGGTGACCTTGTCGGTGACCGCGGCCGTGTTCACCGGCCACTCGCCGGCGTCCTGCAAGGCCTTGATCTGACCGGACGTGTTGGCGAACTGATCGAACACCGCGATGGTCAGGCCCTCGCCGTTGAGATCGCGGCGCAGACCGGCGGCGAGTTGGTCGTAGTTGCCGAGCGAACGCAGTTGATCGAGATTGCTGGCGCCGGCGCCGTCGGTGAACGCGGCGGTATCTGGCATGGCCAGCAGCGACACCTGCGCGACCGGCTGCAGGCTGGCCACCCACTCCAGGCGCGCCAGCGGCACCGAGGCCTCGATGCTCGGCGAGCCGTTGATCTGCTGCGCCTGCAGGCCGGCGGCCAACAGGGTTTCGCGCAACGACGAGGTCGCGCGGTCGAGCAGGCTGGGGTTCTGGACTTGTTCGTAGGTCAGCGCCAGATCGACGTTGACCTTGACTTTCTCGCCGTCGCGATAGCGCAGCGGAATGCCGACGCGATCGAGCACCGCGATCTGCTGCGCGGCGGTCGCAGCGCTGTGCGCCGCGCTGCCTCGCTTGGCGCCCACGGCAGCCGACGATCCCGCGCCGGCGGCAGCCTGGGTCTGCGACAGCAGTTGCACCGCTTCCAGCAGCTGACCGGCGCCGAGTTTGCTCTGCGCATCGTTGCGCGGCGTCGGGGCGGCGAAGGCCACCGGACGCATCGTCGCGCCGGGCAAAGCGCCTGACGCCTTGGCGACGGCGGCCGAGGCGAGCGCATCACCGGGCGCGCCGATCGCGGGTTGTTGGGTGTCCTGGCGCGACCACATCAACACGGTCGCGCAAGCCGCCGCCAGACCGATCACGGCGAACTTCTTGCTGGAGGAGATCTTCTTCATTGCGTGTCTATTCCTAATGCGGGTGACTGCAAGCACGGATTACCGTCGCGGGCACGCGCCCGCGGCACGATCAAGGCACGGGACCTTGTTCCGACGAATGGGAACCTCAATGGAAGCGGCCGGATGGTTGTGAATTTCGGACACGCTTATTGAGTCAAACGCACTCGATGCGCGAGCCCCCTACAGCGGCCTGGTACTTTTTTCAGAACGAATCGGAATGACGCGATGCATGGGGTGTCTCGCTGAATCTGCGTTGCATTGGCCTCAGGCACGGCCGGCAAGCTGAAGGCGCGCGTCCGCGAGGGCGCGCCGTCGTTTCGGTCGAGACTTTCGATTCGGTTCGCACCGCAGGGGGAGGTGCGGCGGCCGCCCCATCGTCGAAGAGCGTCGGGGCTGAAGCCCCTCCCACAAAAGACTTCGACGCCACGAGGTTTTTTGTGGGAGGGGCTTCAGCCCCGACGCCTTTCGCCAACGAAGCGACGATGATTGATCGCTCTGGGAAAGCATCGAGCCTGCCGGTCCTGCCACAGAGCCCCCTCGTGAGGCTTTGCGCAAAGCCTCAGCCCTGCGGCGCGCCGCGCGCCAGCACCACTTCCGAACGCGGCGGTGCGCCGAACAACCGCTTGTACTCGCGCGAAAATTGCGAGGGGCTCTCGTAGCCGACGCGATGCGCGGCGGCGACCGCTTCGATGCCGCTGACCATCATCAAGCGGCGCGCCTCGTGCAGGCGCAGATGCTTTTGGAATTGCAGCGGCGACATCGTGGTCACCGCCTTGAATTGGTGATGCAGCGACGAGGTGCTCATGTGCACCTCGTCGGCCAAGTCCTCGATGCACAGCGGCTGCAGATAACGCTGGCGCAGCACCGCCACCGCCTTGGCCACGCGGCTGGAGCGGCTGTCGGTCACGGCCAGCGCGCGCAGGCGGTGGCCCAAGTCGCCCATCAGCACGCGATAGAAGATCTCGCGCAGGGCCATCGGCGCCAGCACCGCCAGATCCTGCGGCGTGTCGAGCAAACGCATCAGCCGCAGCACCGCGTCCATCAGCGTCTTGTTGACCTTGGCCGCGTACAGGCCCAGGTCGACGCCGCCGCTGTCGCGCGCCGGTTCGCTCGCCGGCGACTGACCGGCGTCGACGATCAATCGCGCGATCTGTTCCGGATCGATATCGATGCGCAGACACAGATACGGTTTGTCCGGGGTGGCTTCGACGATCTGGCCGATCATCGGCAGCGTCACCGACACCACCAGATAGTTGAGCGGATCGTAGTGATAAGTGCGGTCGGACAAGGTCACGATCTTGCGTCCCTGCGCGACCACGCACAGCCGCGGTTCGTACACCGACGGCGAGCATTCGGTCGGGCCGCTCATGCGGATCAGATGCAGGGCGCGCACATCGGTGGCGTGGACACCGTCGCCGTCCGTCAATCGGGCAATCCGATCGACCAGCTCGGCCTGCGCGGCGCAGCTGCCTCGTTGCGCGATCGATTCGGCGGAAGTATTGGCGTTCATGGCTTCCCGCGGGGAGTCGGGTGGCTGCGATTATCGGTAGGAATCTGGCCTGAGACTGTGCCTTTTCAGCTGAATTGCAGAATTAGGCAATGATGCAACAGTAATGTACTAACACGGCGGCGGCGCAAGGACTACTTTAATCGCACTCCCCCAACGGTCCCTCACTCCGTCTCGACGCGGGGCCGGGCCGATGGGCGGCGAGCCGGCATCCGACGTCCCGTCCGCGGGACGCCGGCCGTCGCGCGCGCCGCGCCGGCCCCGGAATGGCCGGAGGGCAGGCGCAGCGAGCGCCGCCAGCCCCGCCACCCACCCAGGCCCGACCACCGGGGATCCCCGCCCTCCCCAGGCCGATGCAAGCGAACGCGGCGCGCAACTGACGGTTTTGTCAGCCAAGCGACAGCGACGCGTACGCCAGCGGCGCATAAAGTTTCCGTCGTGGCCGCGGCCATACGGCGACGCGCACGCAGCGTTGCGGCAAGCACACGATCCTTTCCACGCGACACGGCTGCGGTGCGGCCGCGACGCGAGGACACTTCGCACCACTCATCCAGCCGTCGGAAGCCCCTCACGATGTGGATTGTCCAATACGCCCTGAGCCGCCGTTACACGATCGGCGTCATGGCGATCCTGATCCTGCTGTTCGGCGTGCTGTCGGCGCGCAAGATGCCGACCGACATCCTGCCCGAAGTCGGGATTCCCTCGATCAACCTGGTGTGGACCTACACCGGTCTGCCCGCGGCCGACGTCGCGGCGAAGATGACTTCGTTCTCCGAGGCGGCGATCCTCAACACCGTCGACGACCTCAAAGAGGTGCGCTCGGAAACGCTCAACGGCGCCAGCATCGTGCGCATCGATTTCCAGCCCACGGTCAGCCTGGACCGCGCGCTGGTGCAGATCACCGCGGTCTCGCAAACGATCCTGCGACGCATGCCGCCGGGTACTTCGCCGCCGCTGGTGGTGCGCAACAACGTGTCGAGCACGCCGGTGCTGCAGTTGGTGCTGTCCTCGGATTCGCTGACCGAAGCCCAGCTCTACGACTACGCGCGCCTGCAACTGCGCTCGCAGATCCAGACCATTCCCGGCATCCGCATGACCCTGCCCTACGGCGGCGCGCCGCGGCAGATCATGGTCGACCTGGATCCGGCCAAACTGCAGACCTACGGCCTGACTCCGGCCGACGTCACCGGCGCGCTGGAACGCGGCAGCCCGACCTTGCCGTCGGGTTCGATCCGCGAAGGCGCGCGCGAGATGCAGATCTCGATCGACACCAGCCCGGCGACCGCGGCCGAGTTCCTCGACATTCCGATCGCCTCGCGCGGCGGTACGGTGATCTACGTGCGCGACGTCGCCTCGGTGCGCGACGGCGGCGCGCTGCAGACCAACGTCGCGCGCATGGACGGTTCCAGCGCGGTGTCGGTGGCGCTGATCAAGCTCGGCGGTGCGTCCGCGGTCGAGATCGTGCGCGCGGTGCGCGAGCGCCTGCCCGAAATCGAAGCCTCGGCGCCGCCGGGCACGCGCATCCACGCGATCTTCGATCAGTCGGTGTTCGTCGACAACGCGATCAGCTCGATCGAGCACGAAGCGGTGCTGGTCGGCCTGCTGGTGGCGCTGGTGGTGCTGGTGTTCATCGGCTCGTGGCGTTCGAGCATGATCGTGCTCTCGGCGATTCCGCTGGCGCTGCTGACTTCCATCGCCATGCTGCATCTGCTGGGCTACACCTTCAACGTCATGACCCTCGGCGGCCTGGCGCTGGCGATCGGCATCCTGGTCGACAACGCGGTGGTCGACGTGGAGAACACCAATCGCAATATCGCCCTGGGCAAGGAAGTGCGCACCGCCATCCTCGACAGCGCCAAGGAAGTGGTGTTCCCGGAAATGGTTTCGACCATTTCGATCTGCATCGTGTTGACGCCGATCCTGCTGATGACCGGCCTGTCGGCGTGGGTGTTCACCCCGCTGGCGCTGGCGGTGATCTTCGCGATGCTGGCCTCGTTCCTGCTCTCGCGCATGCTGATTCCGGTGCTGTGCTATCTGCTGCTGCCGGCCGACATCCAAAGCCGCGCCAATCCGCGCTGGGCGCCGGAGAAGCTGCTGCTGAAGATCAACCACAAGGTCGAGCACGTGCTGGACTCGCTGCGCGACAAGCACCACGCGCTGCTGGTCAAGCTCGGCCATCACGGCGCGGTGCTGACCATCGTCGCCTTGCTGGTGTTCGGCGTCGGCGCGCTCGCCGCCGCATCGCTGGGCCGCGAATACTTCCCGCAGGTCGACGCCGGCCAGCTGCGCCTGCAGGTGCGCTTGCCGACCGGCACGCGCCTGGAAGAAACCGCGGCCAAGCTCAGCGAGATCCAGCGCGAAATCCGCAACATCATTCCGCCCAAGGAACTGCAGACCGTCTACGAACAGATCGGCGTGCCCGACGCGATCAACCTGTCGCTGGTCGACAGCACCGTGGTCGGCTCGTTCGAGGCCGAAATCATGCTGCAGCTGCGCTCGCCGCACGCCAACAGCCACGACTATCTGGTCAAGATCCGCAAGCGCATCGCCGAGCGTTTTCCCGAGGTCAAGCTGTTCGAACGTCCGCCGGACGCGACCAGCCGCACCCTGGCGGGTTCGGCTGCAGCCGCGTTCGAAGTGCGCCTGATCGGCCGCGACGTGCCTGGCAACATGGCGCTGGCGCGCGAAATCGAAAGCCGCCTGCGCAAGGTGCCCGGCGCGGTCGACATCTCGCTGCGCCAGGTGCTGGACTTGCCCGAGTACCAGGTCAAGATCGATCGCACCCGCGCCGCGCAACTCGGCCTGGATGCGCAGCAGGCCGCGCGCGCGGTTTTGGCGGTGCTCGGCTCGGCCGGCACGGTCTCGCCGGTGTACTGGACCGACACCGTCAACGCCATCGCCTACACCGTGCAGGTGCAGGCGCCGCTCAACCAGATGCAGAACATCGATCAGCTGATGAACTCGCCGCTGCGAATCGGCGCCAACGGCGAGGCGGTGCTGCTGCGCAATATCGCGACGATCACGCCGCGCAACGTGCCAGCCAGCATCGCCCGCACCACCCTGGCGCCGACCATCAGCGTGATCGCGAACGTGGAAGGCACCGACCTGGGTTCGGTCTACGACCGCCTGACCAAGATCACCGGCGAGCTCAACGCCAAGCTCAAGCCCGGCAACCGCATCGAGATCGTCGGCCAGGCCGGCGAGATGCAGAACGCTTACGGCGAACTCGCCGCCGGCTTGGTGATGTCGGCCATCCTGGTGTTCCTGGTGCTGGTGGTGAACTTCCAGTCGTGGATCCAGCCCGCGGTGGCGATGTCGGGCCTGCCGATCGCGATCGCCGGCGCCGCCGTCGGTCTGTGGGCGACCGGCACGCCGTTGAGCGTGCCGGCGCTGATGGGCGTGATGATGGTGATCGGCGTATCGACGGCCAACAGCGTGCTGGTCACCAGTTTCGCTCGTGGCCTGGTCGCCGACGGTCACGATCCGGAACTGGCCGCGTACGAATCGGCCGCGGTACGCCTGCGCCCGGTGCTGATGACCGCCAGCGCGATGATCCTCGGCATCATCCCGATGGCCATCGGCCTGGGCGACGGCGGCGAGCAGAACGCGCCGCTGGGCCGCGCGGTGATCGGCGGCCTGTTGTTCGGCACGCCCGCCACCCTGATTCTGGTTCCTTCCATTCTGGCCGTCGTCGGCCGCCGCCGTAAGCCGCGCGCCGAGGACGAAACCTCCGACATCGCCGGTGCCCCCGCAGGAGTCGCCCCATGATCCGCAATCGCTTGTCCCGTCCGCTGACCCGCGTAGCGCTCGCCGCCGCGGTGTTGGCCGCAGTGGCCGCACTGTCCGGCTGCGGCCGCAGCGAAGCCGAAACCACCGCGGCCGCGACCGTGCCCGACGTGCTCACGGTCCAGGCCAAGTCCGCCGACGCAGCCTATGAACTGGCCTTGCCGGCGCGCGCGCTGGCCGGCGAATCGGCGCAGTTGTACGCGCGCGCCACCGGCTTCGTCAGCGAACGCAAGGCCGAACTCGGCGACAAGGTCGCCGCCGGCCAGGTGTTGGCGACGATTTCGGCGCCGGAGATCGATCAATCGGTGCGCGAAGCGCGCGCGGTGCTGGCGCAGACCGCCGCCGACCAAGAGCTGGCCAAGGTCAATTACGACCGCGCCCAGACGCTGATCGGTTCGGGCGCGGTGTCGAAGGAATATTTCAGCGACCGCAAGGGCAACTTCGATGTCGCCGTGGCCGCGCGCAACGCGGCCCAGGCGCGGCTGACCTCGGCGCTGGAACGGCAGTCGTTCCAATCGGTGCGCGCGCCGTTCGCCGGCGTGGTGGTGGCGCGCAATGTCGAGCGCGGCGATCGGGTGGTCGGCGATTCGGCCTCGGTCACCGTGCCGATGTTCGAGGTGGCCGTGCTCGATCCGTTGCGGGTGGTGGTCGACGTGCCGCAGAACGTTTCGCTGCAGATCCAGAACGGCCTGGAAGCCGACGTGACGTTCCCCGAACTGCCGGGCCAGGTCTTCAAGGCGCAGGTCGCGCGCAGCGCGCGCAACCTCTCGCGCGATGCCGGCGTGATGCGCACCGAACTGCGCCTGCCCAACCCCGACAGCCGCATTCCCGCCGGCATGGTCGGAACCGCGCGCCTGCACCTGCCGCGCGCCGTGCCCGCGGTGGTGTTGCCGGTCTCCACGGTGATCCAGCGCGCAGCCGGCATCCAGGTGGCGACCTTGAAATCCGATTCGACCCTGGCCTACCGCGACGTGACCCTGGGTCGAAACCTGGGCAACGAAGTCGAAGTGCTGACCGGGATCAAGCCCGGCGACACCGTGGTGCTGGCGCCGAACGCGCTGCTGGCCGACGGCAACAAGGTCAACGCCAAGGCGTTGCCGCCGCCGAAGAAGTCGTAAGCGCGGTTATTGCATCGCTCTTTTTGCTCGTCATCCCCGCGGAGGCGGGAATCCAGCGACTTTGCTTCCAGCGCAAACTAACCCTGCAACGCCTTCGCGTGATGGGCGATGTGCTCGCCGATGTAACTGGCGATGAAGTAATAGCTGTGGTCGTAACCCGGCCGGATCCGCAGTTCCAGCGGATGCTTGGCCACCTCGCACGCCACCCGCAGCAACTCGGGCTTGAGCTGCGGCAGCAGAAATTCATCGTCGCCGCCCTGATCGATCAGCAGCGGCAGCTTCTCGCTCGCGCCGCCGACCAGCGCGGTCGCGTCCCATGCCTTCCACAGCTCGCGGTCTTCGCCCAGGTAAGCAGTGAACGCCTTCTCGCCCCACGGCGAATGCGAAGGCGCGGCGATCGGCGAGAACGCCGACACGCTGCGATAGCGGCCCGGATTCTTCAGCGCGATCATCAACGCGCCGTGCCCACCCATCGAATGCCCGCTGATGGCGCGCGCGCTGGTGGTCGGGAAATGCGCGTCGACCAGAGCCGGCAACTCGTCGACCACGTAGTCGTACATGCGGAAGTTCGCCGCCCACTTGGGCCGCGTCGCATTGAGGTAGAAACCCGCGCCCTGACCGAGATCGTAACCTTCCGCATCGGGGATGCCCTCGCCGCGCGGACTGGTGTCGGGCGCGACCAGGATCACCCCGTGCTGCGCCGCGAACTGCTGCGCGCCGGCCTTGGTGATGAAGTTCTGTTCGGTGCAGGTCAGGCCGGAGAGCCAGTACAGCACCGGGCAGTCGCCGCTCTCGGCCTGCGGCGGAAGATAGACGCCGAAGCGCATCGTGCAGCCCAGCGTGGTGGCGCTGTGGCTCCACACTTGCTGACGGCCGCCGAAGCAGGCGTGGGATTCTATTTTTTGCATGAGTCATTCTCCACGGAGCCGACTGCCATTGGGATTGATCGCGTTCTCGTCGGTACGATCGGGGTAGAACGGCTTCTTTTCTTCCAGTTCGAAGAACAGCAGGCCGTGGATGCCGTTGGCCTGGCGCTTGGGCACGCGCTGCCGCCACAAACGTTCGAACACCGGGCCGAGCAGTTGAAACGGATGCCGCGCCTCGACCTCGTCGATGAAGGCCACGTCCTGACCGTCCGGAAAGATCAGGGCGAAGCCTTCGTCGTCGATGGCGAAGATGTCGTAAACGCAGTTCTGCGCGCCATCGATGACTTGAATGTTCTTCATCGTCCGTCCTTGCCGGCCATCATGTTCAGTAATGGATCACCGAGCGAATCGACTTACCCTCGTGCATCAAATCGAAAGCCTCGTTGATCCGCTCCAGCGGCAGCGTATGGGTGATGAACGGGTCCAGATCGATCTCGCCCGTCATCGCCTGCTCGACCATGCCCGGCAACTGCGTACGCCCTTTCACGCCGCCGAACGCCGAGCCGCGCCACACGCGACCGGTCACCAATTGAAAAGGCCGAGTCCTGATTTCCTGGCCCGCACCGGCCACGCCGATGATCACCGACTCGCCCCAACCCTTGTGACAGCACTCCAGCGCCGAACGCATCACCTCGACGTTGCCGATGCATTCGAAGCTGAAATCCACGCCGCCGTCGGTCATCTCGACGATCACGTCCTGGATCGGGCGATCGGAGTCCCTGGGATTCACGCAGTCGGTCGCACCCATCGCCTTGGCCAGTTCGAACTTGCCCGCGTTGGTGTCGACGCCGATGATCCGCGCGGCTTTCGCCTGCACGGCGCCCTGGATCACCGCCAAGCCGATGCCGCCCAGGCCGAACACCGCGACCGTATCGCCGGGCTGGACCTTGGCGGTGTTGTGCACCGCGCCGATGCCGGTGGTGACGCCGCAACCGAGCAGACACACTTTCTCCAACGGCGCGGCGGGATTGACCACCGCAAGCGAAACCTCGGCCACCACCGTGTATTCACTGAACGTGCTGCAGCCCATGTAGTGATGGATCGGCTGGCCCTCAAAGCTGAAACGCGAGCTGCCGTCGGGCATCACGCCGCGGCCCTGCGTCGCACGCACCGCCTGGCAGAGATTGGTCTTGTCCGACAGGCAGAACTTGCACTTGCGGCATTCGGCCGTGTACAGCGGAATCACGTGATCGCCGGGCTTGACGCTGGTGACGCCTTCGCCGACTTCGACCACCACGCCGCCGCCTTCGTGGCCCAGCACCGCCGGGAACAGGCCTTCGGGATCGTCGCCGCTGAGAGTGAAAGCATCGGTATGGCAAACGCCGGTCGCGGTGATGCGCACCAGCACTTCACCGGCGCGCGGCGGCTCGACGTCGATCTCGACGATCTGCAAAGGCTGTCCGGCGGCGAAAGCGACGGCGGCGCGGCTCTTGATGACACGGCTCATGGCGAGGTTCTCCTAAATGGCGTCCCGAGTGGCGGGAGGGAATGCGTGACCGCGTCGCGCCGTGCGCGCTCGCGTACGGTGTTCACTTCAAATACGAACGCACCAGCGCGGCGACCTCGTCGATGCTGGCGTTGCGGGTCTTGTGCGACGACACGGCCTGGCCGAGTTCTTCGCGGATGTGGCTTTCCAGCACTTGCGACATCAATCCGTTGATCGCGCCGCGGATCGCGGCGATCTGCTGCAGCACCGCGGCGCATTCGCTGCCCTGCTCCAACGCGCGCTCCAAGGCCTCGGTCTGACCCTTGATGCGACGCACGCGGGTCAGGACGCGTTTTTTCTCGGCGGGGGAATGGGGCATGGCCTGTCCTTGAGCGCGCGAACGAGTACCGGTCGGATACTGGGGGATAGTATCAGAACCGATATCCGGATCGAGGCCGCTCGGCCCGACTCCATGAGCGGCCCGAGCCGCGATCGCGCCATCTCGGCTACGACGAAACCGGCGCAATCGCCGCGAGCTCGTGGTCGCAGCTTGCGCAGCTCGTACAGCAGCTTCGGGAAAGATTTCGCTGTCCGGGCGAGTCCGCCCGATCGGTCGCAAGTCACGCAGGTCGATTGTAGGAGCGGCGCGAGCCACGACCGCGACATCTCGGCTACGACGAAACCGGCGCAATCGCCGCGAGCTCGTGGTCGCAGCTTGCGCAGCTCCTACAGCAGCTTCGGGAAAGATTTCGCTGTCCGGGCGAGTCCGCCCGATCGGTCGCAAGTCACGCAGGTCGATTGTAGGAGCGGCGCGAGCCGCGACCGCGCCATCTCGGCTCCGACGAAACCGGCGCAATCACCGCGAGCTCGCGGTCGCAGCTTGCGCAGCTCCTACAGGGGTTCGGGAAAGTCTTTCGCCAGTTGGGCGGACGCGCCCGGCCGGCAGGCCTACGCCCGTCGCCGGCGCCACGCCGAATCAGCCGGTGTTCTGCACCCCCGCCGCAATCCCGTTGACCGTCGCCACCAACGCCTGCTGCAGCGCGTCGTCCGGCCGCCCCGCTGCGCGCCAGCGCGCGAGCAGGTCGACTTGCAACAGACTGATCGGATCGACATAGGGATTGCGCAGCCGGATCGACTGGCGCAACCGGTGGTCGCCGGTGAGCAATTCGTCGCTGCCCTTGATCGTCAGCACCGCGCGACGCGTGCGTTCGAACTCCTCGGCGATGCCTGGATGGAAGCGTGCATGCAGATCGCCCTCGGGCAAGCCGGCGGCGAGCATGGAATAGCGTTCGAAGATGCCCGGATCGGACTTGGCCAGCACCATTTCCAGATCGTCGATCAAGGTGCCGAAGAACGGCCAGTCGCGCGCCATTTCCGCCAGCGCTTCGCGACCGCGCTGCTGCAGGGCCCGCTCCAGTGCGGTGCCGACGCCGTACCAGGCGGTGAGCCCGGCGCGATTCTGCGACCAGGCGAATACCCAGGGAATCGCGCGCAATGAAGAAATATCGCCGACGCCGGCGCGCTTGGCCGGACGCGAACCGATGCGCAGGCGCTCGATCACGTCGATCGGCGTGGCCGCGCGGAAATAAGCCGGGAACGCGGTATCCTCGTGCACCAGCGCGCGGTAGTGGGCGCGCGCGGCGGCGGCCAGTTCGCCGGCGATGTGGCGCCAACCGCCCTCGCGCGGTTCCGGCGGACGCGGACGCAGGGTCGCGCGCAATACCGCGCCGGTGGTCTGCTCAAGATTGCGCAGCGCCAGCGCACGGATGCCGTACTTGCGATGGATCACCTCGCCCTGTTCGGTCAGGCGCAGATAGCCGTCGACCGAACCGCGCGGCGCGGCGATCACCGCGCGCTCGGTCTTGCCGCCGCCGCGGCTGATCGAACCGCCGCGGCCATGGAAGAAGGCGATGCGCACGCCGCTGTCGTGGGCCAGCGCGGTCAAGGCGATTTGGGTCTGCTGCAACGCCCAGCGCGAAGCGACCATGCCGCCGTCCTTGGCGCTGTCGGAATAGCCCAGCATCACCACCTGGCGGTCGCCGCGCGCACGCAGGTGCGCGCGGTACATCGGATCGGCGAACAGTGCGCGCAAGGTGTCGGCGGCTGCGTCCAGATCGTCGACGGTCTCGAACAAAGGCGCCACGTCCAGCGGCACCCGGCCGTTGCCGTCGAGGCAACCGGCGGTCTTGGCCAGCGCCAGCACCGCCAGCGCGTCGGCGGCGCTGCGGCTCATGCTGACGATGTAAGGCCCGAACGCGCGCTCGCCGTAACGCGGGCGCAGGCGGGCGACCGCGCGGAACACCTCCAGGGTCGATTGCGCGGCGCTGGCGGCGGGGCGCGCAGGCGGCGCATCGCCGTCGAGCAGACTGTGCAGACGCGCGGCGCGCGCGGCCACGTCCATCGATTCCCATTCGGGCAGATCCAGCACCGCAGCCAGCGCGGCGTCGTGGGTGCCCGAGTCCTGGCGCAGATCCAGACTGGCCAGGTGAAAGCCGAAACATTCCGCGCGGCGGCGCAGACGGCGCACCGCGAAACCGCCGGCGTGCGCGCCCTGATGCGCGGCCAGGCTGCGTTCGATCAAGCCGATATCGACCAGGAACGCGGCGGCGTCGGGATAACCGTGCACGCTTTCGTCGGTGGTCGCCTGCAGGCGCGCCGACATCAGGCTCAGCAGATTGCGGTACGGCATGTCGGCATGGCGCGGCTTGAGCAGCGCGGCGGCCTTGGGCAACTGGTAGCGGTAATCCTCGACTCGCGCCAACACCGCATCGTCCACGCGCACGCGCGTGACCGATTGGCTCAGCAGTTCGGCCAGCGCGGCCAGATCGCGCCGGTATGCCCCCAACACCAGCGCGCGCTGCCCGGCAAGAGTCGCGGCGACGGTGTCGGCGCCGACGTTCGGATTGCCGTCCATGTCGCCGCCGACCCAGGTGCCAAAACCGAGCACGTCCGGCAGCGTGGGTGCGGTGCCGTAGGTTTCGCTCAGCGCGTCCTCGAACATCTCGTAGTACACCGGCAGCACCCGGTACAGCACGTCAGACAAATAGAAACCGACGTGTTCGAACTCGTCGGCGACGCTGGGCTTGGCCGCGGGCGCCTCGGCGGTTTGCCAACTCGCAGTCAGCGCCAGACGGATGCGTTCGCGGTCGGCGCGGCGCTCGGGCGGGGTGCGGGATCGGTCGATGTCGGCTACTAAACAGCCGACTATGGTGCGCTCCTTCTCAAGCAGCGCGCGTCTCACCGCTTCGGTTGGATGCGCGGTGAACACCGGTTCGATCCGCAAGCGAGGCAGCAGCGCGGCCACTTCCTCCGCGCTCACGCCCAGTCGCGCCAGCGCGCCGAGCGCGTCGCGCAGGCCGCCGGGTTGGGCGCCGGCGCCGCTGCGCTCGTAATCGCGGCGGCGGCGGATGCGGTGCACGCGCTCGGCCAGGTTGACCGCCTGGAAATAGGTGGCGAACGCGCGGACCAGATCGCTGGCCTGATCCAGGTCGATATCGGCCAGCGCATCGGCGAGCGCGGCGATCGGCGCCTGCGCTTCGCGTCGGCGGATCGCGGCGCGGCGCAGGTGTTCTACGTCGGCGAGAAAGTCCTCGCCGCGTTGCTCGGCAAGAATTTCGCCGACCAGGGCGCCGAGGATTTTCACGTCCTCGCGCAACAGCGCATCGGTGGACGCGAAGTCGATCGCGCGCAAGGGTTCGTCGCTGGTATCGCTCATTACGTTCATCCGGCAAGGCTATCTCAGTGGCTTGTGCATTGCAGCATGCCGCGGGATCGGGTTTAGTTGCAGCGGAAACCACGCGCATGCGCGGCTTCGTGCATCCTGCCGCAACTGGACGCCACATCACGGGAGAAATGGACATGCCGCTGTCATCCCAGCATCGCCGTACGGCCGCACGCCGGTCATCCGTCGCTCGCATGACCCTGGCCGCGACGATGGCGCTGGCCGCCGCCGGCTGTTCGCGCGAGCAGCCATTGATGGCCGACGCCTCCGCGCTGGCCCGAGCCCAGCGCTCGCTGGCGGCACTGCCCGAATTCGGCGGGCGGACGCCGCAGGTGCATGCGGCGATGCTGTTCCACGACGACGATATCGAGATCGCCCTGGTCGATCCCGCCCGCGCCGGCGAAATGCACACGTATCGCTACCGCGAAGGCCAATGGCGCCACGATGGCGCGAAGCCGCACGACTGCGCGCTCGGCCCCGCGCCACGTGCGGATCCTCCGCGCGACATGCCGTTGGACCGGGTCGCCTTCGCCACCGCCGCCGTCGTGCGCGGCAACTGGTATGCACGCGCCGGTGGCGTGCCCGGCGCGCGCAAGGATTCCCGCTCCGGCCAGCTCAGCGGGGTCTGGTACTTCACCCCTGGCGGCGGCTACAACGACGGCCTGGGTGGCTGGTCGACTTCGCCGATCCAGGGCGAAGGCGAGACCGCATACGAAATCTCCTTCGCCGACGACGGCTCGGTGCGCCGGTTCGAACGCCTGCGCTGAGCGGGCGCAGGCCCCGACCGATCTGCGCTGCCCCCACTGGCGCGGCCTTCGCCAAACCGTGACACTGTTGCCCGTCTCTCCCTTCACCTCGCAAGGAACGCGTCATGCCGTATCTGGGCCTGGGACTGCACGTTCTCGTCGCGCTGTGCTTCGCCGTGCATGCGGTGCGCAGTGGACAGGATCGCTATTGGTTGATGATTCTCTTCATGTTTCCGTTGCTGGGCAGCGTGGTCTACGCCTTCGCGATCTGGCTGCCGGAGCAGCGCCACACCCGGCATGGCCGGGCCCTGGTCGGCAACGTGCGACGGATGCTGGATCCGGGCCGCGAACTGCGCGAGGCCCAGGAGGCCTTCGATACCTCGGCGACCACCGACAACCGCATGCGTCTGGCCGATGCGCTGCTGGGCGCCGGCCGCGCCGCCGACGCGTTGCCGCTGTACCGCGCCGCGCTCAGCGGCGTGCATCGCGACGATCCGCACATCCAGGTCAAGCTGGCCCATGCTCTGCTCGAAGCCGGCCAGCCGGCGCAGGCGCGCCAGCAGCTCGACGAACTGATCGCCAAGCGCCCGGACTTCCGCTCGCCCGAAGGCCATCTGATCTATGCGCGCGCGGTCGCCGCGCAGGGCGAGCAGGCCAAGGCGAAGGAAGAATTCGAAACCCTGATCGGCTACAGCAGCGGCTTCGAAGCGCATGCGCACTATGCGCAGTGCCTGATCGGCTGGGGCGACCTCACGCGCGCGCGTGAGCTGTGCGAGCAGGCGCAGACCAAGGCCAAGCGCTTGCCGGCGTATGCGCGCAAGTTGCATAAGCCGGATCTGGATCGGCTCAAGGAATTGGCCAAGCGCGCCGAAGCGGTTTGAATCGTAGTTGAAACCGCGGGGACACCGTTGTTGTTGATTCGCGGTCGCGGCTTGCGCCGCTCCTACAGGCAGCCCATGTAGGAGCGGCGCAAGCCGCGACCACGCGCCCGTACTAAGACGCAACGGTCGGCCGCGCCGTCCGCTCCACCAACAACTCCACCACCCAATCGCGCACCCACCCCAAACGCGCGCCGCCGTGCGCCTGCGGCAGCCACGCCAGATACAAGCGCTTGATCGGCGCCTCGCGCGGCGAGGGCAGGCTCACCAATTCGCCGCTGGCCAAACGCTCGGCGACCAGCCGCGGATACAGCAGTGCGATGCCCTGCCCCGCCAGCGCGGCGCTGATCGCCGGCATCGGCGAAGACAGACTGAGCTGAGGCAACGGCCAGGCGGCGGTGTCCGCGCCGAACCACTCCGGCCAATCGTTGCGCCAGCCTTCGCTGACCACGTGCAGCACGCGCACGCCGGGCGCCGGCTCGCGCCACCAACGCTGCGGGTCGATTCGCGCGACCAACTCGGGCGCGGCCATCGGCACCAGCGCCTGCTCGAACAGCAACTCGCCCTGCAACCCGTGCGCGCGCGGATCGCCGTGCATCAGCAAGGCGTGCACGCGCGCCTGGGCCAGATCGGCCACGGTGACCGGACAGAACAACTGCAGATCGAAGCCGGCGCGCGCGGAGAACTCTTCGATGCTCGGCAACAGCAGGCTCACGCTGAGACTGGTCGGCGCGCCCAGGATCAGGCGCCGGCTTTCGTCGCCGCGCAGGCGCAGGCGCGCGGTCGCCGCCTCGATCTGCTGGAAACCGGCGATCAGCGCCTCGCCGTACTCGCGTCCCAACGGGGTCGGCCGGGCGCGTCCGCCGCTGCGATCGAGCAAGCGCAGGCCGAAGGCTTCCTCCAGGTGCTGGACGTGTTGGCTCAGCGCGGCATGGCTCAAGTGCATGCGCTCGGCGGCACGGCGCATGCCCTCGTGCTGGACCACCGCAGCGAAGGCCTGCAGGGCGCGCAGCGGCGGCAGGCGCCGGCCGGAGGGATCGTCAGTGGTCATATTTACTTACCGGTGAGCTGTAAATTCCAGATTTTTATGGAACCGTGGCAGGAATATATTTACCACATGCCTGCCACCCCGATGATTGCCTCGGCTGTACTGCCGCCGTCCCGTCCCTTACTGCTTCGCGCCGGCCTCATGGCCGCCGCCTCCACCTGCCTGGCCCTGCTCGGCCTGCTCAGCCGCTACACCCGCGGCCTGCCGCCGGAGCTGGTGACCTGGCTGCGCTTCATGATTCCCGGTCTGATCCTGATCGCCTTGGCCAAACGCGAGGATTGGCGCGCGGTCTGGTCGCTGGCCGACCGTGCCGGCTGGGTGCGCGCGGTCTGCGTGATCGTCTCGCAGGGCTGCTTCGTGCTCGCGGCGATGCGCGGGGACTTGCTGCATGCCGTGCTGCTCTACAACACCGGGCCTTTGTTCATTCCGCTGGTGGCATGGCTGTGGCTGGGCGAACGGCTGCGGCCGGCGGCGATCGCCGGCCTGGTCGCAGGTTTTATCGGCGTGCTGGTGGTGCTGCAGCCGGGAGCGCGCGGACTCGACGGCAACGCCCTGGTCTCGTTGTTCGGCGGCTTCGCGATGGCCTGCTCGCAGGTGCTGTTCTATCGCAGCGCCCAGCATCAGCCGCCGTTCCGCAATCAGTTCAAGTTGTATCTGCAGGCTTCGCTGATCGGCTTGCCGCTGGCGACGTTCGGCCTGGCCCATCTGCCGACGCAGGCCGTATTCGGCGACGCCGCGTCTTCGTGGGTACTGACGCTGGCGCTGCTGGGCATGGCGGCCTGCAGCCTGGGCAGCCAATCGCTGCGCGACCTGGCTTATCGCGGCATGGACAACGCCTCGACCCTGGCGCCGCTGATGTACGTCGCCGTGCCGGTCAGCGCTGCGTTGGATTGGTGGCTGTTCGGCCACGCCGCGCGCGCGTCGACATTAATCGGCGCGGCGCTGATCGTGGCCGGCGCGGTGATCGCCTTGCGCGCCGGCGCCAAGGCGAGCGTCCTGCCCCAGGGCGTTCGCGATGCAAGCGCGAAACCCGAGCCCATGGCATGAACACCGCGCTGATCGTCGTCGACCCGATCGACGACATCGTCCATCCCCGCGGCGGGATCGTGCACGCCAGCGGGTTCGGCGCGTTGCGGGTAGAGCGCACGGCACGGCGATCGTGATGGAAGAGCGTCGGGGCTGAAGCCCCTCCCACAAAAGATTGCGTGGCGGCGAAGTCTATTGTGGGAGGGGCTTCAGCCCCGACGCTTTTGGCTCAGATCGCGAAACACCGCGGAAACGTTTTCGATTCGAAAGACGACATTGCCGCGGATTCGCTTTTCACGCGACGGCAATCGCCGACGCGGCATCCATCCCATCAGTACGCAAACTCCTTGAACACCGGATCCACGTTGCCGCCCCAGGCGCCGTGGAACAACTCAAGCTTGCGCTCGGCCGGGCTCTTGCCCATCGCCACGAACTCGGTCAGCGGCTCCAGATAGATCGACTCGTCGGCGCCGTTGTGGTTCACACGCGCGCGACGCTTGAGGCCATGCGCGGAAATCTCCAAGGCGCGACGCGCCAGGTCCAGCACCTTGCCGTCGCGGAACGGCAAGTGGAAGCCGTGCTTGGGCACGCCGTCGCGCAGCGCGTGGCGTTCGACCGGATTGAAGTCCAGCACCAGGTCCCAAGCCGCATCCAAGGCTTCCGCGTCGTACAGCAGCCCGACCCAGAACGCCGACAGCGCGCAGATCCGGTTCCACGGGCCCGAGTCGGCGCCGCGCATTTCCAGATACTTCTTCAAGCGCACTTCCGGGAACGCGGTGGTGGTGTGATCGGCCCAGTCCTTCAAGGTCGGGCGCTGATTGGGATACGCCGGCAGCTTGGCGTCGAGGTAATCGCGGAACGATTGGCCGGCCGCGTCGATGTACTGGCCGTCGCGGTAGACGAAGTACATCGGCACATCGAGCAGATAATCGACGTAACGCTCGTAACCGAAGCCGTCTTCGAACACGAAATCCAGCAGGCCGGTGCGGTCGGCGTCGGTGTCGGTCCAGATGTGCGAGCGGTACGACAGATAGCCGTTGGGCTTGCCTTCGGTGAACGGCGAATCGGCGAACAGCGCGGTCGCGATCGGCTGCAAGGCCAGCGACACGCGGAACTTCTTGACCATGTCCGCTTCGTCGCGCACGTCCAGGTTGACCTGCACCGTGCTGGTGCGGGTCATCATGTCCAGGCCGAGATCGCCGACCTTGGGCATGTACTCGCGCATGATCTTGTAGCGGCCCTTGGGCATCCACGGCATTTCGTCGCGGCGCCACTTGGGCTGAAAGCCCATGCCGAGGAAGCCCAGTCCCATCGGCTCGGCGACGGTGCGCACCTCGCGCAGATGGGTCGCCGCTTCCACGCAGGTGTCGTGCAAGGTCGCCAGCGGTGCGCCCGACAGTTCCAACTGACCGGCCGGTTCCAGCGAGACCGAAGCCTCCTCGCGGGTCAGCGCGATCACCCGGCCCTTCTCCTCCACCGGCGCCCAACCGAACTGGGTCAGGCCCTTGAGCAAGGCTTCGATGCCGCGATCGCCGTCGAAGGTCGGCGGACGCAGATCGTCGGTGCGGAAACCGAACTTCTCGTGTTCGGTGCCGATCTTCCAATCCGACTCCGGGCGCGCGCCCGAGGCCAGGTAATCGACCAGCACGGCGCGCGCGCCGCCCTTGATGTCGGGAATCTCAATATCCTTGACCTGGCTGGGACCGGACACATCCACCTCGCTGATTGAATCGATCGTCTGGACCGGGCCCGGTCGCGTCCGCTTCGCGCGGCGCAACGACCGTAACCGGCGTCCCGTCGCACGGGAGCCGGTCCGAGGCCCTGGCATCCTAGCTTGCGCTAGTACGCATGGTTTCTGGGTCTGGATATGCGGCGGGTCGCCTACAATCGCAAGACCCTGGCAGTGTAGAGCCCGTCTTGCGCCGAACAACGTCCGTCCTGCAACGCTATGGTTCGGCCCTGCTACTGGCGCTGATGGCGCCCGCCGTGCCTGCGCAGACCGGCGACGCTCAGCTGGAACGCGGCAACGGCCCGGAACCGAGCACCTTGGACGCGCACCGTTGCCAGGAAGTGGCCTGCGGCAACGTGTTGCGGGATCTGTACGAGGGTCTGGTGACCGAGGACGCGCAAGGCCGGCTGATCCCGGGCATGGCCCGACGCTGGACGGTGTCGGCCGACGGCCGCATCTGGACCTTCACCCTGCGCGAAGACCTGCGTTGGAGCAACGGCGAGCCGTTGGACGCCGCGCAGGTGCTCGCCAGCTTCCGCCGCGCCTTCGCTCCGGCCACGGCCGCGCCGTTCGGCGAGTTGTTCGATGCGCTGGACAATGCCCAGGCCGTGCAGGCCGGCACGCTGCCGCCCGAGCGCCTCGGCGTGGCGGCGCCGGACCCGCGCACGGTCGTATTCACCCTCAACCGCAGCGCATCGCTGCCGGCGCTGCTGACGCTGCCGATCGCCTTTCCGGTGTATCTGCCGGCAGTGAACCAGTACGGCGCGCAACACACCCAACCCGGACGGCTGGTGTCCAACGGCGCTTACCGGCTGCGCGCATGGACGCCGCAGGCCCACGTGCTGGTCGAGAAGAATCCGCGCTTTCACGATGCCGCCGCGGTGGCGATCGAACGCGTGCGCTTCCACGTCACCGAGGACGCGGCCGCCGAACTGCAGCGTTTCGCCGCCGGCGATCTGCACATCACCGAAGTGGTGCCGCCGCAGCCGCTGACCGCGCTGCGTCGACGCTTCGGTGCGCAGTTGCGGCTGTCGCCGTATCTGGGCGCGTTCTGGCTCGGCCTCAACGTCACCAAGCCGCCGTTGCGCAACACCGATTGCGCCACGCCGGTGTGCGCCGACAAAACCCTGGCGCTGCGTCGCGCGCTGTCGATGGCGCTCGATCGCGACAAACTCACCCGCTATGTCACCGGCCTGGGCGAAACCCCGGCCTACGGCATCGTGCCGCCGGGTATCGCCGGTTATACGCCCGCGGCCGCGACCTGGGCGGCGATGCCGCAGGCCCAGCGCGAGGCGCATGCGCGCGGCCTGTATCGCTATGCGGGTTATTCCCGCGACCATCCGTTGGTGATCGAGCTGCGCTACAACACCTCCACCCCGCACCGCCGGCTCGCGCTCGCGGTCGCGGCGATGTGGCGGCAGACCCTGGGCGTGCAGGTGCGCCTGCGCAACGAGGAGTGGAAGGTGTTCGTGCAGAACCGCAAGCAGCGCGCGATCACCCAGGTGTTCCGCGGCGGCTGGATCGGCGATCTGCCCGATGCGCGCAATTTCCTCGCCGCCTTCGGCAGCGACGGCCCGTTGAACTGGATGGGTTACGACGACGCCGACTATCGCCAACGCCTGGCCCGGGCCGACGCGGCGCATTCGCAAGCCGCGCGCAACGCCTGGCTGCGCGCGGCCGAGCAACGCCTGCTCAACCACAACGCGGCGATTCCCTTGTACTTCTATACCTCCAAGCATCTGGTGTCCGAGCGCGTGCGCGGCTTCCAGTCCAACGCGCTGGACCGGCACGCCAGCCGCTGGCTGAGTCTGTCGCCATGACCGCGCCTTCGCAGCGTCCGCACGCGCGCAGCCGGCATCCGGAAGTGCATCGCTCCGACCGCGTGGGCTGGTTGCGCGCGGCGGTGCTGAGCGCCAACGACGGCATCGTCTCGGTCGCCGGACTGGTGGTCGGCGTGGCCGCCAGCGGCGCCGATGCGGCCGCGGTGCTCACCAGCGGCATCGCCGGCACCGTCGCCGGAGCGATGTCGATGGCGGCCGGCGAATACGTGTCGGTGCGTTCGCAAGCCGATACCGAACACGCCGACATCGCGGTGGAAAAACGCGAACTGGCCGAGGATCCGCAGAGCGAGCTGGAAGAACTGGCCAGCATCTACGTTCAGCGCGGGCTGACGCCGGAGCTGGCCCATGAAGTCGCGCGCCAACTCAGCGAACACGATGCGCTGGGCAGTCACGCGCGCGACGAATTGGGCATCACCGATACCTTGCGCGCGCGTCCGGTGCAGGCCGCGCTGGCGTCGGCCTGCGCCTTCGTCTGCGGCGCGGCATTGCCGATCGCCGCGGTGCTGGTGGCGCCGCCCGGGCGGGTGCAGGCGGTGGCGATTCCGGCGACCTTGGTGGCGTTGTCGATCTCCGGCGCGCTGGCGGCCTGGACCGGCGGCGCGCCGGTGCTGCGCGGAGCCTTGCGGGTCGCGTTCTGGGGCGCGTTGGCGATGGCGGCGGCGACCCTGGTCGGCCGTCTGTTCGGCGTGCAGGTCTGATGCGCCTCGCGCCCGGCCTGGCCCGCTTCGCCTCGCGGCTGCTGGAGGCCGTGATCACCCTGTGGTTGCTGGCGAGCTTGTGCTTCGTCTTGCTGCGCGCCGCGCCGGGCGGTCCGTTCGACTCCGAGAAAGCCGCGCCGCCTGAGGTGCAGGCGGTACTCGATGCGCAGTACCGGCTCGATCAGCCCTTGGCGATGCAATACCTGGGCTGGCTCGGCGACGCGGCGCGCGGCGACCTCGGGCCTTCGTTCCAATACCCCGATTACACGGTCAACCAACTCATCGCCAATGCGCTGCCGGTGTCGGCGCTCAACGGCGGCATCGCGCTGCTGCTGGCATTGCTGGTGGGCGTGAGCCTGGGCGTATGGGCCGCGCTGCGCGCCGGCGGCTGGACCGATCGCGTGCTGATGTTCGTCGCCGGCCTGGGCCTGGCGGTGCCGAAGTTCGTGGTCGCCCCGTTGCTGGTGCTGCTGTTCGCGGTGACCTTGCATTGGCTGCCGGCCGGCGGCTGGGGCGAATGGGACAACGTGGTGCTGCCAGCGATCGCCCTGGCCCTGCCCAACATCGCCTACTGCGCGCGGCTGACCCGCGCCTCGATGCTGGAAACCTTGTCGGCCGATTACCTGCGCGCCGCCCGCGCGCGCGGCCTGTCCGAGACGCGGCTGCTGTTCGCGCATGCGCTCAAACCGGCGATGCTGCCGGTGGTGGCATGGTTGTCGCCTGCCCTGATCAACGTGGTCACCGGTTCGACAGTGGTGGAACAGGTGTTCGGCATCCCCGGCATGGGCCGCTACTTCGTGCAGGGCGCGCTCAACCGCGACTACACCCTGGTGCTGGGCGTGGTGCTGGTGATCGGCGCGCTGATCGTGGCGATCAATGTGGTGGTGGATGCCTTGCGCGGGTGGATGGATCCTCGGTGAGGCCGGGACTTTCGAATCCCGAATATCCAATCCCGAATCCCCGCACTAAAGCTACACTCGCCCCCATGCGCAAGAAGTCGAAAGCCACCTCGGTCGACATCGCCCACCTGGCCGGCGTCTCCCAGGCCACGGTCTCGCGGGTGCTCAGCGGTTCGCCGCTGGTCAACGCCGAAACCCGCAAGCGCGTGGAAGCGGTGGTGCGCGAACTCAACTACAAGGTCGACCGCCACGCCTCCAGCCTGCGCCGGCAACGCTCGGGCACGCTGGCGCTGCTGCTGTTCGAGGACCCGACCCCGGACGAGTCGCATATCAATCCGTTCTTTCTGTCCATGCTCGGCTCGATCACCCGCGCGTGTGCGCGCCATGGCCAGGACTTGCTGATCTCGTTCCAGCAGCTCTCCGACGACTGGGCCGGCGACTACGAAGACAGCATGAAAGCCGACGGGCTGATCCTGCTCGGCTACGGCGATTACCTCGCCTATCAGGGCAAGCTGCAGAAGCTGGTCGAGCAAGGCACCCGCTTCGTGCGTTGGGGCGCGGTACTGCCCGATCAGCCGGGCTTGTCGATCGGTTGCGAAAACATCGGCGGCGGCCATCAGGCCGGATCCCATCTGCTGTCGCTGGGCCGCAAGCGCGTGGCGTTTCTCGGCGACGCATCCAGTCACTACCCCGAATTTCTCGATCGGTTCATCGGCTGCGAACGCGCGCTGGACGAGGCGGGACTGGTGCTGGACCGCGCCTTGCAGGTCGACGCGGAAAGCTCCGAAGACGCAGGTCATGCCGCGGCGCGCGAGTTGATCGCACGCGGGTTGCCGTTCGACGCGGTGTTCGCCGCCAGCGACCTGATCGCGTTGGGCGCGATGCGCGCGCTGACCGAGCACGGCCTGCGCGTGCCCGAGGACGTGTCGGTGATCGGCTTCGACGATATTCCGATGGCGCGCTTCGCGCATCCGCCGTTGACGACGATTTTCCAGGACACCAAGCAGGCCGGCGAGTTGCTGGTGGATACGTTGATGCGGCTGGTGGACGGCGAGGAGGCGCAAAGCATCCGGTTGCCGACGGCGCTGGTGGTACGGAAGTCTTGTGGGGCGCAGGCGGATTGAGCGAAGCGCGGCCACAAGCCTGCGCGATGGTTGAATTGATACGGTCGCGGCTTGCGCCGCTCCTACATGAACCTTTGCGAGGCTGCCCGAAGCCCCTGTAGGAGCGGCGCAAGCCGCGACCGCGCTACTTCGTGCGCCGGCGCGCGCCCGCCATCGCCACGTCCAGCGCCGCGATAAGATCCGCGCGCTTCACCGGCGCATCCAGCAGATAGACCTCGGCCCCATGCGCCGGCACCGTCGCCTTCAGCACGCCGCTCTCGCCGACATCGACCTCGCCGCCGCCCAGCACCGCGCGCCAACGCCCGGCCTGCAGATACTCGCGAACCTCGAATTCCGCCGCCGCATCGCCCTTGTTGAGCAGCACCAGCGCGATCTGCGACTGCCCGGCATGTTCGTAGACGCGATAGAAGACCGCGCGATCGCCCTTCAGCGACACATTCACCTGCAGCCCGCGCTGCAAGGCCGGCGATTGCTCGCGCAGCTTGGCGATTCGCGTCAGCGACCGGCGAATCGGATGACCGCGCGCCGCATCGATCCGCGCCTGCCCGAAATAATTGCGATTGCCCGCGTGCTCGGCCCGGCCGCGTTCGAAGCCGACTTCCGAGCCGTAATAGATCACCGGAATCCCGCGCGCGGTGAACAGCCAATTGTGCGCGTCGACGAAGCCCTCGTCGCTCGCGTCCAGCCGCGGCATGTCGTGGTTGTCGTAGAACGTCATCAGCTCGTACGGGTTCGCGTACGGCCCGTCGGCCAGATACAGACGTTCGCTCAGCAGCGAGAAATCGCCGTGCTTGCGCCCGAACACCTCGGCCATGCGCTCCTTGAGCGGAAAATCGAGCACGCTGACACCGCCGTTCTCGGCCCAGGTGAACGGTGCGATGTTCTCGGCCTTGTAGTCGAACGCCTCGCCGAACATGAAGAATCCGGGGCGCTTGGCGCGGATGCGATCGGAGAACTTCTTCCAGAACGCCGGCGGCATATGCCGGATGGTGTCGATACGGAACGCGTCGGCGCCCTGGTCGATCCATTGCGAATAGGCACCGACGAAGTAATCCAGCACCGCCGGATTGGTGTCGTCGATGTTCGACAGCTGCACCAGATCCTTTTCGTTGTGGAAGAACCGGTGCAAAGGATTACCCGCAGGATCGAGCTGTTCCGGCGCGAGATTCTGGTGATCGGCGATCAGCACGCCATCGCGATAGATCTCGCCGTACCTGGGCTGATCCTTGGGCATCGTGAACGAGGGCGAGCCGTGATTGGCGACGATGTCGAGCACCGTCTTCAAGCCGTGCTGCTTCAATCCGCGGGTCAGTCCGGCGAAATCCAGATCGCGGCTCGGCAGATGCTCGTCGAGCCGGTAGAAATCCACGCCCCAATAACCGTGATAACCGGTCTTGCCGCGGTCCTGGAACGCGCCGCCCCAGGTCACCGCGTCGCCGCCGGTGAAGGCCTGATCGGGGTCGTCGACGATCGGCGTCAGCCAGACCGCGCCGAAACCCATGTCGTGGATGTAGTCGGCGTTGTCGAGCAGGCCTTTGAAATCGCCGCCGAGGTAGCCGATGTTGTCGCTCTGCCCGGCCGGCGCGCCGGGCACCGGGCGGTCGAAGGTTCGGGTCGCCGGGTCCGGTCCGCCCTGCTCGCGCTGATCGTTGCCGGTATCGCCGTTGACGAAGCGGTCGGTGACCACGAAATACACCGCATCGCTCGCCATCGGCTCCAGCGTGCCGTAGTAGTCGCGCGACGGCGCGGCATCGCGCGCGGCCTGCGCGCAGCCGCATAGGGCCAAGGCCAGCATCGCGACGCGCAACGCCCTCATGCCTGGGGTTCCGTTCCGGGCTCGCGCACCCACAATACGCACAGGCCCGCCGCGAACAAGCTGACCCCGCCGATCACCAAGGCCATCGCCGGCTGCCCGCCGAACAACTGCTTGATCAAAAACCCGAGCAGACTGACCGCGACCAACTGCGGAATCACGATGAAGAAATTGAAGATGCCCATGAACACGCCCATCTTCGCCGCCGGCACGCTGTCGGACAGCATCGCGTAGGGCAACGATAGGATCGAGGCCCAGGCGAAGCCGACGCCGAGCATCGACAACAGCAGCCATTGCGGATCGCGGATCAGCGCGATCGAGATCAGGCCCGCGCCGCCGAGCGCGACATTGAACAGATGGGTCCAGCGCAGGCCCCAGCGCCGCGTCATCGGCGGAATCACGATGGCGGCGAGCGCGGCGAAACCGTTGTAGGCGGCGAACAGTATGCCGACCCAGTTGGCGCCTTCGTTGTAGGCGGCCGAAGCGGTGTCGTTGCTGTGGTAATGCAGTTGAGTGACCGCCGGCGTGGTGTATATCCACATCGCGAACAAGGCGAACCAGGAGAAGAACTGCACCACGGCCAGCCGCAACATGGTCGGCGGCATCGCGCCCAGATCGTCCATCACCGTGGCGAAACCGCCACCGTCGCGGACCAGGCCGCGCAGCAACAGCGCCAGGCCGAACGCTGCGATCAACGCGGCCAGCACATACAACTGCCGGTCCAACGCCAACATCGAGATCGCAGTCGCGCAGATACCGCCGACCACCATCCACGACGCGCCCAGCAGCAGGCAACGCACTCGGTCGCGCTCCGGCCGCGGCAGCGCCGGCGCCTCGTCGAAGGCATGCAGCTGCTGAGGCGGGTACTCGCGCGTGCGCAGCACGGTCCAGCCGACCGACAGCAACAGCACCGCGCCGCCGAAATAGAACGCGTAGCGCACCGTATCGGGCACCTCGCCGGGCCCGGCGGTATTGCCGACGCCGAAATGCGCCAGCGCGTACGGCAACGCGCTGGCGACCACCGAGCCGACACCGATGAAGAAGCTCTGCATCGCGTAGCCGGTGGGCCGCTGCTGCTGCGGCAACTGGTCGCCGACGAAGGCGCGGAACGGCTCCATCGAGATATTGATCGACGCGTCGAGGATCCACAGCAGGCCGGCGGCGATCCACAAGGTCGGCGAGTTCGGCATCGCCAGCAACGCCAACGTCGCCAACACCGCGCCGACCAGGAAATACGGCCGGCGCCGCCCCAGCCCGGTCCAGGTGCGGTCGGACAGATAACCGACGATGGGCTGCACGATCAGCCCGGTCAACGGCGCAGCGATCCACAGCATCGGGATGTCGTCGATCGGCGCGCCCAGGGTCTGGAAGATCCGGCTGACATTGGCGTTCTGCAGCGCGAAGCCGAACTGGATGCCGAGGAAGCCGAAACACATGTTCCATATCTGCCAGAACGACAGCTGCGGCTTGCGGGGCTGGGCGCGGGAACTGTCGGTCATGGGGTTCGATACTGGCATGGGATGGAGCGAACTGGGCGGACCGGTGGCGCTAAAAGCAAATCCCCCTCAATCCCCCTCAACAAAGGAGGAAGACAAGCGACTGCGACGTTCTCGCCAAATCCCCGCGCACTATTCCCCCCTTTGAAAAAGGGGGGTTAGGGGGGATTTGCTCTTGCCCTTAAAACTGCGAAGAAAACCGAACCCCATACATCCGAGGCGTATTCAAGTACCGGATATTGGTCGCGTTGTTGACGAACCCCTTACCCGAATAAACCTCGTCGGTGAGATTGGACACGAACCCATCAATCCGGAACTGATTGTCGCTGCCGAAGTTCAACCCCGCCGAGACATTGACCGTCACGAACCCGTCGACATCGTCGCGCATCGCCAGCCCATTGGCCGGACCGCCACCGGCGGCCGGGTTGGAGCCGTTGTTGAACGGCATGTCCTTGAGCGGGATCTCGATGACGTTGCCGGCCGCGTCCAGCCCGAAGCCGCGGCTGTTGAACGCGGTGAGGTAGTAGTCCGAACGGTAGGTCACATTGATCGTCCAATCGAACGAGGACAGCGCGCCGCGATTGATGTCGATGGTCTGCGACAGGCTCACGTTGGCGTTGTACTTGGACGTGTTCGGCAGTCGGTTGCCGTCCAGCGGCACGATCAGCCCCAACCCGCCCGAACGCGTGTCGAGCACCATGGAATCGTCGAAAGTCGCATCCAGGTACGTGAAGTTGTAACCGACGTTGAACCCGTGCGGCAACCCGACCCGGCCTTCCAGCTCCAGGCCCAGCACGCTGGCGTTGGCCGCGTTGTCGTTGAACACCTGGCGGCTGGTCGCGTTCGGGTTGGTCGGCGTCGGCGCCGGTACGTCGATCAGGTTCTGCAACACCTTGTTCTTGTAGTCGTAGTAGAACACCGACGCGTTCAAGCGCACCGGGGTCTCGCCCCAGACGTAATCGCCCTTGATGCCGGCTTCGTACGAGGTCAGTTCTTCGGGTTCGAACGACGGCGCCAGCGCGCTGCCGTCGTTGAGCAACAGCGGACGGTTGATGCCGCCCGAACGGGTACCGGTGGAGACGGTGCCGTACACCATCACCTGCGGGTTGACGTCGTATTCAAAGCCAACCCGCCAGTCGACGTAACTGTCCTTGTAAGTGTCCTCGCTCTTGCCTCCCGGAAAGTCGGATCGCGCGATGACTTGGATCTGATCGCGATTCTTTTGCAGGAACTGCGCCCAGTTGTCGTTGGCGCCGAAGCTGTCGATACCCCCGAGGAAATAGTCCAGAGTGTTGCCACCCGGACCGCACTTGAGTTCGCCCGGCGACCAGCCGGTGCAGATGCTCGGATCGCCACCGCGACGGTCGCCTGGAGGCGCCAGACGGAAGCCCGGTGAACCCAGGATCAGCCCCGTCGTGTACGGATTCGTGGACGTGTTGATCGGCTGGCCGGTGAACTGCTGGAACAGTTCTTCTGGAATGATGAACTGATACTTGACATTGGATTCGCGCGCGATCTTCTTGTCGCGGGTGTAGCGGATGCCGCCGATCAGACGCAGCGAATCGGTCGCCGCGAAGCTGAAATCGCCGTAGACCGCATTGGACTCCACCTTGGACTTGTCGCCGCGGTTCTCGCCGCCCAGGCCGTCCTGATAGCCGCAGACCGTGCCCGGACGCCACCAGTCGCAATCGCCGAAGTAACCGTTGCCGACGTCCCAGGAGGCGTAGTCGTACTTCTCCTCGTAATTGAACAGGCCGGCCGACCAGATCAGGCGGCCGGTGTCGCCGAACACGCGCAGCTCGTTGATGGTCGAGCTGGATTTGTCGGACTGATAGAAGGTGTCGTACCAGTCCAGCCGCTCGGGATTGAAATAGGCTTCGCGATCGGAACCCGGATACACCGGCCCGAGCTGCCATTCACGCGAGGCGTTGCGGTTGTAGAAGTCGTACTTGCGGTACGAGGTGTTGAACTCCACCGACACCTTGTCGTTGAAGTTGTAGGTGAAGGTGCCGGCGATGCCTTCGATGTCGTTGGTCGTGCTGCCCTGGGTGCGGAAGTACTGCTTGAACGGATCGTCCAGGTCCTTGATGTCGTAGCCCGCGGCCAGGCCGCGCTCGGCGAACAGGCCCGGATCGCCGGTGCCGCGCTCGGTCACCTTGTCGAGCATCACAAACGCGGAGAACTTGTCGTTGGGCTCCCACAGCATCGACAGGCGCGCGGCCTGGTTGTCCAGCGCGCTCGGGCCTTCGGCGTCGAACAGCGACTTGGGATAGCCGTTGCTGATGTACGAGGAGCGCTCCTCGTCGAACAACGCCGCACGCAGCGCGAAGGTCTCGCCGATCGGCAGGTTCAGCACGCCCTCGGCGGTGGTGAAATCGTAATTGCCGGCGCCGACCTTGAGGCCGCCGCTGGTCACGCCGAGTTCGGGGCGCTTGGAGATCACGTTGATCGAACCGCCGGTGGCGTTGCGGCCGCGCACCGTGCCCTGCGGGCCCTTGTTGACCTCGATGCGGTCGACGTCGAAGAACATCGGGCCGATCGAGCGCGGACGCGGCAGGTAGATGCCGTTGTAATAGGTCGCCACCGAAGGATCGGAGGAGAAATCCGAATCGGCCGCGCCGATGCCGCGCAGGAAGATTTCGTACTTGCCTTCCTGCTTGGTGATCTGCAATCCCGGCACCACTGCCTGCAGATTGCGGAAGTCGGTGTTGATGCCGAGCTTGGTCAGGTCGTCGCCGCTGAAGGACTGGATGGTGCCGGCGTACTTCTGGATCGACTGCACGCGACGGTTGCCGGTGACCTGGACCGCGTCGAGCTGATGCGCATCGGCTTGCGGCGCTTCGGCGGCGGCGGGCACGGCTTCTTGCGGCGCGGGTGCGTCAGCTGCCCAGGCAGTCCACGAGCCGCACACCCCCAGCGAGGCCAGGGCCGCGGTCAACAGGTGACGGTTGAATTTCGATTGCGACGGGACGTGCAAGCTATTGGGCTTCGATCTCGACATGCTCCCCTCCAGAAGCGCTGTGTGTCGGCCGCGCGCATTGAATCGCGCTGCGGTTGCCTCGGCGGCGTGCGCCTTCGGTCTGTGGCGCATGTTAGGCAAGCCTTCGCGCCAACAGCGGGTTATGCATACGTATTCATGGGATTAAGTCGCATTCATGTCGCACTTCTTCTGGCGGTTTCGCGCTGAATACGTATGCACAGGCTCGGGCCGCGCGGGTCGGCGGCGGTAAGCTGGCCTGTATCGCGGCAGTGCAGCACGAAGGCCGCCAATCGATTCCAGGGGCCCGGCGTGTCGAGCGATCCGATCAAAACTACGCAGATCCAAACTGCGCCCGTCGAAACAGCGCCGGTACAAACAGCGCCGATCCAGACGCCGCAAGCCGGCGACCCGTGGTGGCGCGGCGCGGTCGTCTACCAGATTTATCCGAGAAGCTTCCGCGACCTCAACGGCGACGGCGTCGGCGACCTGCCGGGCATCATCGACAAACTCGGCTATGTCGCCGACCTGGGCGTGGACGCGATCTGGATCTCGCCGTTCTTCAAATCGCCGATGGCCGATTTCGGCTACGACATCGCCGATTACCGCGCGGTCGATCCGCTGTTCGGCCAGATCGACGATTTCGATCGCCTGCTGGCCAAGGCGCATGCGTTGGGCTTGCGGGTGATGATCGACCAGGTGCTCAGCCACACGTCCAGCGAACACGAGTGGTTCAGGCGCAGCCGCGAAAGCCGCGACAACCCGTATTCCGACTGGTACGTCTGGGCCGACGCGCGCGAGGACGGCACCGCGCCGAACAACTGGATGTCGCTGTTCGGCGGCGTGGCCTGGCGCTGGGAACCGCGCCGGCAGCAGTACTACCTGCACAACTTCCTGTCGTCGCAGCCGGATCTGAATTTCCACAATCCGGCGGTGCGCGCGGCGGTGCTCGACAACGTGCGCTTCTGGCTCGACCGCGGCGTCGACGGTCTGCGCCTGGACGCGATCAATTTCTGCTTCCACGACGCGCAACTGCGCGACAACCCGCCCAAGCCGCCGTCGCAGCGGGTCGGACGCGGCTTCAGTCCGGACAATCCGTACGCGTTCCAGTACCACCATTACAACAACACCCAGCCGGAGAATCTGGCGTTCCTGAGCGAGTTGCGCGCGCTGTTGGATCGCTATCCGGGCGCGGTGGCGCTGGGCGAGATTTCCTCGGAAGACTCGCTGGCGACCATGGACGAGTACACCCGCGCCGGCCGCCTGCACATGGGCTACAGCTTCGAACTGCTGACCGAGGATTACAGCGTCGAACACATCCGCGGCACCGTGCAGCGGCTGGAAGCGACCATGCGCGAAGGCTGGCCGTGCTGGGCGATCTCCAATCACGACGTGCAGCGCGTGGTCACCCGCTGGGGCCGCGGCGCGCGTCCGGCGCATTTCGCCACCTTGCTCAGCGCACTGGCGTGTTCGCTGCGCGGCTCGGTGTGCGTGTATCAGGGCGAGGAGCTCGGCCTGCCCGAAGCCGAGGTGCCGTTCGAGGCCTTGCAGGATCCTTACGGCAAGGCGTTCTGGCCGAACTTCAAGGGCCGCGACGGCTGCCGCACGCCGCTGCCGTGGGACGGCGGCGAAGGCGCCGGCTTCAGCACCGGCGAGCCGTGGCTGCCGATTCCGGCCAGCCATCGCCGGCTCGATGTGGCGCGCCAGCAGGACGATCCCGCGTCCGCGCTCAACGGTTTCCGTCGTTTCCTGGGCTGGCGCAAGCGTCATCGCGCCCTGCTCGACGGCGCGATCGGTTTCATCGACAGCGCCGAGCCGGTCATCGCCTTCGTGCGCGGCACGGGCGATGAAGCGATGCTGATGGCGTTCAATCTCGGCGACGGCGAGGCTTCGGTGGAACTGGGCGAACGCGCGGCCTGGGCCGTCGACGCCGGCCATGGGCTGCCCGGCGGCCGCATCCACGGCCAGCGTTTGATCCTGCCGGCTTACGGCATGTACGCCGCGCGCGTTGGCGGCTGAAATCGCGTCGGTTCCGCGCCGCTCGCCATGCGGCGGCAGTCGCGGGATACTCGCCTGGACGGACCGGCCGGTCGCGTCCAGGGAGGACATCGGTGCTAATCGTCTATCACGCCGCCCATTCGGCGGATGCGCAGCTCGTGCGCGGGTTGCTGGGGCAGGAAGGGATTCAATCGTTCGTGTTCGGCGGCGCGCTGGAAGGCGGCGCCGGATTGCTGCCGGTGGGCGGATCGGTGCGGGTGGAAGTCGCCGATCAGGACGCTGCGCGTGCGCGCGAGATCATCGAGGAATGGCAAGCATCGGCCGTTCCGCTGAGCGACGACGAGGACGAACCCGCCGACCAGGATTTCGGCGATGACGACACGCCCGAACATGTCGAAGATGGCAACGCCTATCGGCCGTTGAACCAGCGCAAACTGCGCCATACCGGTACCGGCATGGGCGGCATCGTGTTCGCGTTGCTGATCGGCGCCTTGCTCGGCGCCGCCGCGACCGGCATCGCGATGCAGCCGGGAGCCCGCGAGGAAAGCGCTGACTACAACGGCGACGGCGTCGCCGATGAACGCCTGTTCTTCGAAGGCGAGCGGCTGGTGCGCGTGCAATCCGATCGCAACACCGACGGCGACGCGGATCTGGTCACCCAATACGATGCGCGCGGCCTGGCGACCGGCGCCGAACAGGACCAGGATTTCAACGGCTCCTACGAAACCGTGGAAACCTACCGCGATGGCGTGTGGACCGGCCAGAGCGCCGACTACGACGGCGACGGCGCTCCGGAACGGCAACAGATCGCGCTGCGCGGCGTGTTGACCTCCGAGGAATGGCTCGATGCGCAGGGCCGGGTGATCAAGCGCAACCTCTACACCGGCGGACGCCTGACCGGCGGGGAGATCGACAGCGACGGCGACGGCGCACTGGACACCTCGCGCCTGTACGACTCGCGCGGCGAGATCCAATCATCGCGACCGCTGCAGGCGCAGTAAGCGCAGACGATAAAGCGCCGCGGCACGGAAACGATGCGAGCGCTATCGAAACGGCTCCGCCTTCGCCGGCATGGCCGATGGGCGGCGCCCGGTCCGTCGTCGCGACGGATGCGGGTTATCCGCGCGCCGGCACCTCACGCGCCGACCGCTCGCGCAAGTTCGGCCGCTCCGGCTGCAGCACCGGCGTAAGCGGCCGCATCGGCGCGGCCTTCGGCGGAACCGCCAGGGTATCCAGACGCTTCTTGGCGCCGGCGTTGCCCAGATCGGCGGCGCGCTTGAGCACCACCTTGGCTTCATCGATCCGGCCCTGGCCGACGTAAATCTCGCCCAGCCCGCTGAGCGCGGTGGCCTTGGCCTTGGGATCGCCGACCGGCGCGGCCTTCACCGCCTCGGTCAGGGTCGCCTGCGCGCTGGCCAACTCGCCGTTGGACAGCTGCTTCCAGCCGCACAAGGTCGCATCGCCGCCGCCGGCGCAGGGATCGTGACCGGCGCTGTCGGCCGCGGCGATCTGTTCGGCCAGTTCCTTGGGCTGGCTGGCCAGCGCGGCGCTGCCGAGCGCGTTCTGCAGTTGCTGGTTGTTCTGCTGCAGGCCCTTGACCTTCTCGATGATCGAATCGACCGAAATGTTGATGCTGCTGTTGTTGTCGGCGACCTGGATCGGCGCGTTCGCCGCCTGGGTCCGGCCGCGGTACTCGATCACCGGATCGGGCAGGTTCACCGCGGCGAAACGCGGCGAGAAGGTCAGAAACACGTTGGGCACCACGCGCTCGCCGCTACGCCAGCTCTTGAGCGTATCGAAACCGATCATCGACACCACCACCACCGCGCCGATGCCCAGATACCAGCGCACGTTCTTGTTCTGTTCGGCGTTCTTGGTCTTGAGCAGCGCGTAGGCGCCGTAAGCGAAGAACAGCAGCGCGGTGCCGTAGGCGCCGGCGGCGAGGATGGTCTGCGGGTCGGCGATCGGGTCCATGGCGTTATCTGTCCTGGGTGCAGCCCGCGCGCGATGCGCGAAGCTCGTGAGTCACCCAGGGGTTAACGCGAACGATGGTAAGAAAGCGGCCAGGGTCCGGCAGCCGGCGCTACTGGCGACCCGGCTTGCTCGGCAAACGTTCGAGACTTCGCGCGCCCCAAAGCCTTGATCGAAGGCTCGAGCTGTTTTGTGGGAGGGGCTTGAGCCCCGACGCTTTCCTCTCGGGTCGCGATGAAACGTTCGAGACTTCGCGCGCCCCAAGCCTTTATCGAAGGCCTGAGGTGTTTTGTGGGAGGGCTTCAGCCCCGACGCCTTCCTGTCAGGTCGCGATGATTCGCTCGGACCTGACTCTGCCGCGAGCGGATCGAACAGCGTCGGGGCTGAAGCCCCTCCCACAAGAGCAGCCCTCTCACAGAGCGGCCAGCCCCGCGCAAGCGAATTCACTTGCCCCGCGAATTCGAACGCCCGCGCTTACTCTTCCCGCGGCAGCTCGGGCGCGCTCGGCGCGGACGCCGGCGCATCGCCGAGTCCCAGCCAGCCCATCACTTTCTCGCGCGCCTCGTCCACGCCCTGCTTGGACTCGCCCGAGAAGGTCTGCACGCTGATCGTGTCGCCGAACGCCGCTTGCAGTTCCTTGCGTACCGTCATCAATTGTTGCTGCTGCTGGCCGCGACCGAGCTTGTCGGCCTTGGTCAGCAGCGCATGCGCGGGCAGATCGCGGCTGACCGCATAACCCAGCATCTGCCGGTCGTAGTCCTTGAGCGGATGGCGGATGTCCATCACCACTACCAGCCCGCGTAGGGCCTGACGGGTCTGGAAGTAGCGATCCAGGAACGCCTGCCAGTGCGCCTGCAGGTTCTGCGGCACCTTGGCGTAGCCGTAACCGGGCAGATCGACCAGAAAGCGGTCGGGGTCCGGCGCCGGCTCGGGTCCGCGATACGGCAGGCTGACGTCGAAAAACACCAGCTGCTGGGTGCGGCCGGGCGTCTTGGACACCCGCGCCAGCGCGTTCTGCTGGCACATGGCATTGAGCGCGCTGGACTTGCCGGCGTTGGAGCGGCCGGCGAAGGCGACCTCGAAACCGCCGTCGGGCGGCAGCTGTTTGACGTTGTGCGCCGACAACAGATAACGGGCGCGGGCAAGGTGGTTGATCATGCCTATAGGATCGCACGCCCCCGCCGCCCGCTCGCGTTCTGCGACCTGGGCGGCTGAACCCGCGTTGACCCGATCCGGGTCGGCGACAGATAATTCCGAGGTTCCGGCGCCCATAGTGGCCGGCCGCACCGCCATCCAGCCAGCCCTTGCACAGCAAGCCAGCAGTAGTTCGGAGCCCAGCTACATGAGCCAAGCCCGCGTCCTGAGCCTGATCGGCATCGCCGCCTTAGCGGTCGCCGCCGTCGCGTTCGCCCAGCCCACGGTCACGCCGATCCCCGACAAGGAGCCGGTGCAGGTCGCTCCGCTCTCCGGCGGACCCAAGGCCAAGTGGGGCGACGTCAAGGCCGGTGCGACCAAGGCCGGCACCTGCGCGGCCTGCCACGGCCTCGACGGCAACCCGACCGATCCGCAGTACCCGCGCCTGGCCGGCCAGAGCGAGCGCTACATCGCCCACCAGATCGCCCTGTTCAAGACCGGCGAGCGCAACACCGGCATGTCCGCGGCGATGAAGCCCTTCGCCGACGCGCTCAGCGAGCAGGACGCGCGCGACCTGGGCGCCTATTTCGCGACCCAGAAGTCCGGCGCCGGCGTGGCCGACGACACCGTGATCGCGTCCGGCCCCAACAAGGACAAGAAGTTCTATCAGGTCGGCGAACAGCTGTTCCGCAGCGGCGACGCGGATCGCGGCATCCCGGCCTGCATGGCCTGCCACGGTCCGGGCGGCGCGGGCAATCCGGGCCCGGCCTACCCGCATATCGCCGGTCAGCAGGCGGTCTACTCGCAGCGTCGCCTGGAGGAATACCGAGCCGGCACGACCACGCAGAAGGATCCGCACCTGTTCAACGTCATGGCCTCGGTGGCCAAGAAGCTGACCGACGAAGAAATCGGCTCGCTGTCGAGCTACCTGCAGGGCCTGCACGAGCGCGCCGACGACGTCGCCGCCGCCCCGGCACCGGCGGCCAAGCCGGCAGCTCCGGCGGCAGCTCCGGCAGCGCCCGCCGCCGCCCCGGCCGCGCAACCGGCCGCTCCGGCGCCCGCCAAGGGCTGAAGCCTGGGCGCCATCGATGCGCTCACCAACGCCGGCCTGGCGACAGGCCGGCGTTTTCGTTTACGGCCATCGGTAACCCGGAAGTCTCGATGTAGGAGCTGCGCAAGCTGCGACCGCGACATCTGGCTTTCGTCGCAGGCTAGGTTCCTGGTCGCAGCTTGCGCAGCTCCTACAGCCAGAATCCCAAGCGCGCCGCAAGAAGGTGACCGCCATCACCCAATACGCACCGCGGAACTTCCACGCCGCATTTAAGTCCCATCGCATACTCTGACTGCGCAACGCCGGCCGTTATCCTGGGTGCCGGCGTTTTTCATGCCCGCCCGTCCCGGGCGCGACGGCCCTCCGTGGCGCGACCGGGCCTCACCACCGACGAGACCTACCAATGAATCGACGCCTGGCCACCTTGCTGCTGCTCGCCGTGCTCCCCTTCGCCGCCACCGCCGCGCCCAAGGCCGCCGCGCCGGCCGGCCCCACGCCCGAGCCGGGCGTGGACTATGTCGAAATCGAGGGCGGCAAGCCGTTCGCTCCGGCCGCCGGCAAGATCGAGGTGGTCGAAGTGTTCGGCTACACCTGCCCGCACTGCGCTCACTTCGAACCGCAGATCAGCGCGTGGAAGGCCAAGCTTCCGGCCGACGTCAATTTCGTGCCGCTGGCCGCGCCGTGGGGCAGCTACTGGACGCCGTACGCGCAGGCTTTCTACACCGCGCAGACGCTCAAGCTGCTGCCCAAGACCCACGAAGCGGTGTTCAAGGCGCTGCACGAACAGCGCAGCCTGCCGATCCAGAACGCCACCGCGGCCGAAATCGGCGCCTTCTACGCCAAGTACGGCGCCGACGCGAACACCTTCGCCGCGACCATGACCGGCCCGGCCACCGCGCAGGCGATGAAGCGCGCCGGCGACTTCATCATGGCCGCGGGCGTCGACGGCACTCCGGCGATGGTGGTGGCGGGCAAGTACCGCATCACCACCCAGAAGGGGTTCGACGACATGCTGCGCGTGGCCGATCACCTGATCGCCAAGGAGCGCGGGACCACGGCCAAGCGCTGAAGCGCCCGGGCCGCAGTTCGACGCTCGCCGGTCGCGACCACGACGCGCGATCGGCCGATCGGCGCGGCGGCAACCACCTACACTCCACGTTACGTCCCGCGACCGCTATCCTGGCGGCCGCCCTCGACGGCGGCGCGTCCGGTGTCTTCCGGCACGCGCCTTGCCCGCCCCCTCATTCGTTCGTCTGCGGAGAGCTCTGATGAATTCGCGTTTGGCCACCTTGTCCCGATACCCGCTGGTTCTGAGCGCGTTGTTCGCGCTGGCCGCCTGCAACAAGACCGAAACCCCGGCTCCGGCCGCCGATGCCCCGGCCACGCCGGCGGCCAACGAAGCCACCGCGCCTGCCGCGACCACCGATGCAGGCGCCACGCCGGCACCGGCCGCCGCGCCGGAAGAGCCCGCGATCCAGCCCGCCGCCGTCGCCACGCCGCCGGCCGGCCCGGCCCCGGTCGCCGGCGCCGACTACGACGAAATTCCCGCCGGCCAGCCGTTCGAGCCGGTCGCGGGCAAGATCGAAGTCGCGGAAATCTTCAGCTACACCTGCCCGCACTGCGCGCAGTTCGAGCCGCAGATCCTCGATTGGCGCAAGAAGCAGACCGCGGACGTGAAGTTCACCCCGATCGCCGGCCCCTTCGGCGGCAACCCGATCCCGTTCGAGAAGGCCTTCTACGCCGCCCAGACCCTGGGCCTGGTCGAGAAGACCCACGAAGCGATGTTCCGCGCCGTGCATATCGACCAGTCGATCAACTACCAGACCGTCACCGACGAACAGCTCGGCGCGTTCTACGCCAAGTACGGCGTCAAGGCGTCGGACTTCATCGGCACCATGAACAGCTTCGCGATCAACGCCAAGGGCAAGCGCGCTGAGCAATTCATGCAGCGCTCCGGCGTCAGCGCCAGCCCGTCGCTGGTGGTCAACGGCAAGTACCTGATCAAGGGCAAGAACTTCGAGGACTACCTGCGCATCACCGATCACCTGGTCGCGCGCGAACGCGCCGCGATGCAGGCCGCCGCGCCCGCCGCTGCCGCTCCGGCCGCCGCTCCGACGACCGCGCCGGCGGCGCCGGTGGTCGAGCCGGCGAAGAAGAACTGATCGGCTCGGCGCGAGCATCGATCCGAGCATGAATACACGCCGGCTGCGCCTGCTCAGCGCGAACATCCAGGCCGGCTCCAGCACGCGTCGCTACAGCGATTACGCGACGCGCAGCTGGTCGCACGTGCTGCCCGCCGGCAACAAGCGCGGCAGCCTCGACACCATCGCCCAGTTGGCCGGCGAGCACGACATCGTCGGCCTCAACGAAACCGATCCGGGCAGTCTGCGTTCGGGCTTCACCAACCAGACGCATTACCTCGCCCAGCGCGCCGGCTTCGACTACTGGAGCCACCAGCCCAACCGCCGCGTCGGCAGCGTGGCCTCCAGCGCCAACGGCCTGCTGAGCAAACTGGAACCGCGCGAAGTCGTCGACCATCCTCTGCCCGGCCGGATCTCCGGCCGCGGCGTGCTGATCGCCCACTACGGCAACGGCGACGACGGCCTGACCGTCGCGGTCGCGCACCTATCGCTCGGCGCGACCTCGCGCGCCACCCAGCTCGCCTTCATCGCCGAACTGCTGCACGACCACCCGCACGCGGTGCTGATGGGCGACTTCAACTGCTCGGCCGACCGCCCCGAGATGCAGGCGCTGTTCCGCAACACCCGTTTGCAGCCGCCGAGCGAAGTGTTCCCCACCTTCCCCAGCTGGCGCCCGCAACGCGCGATCGACCACATTCTGCTCGGCGACGGCCTGAGTTTCGCCGGCGCCCGCGCGGTGCCTGCAGCGCAATCGGATCATCTGGCCTTGTCGTTGGAACTCGATGTGCCCGTCAGCGCCTTGACCTGAAGGCTCTGAGGTAAGAGCGGCGCAAGCCGCGACAGCGTCGCCGCGCCAACCTCGAAACCCACAGCCAAACTGCGCAGATACCCAATACGGTACGAACGTCGGTTCGCGATTGGGTGTCGTCCGCATTGCCGATTGCATCGTCGGTGCGACTGCGCGGTCGCGGCTTGCGCCGCTCCTACAGGGAGCGCCCGTAAGTGAACGCCGCTGTGTGGGAACAGCCTGCCGCACGCGCACACGAAAACGGCCGGTGGCGAACCACCGGCCGTTCGTTTTCATATCCAGCGACCGCGGCCGATGCACCGGCCGCGGCAACGATCAGAACCGCAGATCGGCGCGCACGTAGTAGTAACCACCACCCGGCAGATCGTAGGTCGAACCGTCGAAGCCGTTGAGGTTGCACGACAGGCAGGTCGGCGGATCCTTGCCGAACACGTTATTCATGCCGGCCTGCAACTGCAGCCCCTTGAGCACGTCGAAGCGGTAACCGATCTGGAAGTCGTGGAACGTGGTCGCGCCCAGGCGGTTCTCGCCCGGCTGCGGATCGTTCTTGCACACCGCGAAATCGGCGGCGTCGCCGCACTGCTCGACCAACTGGCTGATGTGACGCGCGGTCCACGACGCGTTCCACTTGCCGTAGCTCCATTCCAGGGTCGCGTTCGAGGTCCATTCGGGAATCGAACGGGTGACCGGATCGCTGACCAGCACGCCCACTTCGAGCGGCTGCAACGAACCGTCCGCGCCGACCGCTTCGTAGTTGCCCACGATGGTGTTCTGCCAGACCACCTTGAACTGGCCGAAGCGGGTTTCCGGCAGGGTCCAGAACACGTCGATGTCCCAGCCGTCGGTCTTGATCACGCTCAGGTTGCCGAGGAAGTTGGCGAAACCGTCGATCTGGTCGGTGATCGGATTGCGCTGGATGCCGCCGCAGAATTCCGGCGACAGCGTCTGCACGCACAGATTGAGCTGGGTCTGCGGGTCGATGGCCTGGATCGCGCCTTCGATGCGGTGGCTGTAGAACGTGCCCTCGATATCCACGCGCTTGGCGATCGCGCTGTCTTCGAAGATCGACGGCGTCCACACGAAGCCCAGCGAGAAGCTGGTCGAACGCTCCGGTTCCAGATTCGGATTGCCGCCGGTCAGCACCGAGATCTGCGGATCGACCTGGCGCGTGCCCGGATTGACGCCCTGCGCGGCGCAGTTGGCCGCGCTGCCGGTCGGCGGCGCGCCGTTGGAACCGATCAGACACGGATCGATCATGCCCACGTCGGCGCGGCTCTGCGAGCCGAACAACTCGCCGATCGACGGCGCGCGGAAGCCTTCGGCGTACGTGCCGCGCAACAGCAGCTCGTCGGCCACCTGCCAGCGCAGGCCGTACTTGGGCGTGAACTCGCCGCCGAAGGTGGAGTAATCCGAATAGCGGCCGGCCAGGCTCAGGTCCAGGCTCTTGCCGAACGCGGTGTCCTTGAACAGCGGCACGTTGAGCTCGACGTAGACCTCGTTGACGTCGTACTCGCCCTGGGTCGGCAACGACGGCACGCCGTTGTATTCGCCGCGCACGGTGATCGGATCGGGGCGGTAGGAGCCCTCGTACTTGCGGTACTCGTAACCGGTCGCGAACGACAGCGGGCCGGCCCACATGTCGAACAGATCGCCGGACAGGTTGAAGGTGGCCAACTGCAGCTTGTTCTCGCTGCTGTCGTGCAGCACCGGGCTGATGTACTGCAACATCGCCGGAGTGATGGTGTTGTAGCCGAAGATGTTGAGCGGCGTGCACCCGGGCGTGGCCGCGCAGATCGCCGGATCGCCCATCGCGGTGGCGATGTTCTTGGCGTTGTAGCTGCCGCGGTTGGTCTGCTCGGCCTTGTTGCGGCTGCTGGCCAGGTTGACGTCCCAGAAGAAGGCGCGCTCGCCGACGTCGAAGGTGCCTTCCAGGCCTGTGCCGACGAACCAGGTATCGACCTTCTGTTCGAAGTAGCGCGGACCGCCCTCGATCGGACGCCGGCGCAGGATGCTCAGGTTGCTCGAATCGAGCTGCACGCCGAACGGATTGAACGGATGGTTGGCCGGCATCACCACCGCGGCCGCGAACGCGTTGCCGGCGCCGGGTCCCAGATCGATCGGCTCGGGCGCGGCGCGGTTCTCCGATTCGCGACGGTTGAGCAAGGCGCGCGCATACCAACGCACCTTGTCGTTGACGTCGAAGCGGAACTGGCCGAATACGCCGCTGCGCTCGGACGGCGACAGCACGTAGTTGTACGGGGCGAAGTTGAACGGATCGTTGGAACCGAAGCAGTGGAAGCCGTCGGTGCGCACCACACCGGGCGCACACGCGGGCTGACCCGGCGTGTAGGTCGGATTGCTCTGGCCCTGATTGGCGACCAGATCGTACTTGCGCCCGTCCGGCGCGGTGAAGGCGATGCGCCCGCCGGGAACGCGCGAGCTGCCCAGCGCCAGGCCGGTGCCGGGCACCGGGAAGCGCGAGAGTTCGCGATCGGCCGAGCTGACTTCGTCCTGCTTGGTGTAGCTGGCGCCGAGGAACCAGTTGGCGCGCTCGCTGCTGCCGCCGTAGGCGAAGTCCAGGCCGCGGCTGGTGCCGTCGCCCTTGGTGTACTGGCCGAAGTTGGTGGTGAGCTGGAATCCGTCGAAATTGCGCCGGGTGATGATGTTGACCACGCCGGCGATGGCGTCCGAGCCGTACAGCGAGGACGCGCCGTCCTCGAGCACTTCGATGCGCTCGACGATGGCCAGCGGAATGGTGTTGAGGTCGGTCGCCGAACCCACGCCCGAGGCGGAGGATTCGTTGACCCAGCGGATGCCGTCGACCAGCACCAGCACGCGCTTGGAACCCAGGTGGCGCAGATCGACCGTGGTCGAACCGGCGCCCACGCCGCCGCCGTCGGACGGGAAGCCGTCGTTGCCCGAGGCGTTGCGCTTGCCGTTGAACGAAGAACCCGAACCGGTGAGCTCCTGGACCACGTCGCCGATCGAGGTCAGACCGGTGCGTTCGATGTCGTCGCGGGTGAGGGTCTGAATCGGAACCTGGCTTTCGATCTCGGCTTTCTTGATGCGGGTACCGGTGACCTGGACCGCGTCCAGGGTGGTGGTGCTGCTCGCAGGCGCGGCTTCCTGCGCGGCTGACAAACCCGGCAGGGCGACCAGCACGGACAACTGAATGGCTTTCGCCAAGGTATGACGGCGTAACGCTTTCATCGACTCTCTCCCTCGAATGGTGTGTGACTTAGCTCTAGTGGCTATACGCACGCCGTGCATCCTTGTGCCACGGCCGATGCAGTTTTGAACAACGCGTGAAACCGTCTCAAAGCGGTGGAACCGCACGAAAGCTCCGGACACGACGGCGCACGCATGAAGCCGCCGCGAGACCCCCATCGCCTTCGCACTCACTGCATTCGCGGCCAGGCCGTCGCGGCCACGGCCTCAACCCAACCCCACCGCGAACATCCCACAACGAAACGGCCGGTGGTCTCCCATCGGCCGTTCGTGTTTCAAGCCGTCGATAACGGATCGACCGCGGGCGCGCCGATCGCGGACGCCCCGATCCAAGCCGGCCGATTGACGGCGACCGCGATCAGAACCGCAGGTCCGCGCGCAGGTACAGGAAACGGCCACCCGGGATGTCGTAGGTGGACGCGTCGTAACCGTTGAGCGAGCACGACAGGCAGATCGGCGGATCCTTGTCGAACAGGTTGTTGACGCCGCCGGTGATCTGCAGGCCCTTGAGCACTTCGAAGCGATAACCCAACTGCACGTCGTGATAGGTGGTCGGCGCGAGCTTGTTCTCGCCGGTTACCGGGTTGTCGCAGTACGGCGAAGCCAACGCCGAAGCCTGACAGGTTTCGGTCAGCTCGGAGATGTGGCGCACGGTCCACGACGCGTTCCAGGCGTTGCGCTTCCAATCCAGGGTGAGGTTGGAGCTCCACTCGGGAATCGCGCTGTCGTTGACTTCCACGCCCGGCTTGCGCGGCTGAATCTGCCCGGCGGCGCCGACCGCGTCGTACTGGGTCACCCAGGTGTTCTGCCACTTGACCTTGAATTGGCCCAGCGCGGTTTCCGGCAGCGTCCAGAAGAAGTCGATGTCCCAGCCGGAGGTCTTGATCGAACCCAGGTTGGTCAGCTTGTTCTCGAAAGACGAAATGCCGCCGATGCTGGAGCGGGTGATGCCGCCGCAGTACAGCGGATCGAGGGTCTGCACGCACAGGTTGAGCTGGGTCTGCGCGTCGATCGCCTGCACCGCGCCTTCCAGCGAGTGACGGTAGTAGGTGACTTCGAAGTCGAACTTGTCCGACCAGCCCGCGCCCGAGGCCCAGGCCGGGCTGTAGACGAAGCCGGCGGTGAAGCTGCGCGCGGTTTCCGGCTCCAGGTCCTGGTTGCCGCCGGTCTGCACCGAGATCTGGCTGTTGGCCTGGGCGGCGCCGGCCGGCACGCCGAGCGCGGCGCAGTTGGCGCGGTTGCCGGTCGCCGGCTCGCCGGTGATCGAGGTCAGGCACGGATCGCTGAGCTGCAGGTCGGCGCGACTGGCCGAACCGAACAACTCGCCGATCGACGGCGCACGGAAGCCTTCGGCATAGGTGGTGCGCAGCAGGAACTCATCGGCGACTTGCCAACGCAGACCGTACTTCGGGGTGAACTGGCCGCCGAAGGTCGAGTAGTCCGAGTAACGGCCGGCCAGGCTCAGGTCCAGGCTCTTGCCGAACGCGCCTTCCTTGATCAGCGGCACGTTGAGTTCGACGTAGGCTTCGTTGACGTCGTACTCGCCCTTGGTCGGCAGCGACTGAGTGCCGTTGTAGAAACCGGCCACCGTGATCGGATCGGGCTGATAGAAGCCCTCGTACTTGCGGTACTCGTAACCGGCGGCGAACGACAGCGGGCCGGCCCACATCTCGAACAGATCGCCGGAGAAGTTGGCGGTGAAGGTCGACAGCTTCTGTTCGCTGCGATCGCGCACGATCGGGCTGATCCACTGCAGCATCGCCGGGGTGATGGTGCCCGGGCCGCCGAACAGATTCAGCGGCACGCAGCCGGGGGTGGCGGCGCACACGGCCGGATCGCCGACCGCCAGATTGATGTTGCGCACGTTGTAGCTGCCGCGGTTGGTCTGGTCGGCCTCATTCTTGTTGCTGGCGAGGTTGACGTCCCAGAAGAACGTGCGGTCACCGGCATCGAAGCTACCTTCCAGACCGGCGGCGATGTAGGTGGTGTCGACCTTCTGGTCGAAGATGCGCGGACCGCCTTCCACCGGCCGGCGCGCGACCGTGTCGAGATTGGCGTTGGGGCCGATCGAAGTCAGGTCGAAGCCGAACGGGTTGTACGGGTTCAGGCGCGAAATGGTGATCTGCTCGGACCACGGATTGCCGGTGCCGGCGCCGGCGCCGAGGAACAGCGGTTCCGGCGCGGCCTGGTTGGTCGACTCGCGGCGGTTGTACAGCGCCTTGACGTAACCCTGCACGTTGTCGTTGAAGTGGAAACGGAACTGGCCGAACGCGCCGGTGCGCTTGGACGGCGTCAGCAGCATGTTGTACTGGGCGAAGTTGAAGCGGTTGGCGCCGCCGAACGGGATGAAGTCCTGCGGATAGCGCGGATTGCCGTTCGGGAAGCTGCTGCCGTTGGGCGTGGTGATGTCGCACAGATTGATGTTGGGCGTGCTCGGATCGCCGTCGTGATCGGTCGAGGGGCAGCTGGGATTGGTGAAGGTGAAGCGGCCGTTCGGCGTCGCCGAACTGCCCGCTTCCACGCCGCGGCCCGGCACCGGCACGCTGGAGACCTCGCGGTCGCGCGAGAACACCGGGTCTTGATCGACGTAGCTCAAACCCAGGAACAGGTTGGCGCGATCGGTGTTGAAACCCCAGGCGGCGTCGAAGCCCTTGAGCTTGCCGTCGCCCTCGCCGTACTGGCCGTAGTTCAAGGTCAGCTGGCCGCCTTCGAAATTGCGGCGGGTGATGATGTTGACCACGCCGGCGATGGCGTCGGAGCCGTACAGCGAGGACGCGCCATCTTCGAGCACTTCGATGCGCTCGACGATCGCCAGCGGAATGGTGTTGAGGTCGGTCGCCGCGCCTACGCCCGAGGCGGAGGACTCATTGACCCAACGCATGCCGTCGACCAGCACCAGCACGCGCTTGGGGCCGAGGTGGCGCAGATCGACCTGGGCGGAACCTGCGCCGATGCCGTCGCCGTTGGGCGAGAAACCGAAGTTGCCGGACGAATTGAATTTGGTGTTGAGCGCGGAACCCGCGCCGGTGAGTTCCTGGACCACATCGCCGATCGAGGTCAGACCGGTGCGCTCGATGTCTTCGCGGGTGAGGGTCTGGACCGGAACCTGGCTTTCGATCTCGGCCTTCTTGATGCGGGTGCCGGTGACCTGGACGGTATCCAGCGTGGTGGCGTCTTTGGCGGGTGCTGCCTCCTGGGCAGCGGCGAAGCCCGGCAGGGCGACCAACAGGGACAACTGGATGGCTTTCGCCAAGGCATGGCGACGCGACGGCTTCATCGACTCTCTCTCCCTCTACGGTATGTGTGACTTAGCTCTGATGGCTATTGGCACGCCGCCCGGACCGGCCGGACGACACCGAAAGGTTGTAAACAATTCGTGAATCCGCCACAAGGCGCAAATAGGTGGTACTTGCCAACCCGGTCTCAGTTCTGAGCGGCATGCACCGCGTTGCCGCCGAACGGCGGCACCCGGCAAGGTCGAATCGGCCCGTTCAGGCTCGGCCCAAACCATCGCCGCCCGGGCCGCGCAAAACGCGAATCCCGCCGCGTCGCCTAGGCCCTGCCGGCGCTCAGCCGCCCAGCAGCAAGCTCACCGCGACCAGGATCAGGAAGGTGGCGAACACCCGCTTCAAGGTGTCGCCATGCAGTTTGTGCGCCAGGCGCGTGCCATACGGCGCCGCGAACACTGAGGCGACGGCCACGCCGATCGCCGCGGGCAAGTAGACGTAACCGATCGCATGGTGCGGCAGCGCGCCAGGCGGCGCGTTGAAGGCATAGCCGACCGCGCTGGCCAGGCCGATCGCCACGCCGCAGGCCGACGAGGTACCGACCGCGCGCACCGGCGCCACGCCGCGCCACACCAGCAGGGGCACGGTCATGCTGCCGCCGCCGATGCCGACCACCGCCGACACCGCACCGATGCCGACGCCCGCGGCGGTCAGCGGCGTTCCCTGCGGCGGCGGCGCATCGGCGCCCAGCGCGGCACGGTTCTTGCCGAACAGCAACTGCGCGGCGGCGATGAAGCAGTAGACGGCGACGATCCAGCGCAGCCATTCGCCGTCGATGCGCACGGCGACGAAACTGCCGAGCCAGCCGCCGAGCAGCAGGCCGGGCACCATCCAGCGCACGGTCGGCCACAGCACGCTGCCGCGCTTGGCATGCGCGCGCGCCGATGCGGTCGCGGTCAATACGATACTGGCCAGCGAACTGGCCAACGCGGTGTGCATCGCCGCTTCCTGCGGAATGCCGAAGACCGGCGCGATCCAGGCCAACGCGGCGACCAGCACCAGACCGCCGCCGACGCCGAGCAAGCCGGCGAGGATGCCGGCGATCGCGCCGAGGACCAGAAAGACCAGCCAGATCGTCATGCGCGCGCTCCGAAAGCGAATCCACGATTCTGCACGGGCGTTCGCTGCCTGGATAGCCGACTGTAGGAGCGGCGCGAGCCGCGACTGCGAACTCGCGCATATGACGCAAGCGGAGTTTCGCAGTCGCGGCTCGCGCCGCTCCTACAATCGCCATACCGAGCCACGCGACGCGCTTGGCGATTCGCGATCATCCATGCAGCGTTCACATAAGACATTCATGCGCGCTCGGCTATAGTCCAGCGATGCTCCCGCGCCCCCATTCCCTGCTGTTCGCCGCGCTCGTCGCGACCCTCGCCACCACCGCCTGCGCCCAGTCTCCGGCGTCGGCGCCGACCCAGCCCGCGGTCAAGCCGGCACCGGTCCGCAATGCGCTGCCCGCGCCCGCGGTCGACCTCTTGCTGCCGCGCGTGCGCGCGGCCATCGACGCGGCCGAACGCGGCCCCTTCGATGCCGCGCAGTACGCCGATATCGCCCGTCATCCTTTGTACGGCTGGGTCGAGTACCAGGCGCTGCGCCGCGGCATCGACACGGTCAACAACGGCCAGGCCCAGGACTTCCTCAACCGTCGCGGCCGCGAAGCCTCCGGCGATGCGTTCCGCGATCTGTGGCTGGCCGCCGCGGCGCGGCGCGAAGACTGGGCGGCATTCAACGCTGCGTGGTCGCCCAAGACCCTCGCCGGCAAGGACCGCAGCGTCGCCTTGCGCTGCGCCGAATTGAACGCGCGTCAGGCCCTGGGCCGGGTCGATGCGCAATGGACCCGCGAGGCGCAGACGATCTGGCGCAGCAGCGGCAAATCGCTGCCCGACGGCTGCGACGCGCCGTTCGCGGTGCTCGCCGCGCAAGGCGGGTTGAGCCCGGAATTGCGTTGGGAACGTATCGATGCGGCCGCCGCGGAATGGCAACCGGCGGTGATGCGCGCGGCTGCACGTGGGTTGCCTGCGGATCAGTTGGCTCAGGCGAACGAGTACGCGGCTTTTTTGGATAACGTGAATGAGCGCGCGCTTGGTTGGCCCAAGACCGAACGCAGCCGCAAGATCGCCTCCTACGGCCTGGCAAAACTGGCCAAGGCGCAACCGGCCAGCGCCGAGGCGCAACTGCCCAAGTACGCCAACGCGCTGGCCTTTACCGATGAAGACCGCGGCCGCGTGCTGTATCAAACCGCCCTGTGGTCGGTGGCGTCCTACGACGCGCAATCCGCGCGCCGGCTCAACGCCGTGCCCGATGTGGCCTATGACGAGCGCCTGCACGAATGGCGCGCGCGCGAAGCGATGTCGCGCTCGGATTGGAACGGCGCACTCGCCGCGATCCGCAAGATGGGCCCCAAGCAGCGCGACGAATCGCGCTGGGAATATTTCGAAGCGCGGCTTAGCGAACGCGCCGGCGACAAGGCCACGGCTGCGCGGCTGTATCGCGAGTCGGCCAAGAACGCCGACTTCCACGGTTTCCTCTCGGCCGACCGTCTCGGCGCGCCATACACGCTGTGCCCGATCCAGCCCACCGACAGCGCCGCGTCCAAGGCCGCGATCGCGCGCGATCCGGCGCTGCAGCGCGCGATGGGCCTGTTCCAGATCGAACGCACGTCCTGGGCGATCCGCGAATGGGACGACGCTCTGAGCCGCTTCGACGACACCCAGCGGCGCATCGCCATCGAAGTGGCGCAGAGCTACAACTGGTTCGACCGCGCGGTGTTCTCGCTCAACAAGACCCCGCAGGAACAGCGCTTGTACTACCTGCGCTTCCCGCTGCACCACGGCGAGACGATCCGCCGCGAATCGCTCAAGAACGGCATCGATCCGGCCTGGGTCGCCGCCGAGATCCGCGCCGAGAGCGTGTTCAATCCGACCGCACGTTCCGGCGCCAACGCGATGGGCCTGATGCAGGTGCTGCCCGGCACCGGCGCTCAGGTCGCCAAGAGCCTGGGCCTGCCCTGGGGCGGCGCGGCCAGCCTGTACGACTCGGACACCAACATCATTCTGGGCACCGCCTATCTGCGCCAGTTGCTCGACAAGTACGGCGGCCAACCGTATTTCGCGATGGCCGGCTACAACGCCGGTCCGGCGCCGCTGTCGCGCTGGCAATCGCAGCGTCCGGGCATGGATCCGGATTTCTGGATCGAGACCATCAGCTACAAGGAAACCCGCGAGTACGTCGCCCGCGTGCTGGCCTTCAGCGTGCTCTACGACTGGCGCCTCAACGGCGATGCAGCCAGCGTCAGCGACCGTATGCGCGGGGTGATCGACGCCAAGCGCAAATCCTTCGCCTGCCCGGCAACGGCGGCCACCGCCACCACGCCGTTGCCGGCCGAAACAGAGTGAGCCGCGCGCGATGCCCCGTCGTCATGTCCTGATCCTCGGCGGCACCGGCTTCGTCGGCCGCCATCTCGTCGAACACCTGCTGCGCGAACGCTGCCGCATCACCGTGCTCAGCCGCGGCGTCGATCCGCACAAGAAGAAGCTGCTCTCGCGCGAAGCCAGCATCATCGAAGGCGACGTCGGCAATCCGGATTTCCTGCGCGCGGTGCTCGACGACGTCGATGCGGTGGTCAATCTGGTCGGCATCCTCAACGAAGTCGGCGACACCGGCGCGGGCTTCGAGCACGTCTACGTGGAACTGCTCGAAGCGCTGATCGAGGCCATGCGCGACATGGGCGTGACGCGCCTGCTGCAGATGAGCGCGCTCAACGCCGGCACCGGCCAGAGCCATTACCTGGAATCGCGCGGTCGCGCCGAACAGCGCGTGCGCGCCTCCAAACTATCGTGGACGCTGTTCCGCCCCTCAGTCATCGCCGGCCCCGGCGACGGCCTGTTCTGCCGCTTCGACGCTTTGTTGCGCTACGCGCCGGTGCTGCCGATGGGCCGCGCCGACGCGCGCTTCCAGCCGGTCTGGGTGGGCGACGTCACCCAGGCCTTCGTCAACGCCTTGAACGACGACAGCCACATCGCGCGCAGTTACAACCTGGTCGGGCCGGACGTGATGACGCTGGCGCAGATCGTACGCGCCAGCGCGCGCGCCCGCGGCCGTCTGCGCGCGGTGCTGCCGCTGCCCGAAGCGTTGGGCAAACTGCAGGCCGCCATCGGCGAACACCTGCCGGGCAAGCCGATCAGCCGCGACAATTGGCGCTCGCTGCAGACCGATTCGACCAGCGTGGAGAACGGCCTGATCAAGCTCGGCGTTACGCCGACGCCGGTGTTGGCGCGGTTGCCCGAAATCCTGGGCCTGGCCACGCGCTGACTCCCGCCTCTGTAGGAGCGGCGCGAGCCGCGACCTCACGGAAACGTCGTAAGCGCGATGTCGCGGTCGCGGCTCGCGCCGCTCCTACAGGGGGCGGACGCGACAACACCTCGCCGGTTTGCCTGCGCTAGGATGCGCATCACACCTCGCGACAAGGACATCCCATGGGCCTGCTCGACACCCTGCTCGGCCACGCCGGCGAAAAATCCACCGACAAGGTCAACGACGACTTCGCGCCGCTGCTTGCCGCGGGCGAAACCGTGCAACGCGCGTTCGGCGAGATCCGCGACCTGATCGTATTCACCGACCGCCGCCTGATCCTGGTCGACAAACAGGGCGTGACCGGCCGCAAGACCGAATTCCTGAGCCTGCCCTACCGCAGCATCGTGATGTTCTCGCTGGAAACCGCCGGGCATTTCGATCTGGAATCCGAGTTGCGCCTGTGGGTCTCGGGTCAGCCCAATCCGATCGTGCGCCATCTGGGCCGCAGCGCCGGCGCCGAGGACATCATCGGTTTGCTGGCGCAGAACGCGCCGCGCTAAGACCGCGGCTGAAATGTACCGAAACAGTATTTGAGGAATGCGAGGATGGAGGTGTACTTGGTCGGCGGCGCGGTGCGCGATTCTCTGCTCGGCCTCTTGGCCGGCGATCGCGACTACGTGGTCGTCGGACAAACCCCCGAGGCGATGCTCGCCGCCGGCTTCAAGGCCGTGGGCAAGGACTTCCCGGTGTTCCTGCATCCCGACACCGGCGAGGAATACGCGCTGGCGCGCACCGAGCGCAAATCCGGACGCGGCTACCGCGGTTTCGTGGTCGACGCCGATCCGTCGGTGAGCCTGGAAGACGATCTGGGCCGGCGCGACTTCACCATCAACGCGATCGCCCGCGACGAAAGCGACGGCCGCCTGGTCGATCCCTACGGCGGCGAGCGCGATCTGCAGGCGCGGGTGCTGCGCCATGTCGGCCCGGCCTTCGTCGAGGATCCGCTGCGGGTGCTGCGCGCAGCGCGCTTCATGGCGCGGTTCGCGCCGTACGGTTTCACCGTCGCGCCGGAAACGATGGCGCTGATGCGGTGGATGGCCGAGTCGGGCGAACTCGCGGACCTGGTCGCCGAACGCGTCTGGCAGGAACTGCGCCGCGCGCTGACCTGCGCCGCGCCGTCGGCGTTCGTGCGCACCTTGCGCGACGCCGGCGCGCTGGCGGTAGTGCTGCCGGAAGTCGATGCGTTGTACGGCGTGCCGCAGCGGCCCGAATACCATCCTGAAGTCGATACCGGCGTGCACACCGAGATGGTGCTCGATCAAGCCGCCAAGCTCGCCCCGGGCGACGATCTGATCGGTTTCGCCGCACTCACCCACGACCTGGGCAAGGCGCTGACCCCGGCCGATCTGCTGCCGCGCCATCACCAGCACGAGCAAGCCGGCCTGGAACCGCTGGCCGCTTTGTGCGCGCGGCTTAAAGTGCCGACCGATCACCGCCTGCTCGCCGAGGCGGTGTGCCGCGAACACCTCAACGTGCACCGTCTCGACGAAATGCGTCCGCGTTCGGTGTACGAACTGATCGCGCGCTGCGACGGTTTCCGCAACCCCAAGCGGATCGAACAGATGTCGCTGGCCTGCGAAGCCGACAAGCGCGGTCGCCTGGGCTTGGAGGACAGCGAGTATCCGCAAGCCGCGGCCCTGCGCGCGGCGTTGCGAGCCGCGTTGAAGGTGCGCGCGAGCGATCTCAAGCCGGGACTGAGCGGCCCCGCGATCGGCGAGGCGATGCGGCGCGCGCGGATCGAGGCGATCGCCGTCGCCCGCAAAAACGTCGGCATCGACGGCCCTTTGTAGGAGCGGCGCGAGCCGCGACCGCGACACCACAGTTGCGCCGCAGGTTTGATGGCGCGGTCGCGGCTCGCGCCGCTCCTACCGTCAGAATCGGGCTATCGACAAGAACGAAACGCCGCGCGGAATTCGCGCGGCGTTTCGTACTGCGATCCCGCGACGGCCCAAGCCGCCGCGTCCCGGCTCCTTAGAACCGATAATCGATCCGAGCGTAGTAGCTACCGCCGTTCATGCCGAACGGCAGGGTTTCCCAGCCGTACTTGAAGCCCAACTGCGGGAACGGCGCGCCGGTCTGCGGATCCCACTTGTCCGGGTAGGTGTCGAAGATGTTGTTGCCGCCCACCGACACGCTGAGCTGATCGCTGAACTTGTAGCGCACCGCCAGATCGGCCAGCCACTTGCCGCTCCAGGTCTGCTTGATGCCCGGGGTGAAGCCTTCGCCGGTGACCGGGCCGTAGTAGTTGGCGCGCGCGGTCCATTCCCACGCTCCCACTTCGTACACGCCCTGCAGCACGTGGTGCTGACGCGGCTGGCCCTTTTCGATCAAGGTCACCTGGGTGTCGTCGAACAAGGCGCTCGGCGAGAGGATGTTCGATTGCGAACGACGCTCCTTCACTTCGGTCTTGTTGAAATGCATCAACGCGGTGAGGTTCAACTTGGAACCGCCGGCGAACTCGGTGTTGTGGTTGGCCACCAAGTCGATACCGGTGGTCTGCGTATCAATGGCGTTGGTGAAGAACAGCACCTGGCCCACGCCGATCGGATCGAGGATCGCGCGGATCGGGCAGTTGCCGTTGCCCGGCGCGCAGGGCTGGCCGTTGGTGCCGACGCTCTCGGGCTGGATGTTGCTGGAGAAGATGATCCGATCGTCGATATCGATGCGGAACACGTCCAGGGTCAGCGAGAAACGATCGTTGGGCTTGAGCACGAAGCCGACCGAGCCGCTCTTGGAGGTTTCTTCCTTCAGCGGTTCGATGCCGAACGCGCGGGTCACCGCGCTGTCCTGACGCGCGGTCAGCGTATCGGTCAACACGCCGGCGGCGTTGAGATTGGTCGAGCGCTGGCTGTAGAACAGCTGCTGCACGCCCGGGGCGCGGAAGCCGGTGGACACCGTGCCGCGGATGGCGAACTGCTCGGTTGCGTCGAAGCGCGCCGACAGCTTGCCGGTAGTGGTGTTGCCGAAGTCGGAGTAGTCCTCGTAACGCACCGCGCCGCCGAGCAGGAAGCGATCGGTCAGGTTGGTTTCCGCGTCGAGATAGACGGCGTAGTTGTGGCGGCCGTCGTCGACGGCTTCGTTCGGCGAGAAGCCCGGGAAGCCCTGCATGCCCGGCTGCGCGGTTTCGCCGGCTTGGCCCAGGATCGGAATCGCGCGGTTGTTGGTGCGGCCGTAGGTGTAGGTCACCGGATCGCCGGGAGTGATCTTGTACTCGTCCTTGCGGTATTCCACGCCGGTGCCCAAGTACAGCGGATGATCGTTGAAACCTTGCAGCGTGCCGCGGAAATCCAGGTTGAACGTGGTCTGATCGGCTTGCAGAGTGCCGGTCTTGGCCCTGGTCGGCGACTGGGCGTAGATGCCGCAATTGACGGTGCCGGGAATGCACGCCCTCCCGTTGGGCTCATACCACCAGCTCACGTTGACCGAGTTGCTTTCTTCGAAGCCGAACTTGTTGCGGCCGCGGTTGACCGAGATGTCCCAGTCCCAGTTGTCGTTGATCGCCGACTTGTAGCCGACCGCCAGCGAGGTGTCGTCGACCTTGGTCAGAATGTTGGGCAGGAAGCCGTCGGGATACAGATCCGGCACCGTACGGTTGTCGCCGGGGCTGCGGAAGAAGCCGGAGGAGTCGCCCTTGCGCTTGGACAAGCCACCGAACCAGTACAACTCGCCCTTGCCGACCGGCAGGCCGCCGTTGAACCAGAAATAGGCGTCCTTGGCATCCGCGTCGCCCAGGCGCTGGGTGACCCGCGGCGGATTGACGCGTGCGCTATCGGGACCGGCGCGGTTGGTTTCGGCGCGATCGCGGTATTCGGCAGTGAGGTTGAGGTAGCCGCCGTCGCCGCCGAGCTTGACCCCGGTGTTGGCCGAGACCGAGTAATTCTCGCCGTCGCCGGCGTAGTACTGGCCGGCCTGGAACGAGAGTTGGGTTTCCTCAGTCTGCTTCTTGAGGATGATGTTGATCACGCCGGAGATCGCGTCCGACCCGTACTGCGCGGCGGCGCCGTCGCGCAGCACTTCGATGCGCTCGATCGCCGCCAGCGGGATCGCGTTGATATCGGTGCCGGCCGAACCGCGGCCGATGGTCTGCTGCACATTGACCAGCGCCTGCTGATGGCGGCGCTTGCCGTTGACCAGCACCAGCACCTGATCGGGGCCGAGCGAGCGCAGCGTGGCCGGGCGCAGGATGTCGGTACCGTCGCTGACGAAGGTGCGCGAGAAGTTGAACGAGGGCTCCAGCATCTGCAGGATCTGGCCGATCTCGGTCGCGCCGGTCGCGTTGAGTTCTTCCTTGCCGATCACGTCCACCGGCGCGGCGGTTTCCTCCGCGGCGCGGCCGCGCGCGCGCGAACCGGTCACCTGCACCGCATCGAGCGTCGTCGCCTCGCGGGAGGCCGGAGCCGGCGCGGTGGCGTCCTGAGCGTAGGCGGCGGGAACGAGGGCGTTGGCGGCCATGGCGGCGGCCACGGCCAACGCCAAACGGTTGCGGTGCACTGAGGGCATGAGTCGGTTTTCCTTGCGAAGGTGAGGTGGGCTCCCGTGGCCCGGGCTGAGCCTCACTATTTTTTAACTTTTTCGCAATACGTCGCGTGACTATGCCGACTCTGGCTTTGTGACAGATTTCTGAAAACGGCGCAGCCGCCGACGGCCGGCTCAAACATAAATGTGACCGACATCACTTTAAGGCCGCCCCGGACCAAGCCGTTCCCTAGGCCCTTCCGACGCCCCACGCCGACGCTTCAGCGCTTGCGGGAGAGCCGGCGATCGACCCGCTGCAGCCACAACGCCACCGGCGTGCGCGCCAAGAACAGTCCGCTCAACGCGCCCAGGCTATTGGCCAGCGCATCCACCGCATCGCCGCTGCGCGAGTCGGTCAAAGTGGCCTGGGCGTACTCCAGGCCGACGCCCATGGCGATCAATCCAGCCACCGCGATCGCCTGCGGACGCAGCCGCGCGAGCAGCATGCCCGCGTACGAGGACAGCGCCAGATACGCGGCGAAGTGCTCGATCTTGTCGAAGTGGGAAAACGGCGGGGGCGGCAGATCGCGCGCCGGCAACAGACAGGTCGCGACCACCGCCGCGATCATCGCCAGCCACAACGCGCACCACAGCAGCGGCCGGTCGAACTCGCGCAACCACGCGCGCGACGACGCGCCGCTCATAAACGATGGCTCAGATCGCCGGCCAGGAAGGCCACCCCGAACTCAACCTCCTTCTCCAAGCCCATCACCTGGAAACGCTCGCCCATCTCGCTGGGCAAGGTCAGCTTCTTGACCTCGGTCAGACGCCGCTGCTTCTCCACCTCGTCCTTCAATCCTTCGATCCGCTGCAGCACGCCGGCCAGGCCGTTGCCGAGCAGAAAGCTGGCCTGCGAGCAGTAGCCGGCCAGATCGAATCCCGCCGCCACGCCGGCCTCGGCCAGCGCGGTGAAGTCCACCGACGCGGTCAGATCCTGCAAGCCCGGCCACAGCAGGGGATCGCCGTGCATGCGATGACGATAGAACGCGCGCAAAGTGCCATCGCTGCGCTGCGGCGCGTAGAACTCGGCGCGCGCGTAACCGTAATCGACGAACAGCATCGCGCCGCGGCGCAGGCCGCCGGACACCGCTTGAATCCAGTAAGGCAACTGCGGCAGCAACTCGGAGCGATAACCTTCCTCGAACCGCCGCTCCAGCCGGCGCTCGGCCTGGCGCACCGCGTTGGCCAGGAAATCGTCGGCCGGCCGCCACTGGCGGGCGAAGCCTTCGCCATCGAGCACGATGTGCTCTTCGAAGATTTCCTCGTCGCGGATCGTGAAGCGCGGCGTGGGCAGCGCATCGATCACTTCGTTGGCGAACAGCACGCCTTCCCACTCGTCGCCGAACGGGCCGTCGGGCCACTCGACGAGGTCGAACAAGGGCGGCACCAAGCGCTCGCGCAACCGCTCGCGTTGGCGATGACGCAACTCCGCGCTCGGTTCCAGGATCGCGTAACGGTCCGGCAACGCGTCCAGTTCGAGCAAGCGCTTGAGCGCGACCTCGGCGAAGGCGCCGGTGCCGCCGCCCAATTCGAGAAACCGCGCCTGCGGCCCGATCTGCTGCAACACCGGCGCGACCGCTTCGGCCACGCAGGCCGCGAACACCGGGCCGAGCTCGGGCGCGGTGACGAAATCGCCGCTCGCGCCGAACTTGCTGGCGCCGGCGCTGTAGTAACCCAGGCCTGGCGCATACAGCGCCAACTCCATGAAGCGCGAAAACGGGATCGCGCCGCCGTGGGCGTCGATCTGCGCGCGGATCAACTGGGTCAGGCGCGCGCTGTGGGCCAGCGCGTCGGCGTCGGGAGGCGGCAGATCGAAGGATTTCACGGGCAAGGCGGCGGGGACGGCTCGGAGGCAGCCGCCAGGATAAAGCAGGCTAGCGCTTTGGTACTAAAAACCCCGGTTTGCGCCGTGGTTTAACTGTTCGCGCACTTTACTTTCAACAATCCCGTGCAAGATGGCCGCACGCGATCCAGCGCCGACACGGAACCGTCGCCATGAGCACCGTCGATCCCGCCGTCGCGCGGCGCCAGCAACAGCTCCGATCCGGCCCGATGCAAGTGGCGCACGTGCGGGTGTGGAGCTTCGTGGCGATCTGCGCCGGCTTGTGGGCGATGTTGGGTTACGGCATCGCCGACACGATGGACTACGGCCTGACCTCGGCCTACCTGCCGGCCCACCAACATCCGCCCAGCGACGTACCGCCGCTGCTGTGGATGCTGTTCGTCGGGGCCTTCGGCGGCATGATCCTGAGCTTCTTCGTCAATGCCGTGCTCGACACCCTCTACGGCATGGCCGCGGGCATTCAGGCCACCTTCGCGATCAATCTGGCGGCGATCGGCCTGGGTTTCTGGCGCGGCGCGGCCGATCGCTGGCAACCGCCGCAACGCGTGGGATTCACCGACGACGGGTTCGCCGCCGCGCAGACCTGGGACACGGCCACCTGGGCGGGCTGGACTTCGCAGTACTGGGCGCCGGCCGCGCTGGCCTTGATCGCGACGGCGCTGGCCGCCGGCGCGTTGCGCGCGCATCGCAAGCACCGGCTGCGCGAGCGGCGCATCCGCGAGGCGTTGTGTCAGGGCATGCGCGTGCCGGGCACGATCACCGAATTGCACGACACCGGCGTGGAGATCTACAACCAACCGCGCGTCCGCTTCGTGGTGAAGTTCGTCGATCACCTGGGCACCGAGCGCTGGGTCACCAAGACCGCTCTGTTCGATCCGCTCGCCTTGCCGCGCGTCGGCGATGCGGCGCATGTGTGGTTCCACCAGGATGCGCCGGGTGAAGAGAATCGAATCGCGGTCGCTTTCGGCAGCGAAGACGATGCACAGGTAGCGGAACGAACCGCGGGACGTCCGGCGCCGGCGCGTTGATCGGCGCACCCGCGCGCGCATAAGCGAAGGCCGCCCGAAGGCGGCCCCGATGAGTCCAGCGCCGCGGCTTGCGCGGCTCATCCGCCGTACGCCGCGGCCGTTTCAGCGGCGCGGCGCTTCCAGCGACAGCCCCTCGAACCCATGCGGCACTTCGCCGTCGACCGCATAGCGGTACAACGCGGCCGAATACACGCCGCCCAGCGCGCTTTGGTACACCGCCAGCGCCAGCAGCGCGAGCACCGTCACCGCGCCGATCAACACCGCCAGCGCCGAGGACACGAACCCCAGCAGATAGGCCAGGCCGAAACCCGCCGCGCCCAGCGCCAGCATCGCCACGAAGCAGGCCAGGCCGATGCCGATCATGCCGGCCGCGCTTTCGCCCCAGGTGCGCTTGAACATCGCGGTGCTGCGCTTGATCGCATCCATCGGGCCGACGTCTTCGGCGACCAGCACCGGCACCACCAGGAACGTCGCCATGGTCCAGGCCGCGCCGAGCGCGCCGCCGATCAGGCGGACGATGAAGTTGTTGTCGCGGCCCTTGAGCGCGTTGAGGAGCATGCCCACGGTCGCGGCGATGGCGGCGTAGCCGGCGATCGCGCCGATCCGCGCGCGCGCGGCGTTGAAGCCGTCGGCCACGCTGGGATTGCCGCCTTCCAGCCGGATCATCGCCGCGCTGACCAGCGCGCAGTTGCAGAAGATGATCGCGAAGTACTGGCAGAAATAGAACGCGAAGGCGAACAGCAGCGAACCGACGCTGTAGCCGCCAGCGAACAGATCGAAGGCGATCGCCGGAACCAGGAAGGTGGCCAACACCACCAGCACGCAGATCGCCGACACCACCGGGAACACCAGCAGCTCCCGGTCCGAATTGAGCACCGAGGCGCTGGCCTTGGCCAACTCCCAGCTACGGGAAATCTTCTCGAACATCGCCTGCTCCCCCAGGTCGTGGATCGGGGCATCGTCTGACTTGGAGGGAGAATTCGCAAGTGAGGCGGCGGACCGCGCTCGTCTCTTTCCCTCTTGCGGGGGGAGGGCCGCGGCGAGGTGCGCATGCGCAAATGCCCTCATCCGCCCTTCGGGCACCTTCTCCCGCGAGCGGGAGAAGGGCTCTTGGTGGACGATTCGCCCACACCGATCCGACTCGCCGAACTCCGCTCGTCTCCCTCTCCGGCCTGCGGGGTGAGGGGCCGCGCTTGCGAGCCATCGGCTCGCGCGGCACCGAACGCCCGAGCGCTATGCGCTCGGGCCGGGGTGCGACCGGGGTGAGGGCCGCGCAGCAGCAGCGCTGCCCCAACCCTCAGCGGCTGCGCTCGATGCACACCCCGACCGCGCGCGCATTGCGGATCGCGCCGGGCTTGCTGAGCTTGAGCCGCACGCGGCTGACTTTGAATTCGTCGAGCACCATCGCCGCGACCCGCTCGGCCAAGGTTTCCACCAGACCGAAACCGGACTGACCGACGAACTGGGAGATGCGCTCGCATACCGCTGCGTAATCGAGCGTATCGCCGATCGCGTCGCTGGCCGCGGGCACGCGGTTGTCGAAAGCCATCTCCAGATCGAACACCAGCGGTTGGCGGATGCTCCGCTCCCAATCGTAGATGCCGATCAGGGCTTCGATTTCCAGGCCTTCGATGAAAACGTGATCCATGGGGGCGGGATTCGCTGTGGGAATGGGGAATACGTGGGTCGTGCACTACCTAACGCGAGACGCATGCTACCCGCGCCGCTGGATTTCGTCGTCACCGCCGCGCACTTGCGCCAGCGGCCGCCGCCGCGGCGCGAGGTTTCTGCGGAAAGGCCTTGAGCCACTCGAGGCCGCCGGGTCTTTTGCAAGAAGGGGTTTGGCCTGCTCGAAGCCACGAGGTCTTTTGTGGGAAGGGCTTTGGGCCGCTCGAAGCCACGAGGCCTTTTGTGGGAGGGGCTTTGGGCTGCTCGAACCACGAGGCCTTTTGTGGGAGGGGCTTCAGCCCCGACGCTTTCCTCTCCGCGCAGGAGGGCCTGCATGGAGCGAGACTTTTCGGCGATCCGAGCGAAGAGCGTCGGGGCTGAAGCCCCTCCCACAAAAGACTTCGCCGCAGCGACGCCATCGACAGTATTAAGGCGCTGCCGATCGCCGGAACCGCTACACCGGTTCGAGCAAGGCCATATCCCACCGCGGCGTCACCCTCACCGACGCATCCGCGCGCTGCCCGGCCTGCAGCCGCAACGCGCCGGCGTAGGCGATCATCGCGCCGTTGTCGGTGCAGAACATCGGCCGCGGAAACGCGACGCGGCCGCCGCGCTTTTCCGCCATCGCCGCGAGCTTGGCGCGCAAACGCGTGTTGGCGCCGACGCCGCCGGCGACCACCAAGGTCTTGCAGCCGGCCGCATCGAGCGCGCGTTCGCACTTGATCGCCAGGGTGTCGACCACCGCGTCCTCGAACGCGCGGGCGATGTCGGCGCGGGTCTGGTCGGTCTTGTCGCTGTTCTGCCAAGCCAGCAGCACCTGGGTCTTGAGTCCGCTGAAGCTGAAGTCCAGCCCGGGCCGGTCGGTCATCGGCCGGGCGAACTTGAACCGGCCCGGCACGCCGAGCTCGGCCTGCGCGGCCAGCTGCGGGCCGCCGGGGTATGGCAGGCCCATCAGCTTGGCGGTCTTGTCGAAGGCCTCACCGGCGGCGTCGTCGAGGGTCTCGCCGAGCAGGCGGTACTGACCGATCCGGTCGACCGCGACCAACTGGGTATGGCCGCCAGACACCAGCAAGGCCACGAACGGCGGCTCAGGGCGGCCGAGCGGGTCGTCCTCCATCAGCGGCGCCAGCAGATGGCCTTCCATGTGGTGCACGCCGATCGCCGGGACCTCCAGCGCCCAGGCCAGCGCGCGCGCCACTCCAGCACCAACCAGCAGGGCGCCGACCAGGCCGGGACCGGCGGTATAGGCCACCCCGTCCAGGTCGGAAGTCGCCAGCCCGGCCTCGGCCAGGGTCTGGCGGATCAGCGGCAGCAGCTTGCGCACGTGGTCGCGGCTGGCCAGCTCGGGCACCACCCCGCCGTACTCGGCGTGCAGGGCGATCTGGCTGTACAGGGCGTGGGCGCGCAGTCCGGACTGCGTGTCGTACACCGCCACCCCGGTCTCGTCGCAGCTGGTTTCGATGCCCAACACCTTCATCGGCGGGCCCCGCAGGCTGCGCCGGCGGCCGGTTTCTGGGAGAATGTCGCGTTCATGGAGGTGTATGTTGCACCTTCCGCACGAGCATCGCTATAATGCGCGGCTCTCCCGGTCTGCCCGGGCCGGTCCCCGTTAACGAGATTACGTATGCCCAGCGTCAAAGTCCGCGAAAACGAGCCTTTCGAATTTGCCCTGCGCCGTTTCAAGCGCACCTGCGAAAAGGCCGGCGTCCTGGCCGAAACCCGCAAGCGCGAGTTCTATGAAAAGCCGACGCAGGAACGCAAGCGCAAGGCCGCCGCTGCGGTGAAGCGTCAGGCGCGCCGCGCCTCGCGCGACGTCACCAAGCGTCAGCGCCTGTACTGATCGCGCGTTCCGCGTACGCCAGGCCTAACCCGCCGGCTTTCGCGGAACGACCATCGAGCCGGCTGCGCCTCGGGCGTCGCCGGCTTTTTGCGTTTGCGTTTCCGCAAACAGGCGGCCGTCGCGAGACTCGCCCACCCGCGAGCGCGGCGCCCGCCCACTTCCGATTCACCGATCCACGGAAAGGTCCGACCATGAGCCTCAAGCAACGCCTCACCGAAGACATGAAGGCCGCGATGAAGAGCGGCGACAAGCAGTCCCTGGGCGTGATCCGCCTGATCAACGCCGCGCTCAAGCAGAAGGAAGTCGACGAGCGCATCGAGCTCGACGACACCGCCGTGATCGCGATCCTCGACAAGATGGTCAAGCAGCGCCGCGACTCGGTCACCCAATACGAAACCGCCGCGCGCGAGGATCTGGCCCAGATCGAACGCGACGAGATCGTGGTGATCGAGCGCTACATCCCGGCCAAGATGGGCGAAGCCGAGATTCTGGCCGTCATCGAGCAGGCCATCGCCGAAGTCGGCGCGACCGGCCCGGCCGACCTGGGCAAGCTGATGGGCCCGCTCAAGGCCAAGCTGGCCGGCAAGGCCGACATGGGCCAAGTCTCTGCGCTGACCAAGAAGCGTCTGGCGGGCTGAATCCCCATCCGGCCCGCCGCCGGACGCGGCGGGCCTGTGTTCTTCCGGCATCGAGGCTTCGGTGCCGGTTCCATCGCCCCATCGGGGCCGCACAACCGGAGGTGCCTTATGCAACGCCGTAACGCTCCCATCGCTTGCTTTCGAGCCGCTCGCTGATCGCCTGATCGGGGCCGATTTCGACCAGGCCGATGTCAATCAGGCCGGTTTCAGCCGGGCCGATTTCACTCAAGACGATCCCACCCGGACCGATTCCATCCAGACCGGCCCCGCCACCGGGCTGGACGCCGGCCCATGCCGCAACGACGACGCGTCGGCGGCGGCAGTTCGAACCCCAGCCGCGCGATTCGACGAACTGTCCATCGGCAGCGGATCGTTCGACGCCGAACCCAGATTCGAAACCACCCGCAAACGCCGCAAGGGCTATCCGTCCGAGACCCGCGTCAAACGCGGCCGTCGGCTGGTGCATGGCGACAAGGAACTGGTCGAGAAGCTGGGCCGCAACGATCCGTGCCCCTGCGGCTCCGCGCGGAGGTTCAAGGAACTGTTGTCTGCGTGCCGGCTTGTTCGAGGGTTCCGAGCGGGACGATTACTTCCGTGAGTGAGTACGCCGGCCGCGCAATGCAGATTGCGCGGCCGTTTTATTGCCGCGGTCGTCGCGGCTCGCGCCGCTCCTACAGGCGCGGATGTGGCAACGGACTTGCCCTTGTAGGAGCGGCGCGAGCCGCGACCGCAACACCTCGCCGACAACGAACGCCTGCCTGCGCATCATTCCTCGGGACTGAACTGCTGGCCCGATCTGCACACCCCGCCCACGCGCCGCTAACCCGCTTCGCGGATACTGAACGCGCCGCAGCCACTGTCCGTCGCATGACCTCCCACGACGAGCGACCCACCGACCTCCCCAGCGCCGACCGCCGGCGCGAACCGAACACGGGCGAATTCGCGCAGGACGCCCTGCAACGCGTGCAAGCGCTGCAAAGCCGCCTGGAGCAAAGCTGGCCGGGCAAGTTCGCGCAACGTTTCGTCGATTACGACATTCTGGCGCTGGCCGCCGCGCTGTCGTTCTACACCCTGCTGTCGCTGGCGCCGCTGATTCTGATGGTGTTGTGGCTGACCACCGCGCTCTATCCGTCCGCGCAGGAAGAATTCTTCCGCCAGATCGGCCTGCTGGCCGGTGCGCAGGTGGAGAACACCGCGCGTTTGATCGTGGCCAACGCCGAAAACCGGCCGGGCACGGGCTCGTTCGCGGCCCTGCTGGGCACGCTGGCGCTGCTGGTCGGCGCCTCGGCGGTGTTCGGCCAGCTGCAGGCGGCATTGAACCGGGTGTTCCGCAGCGACGCCAAGCGCCTGGGCGGGCTGGCGGCGTGGCTGCGCAAGCGCTTGCTGTCGTTCGGCATGGTCATCAGCGTCGGCTTCCTGCTGGTGGTGTCGATGGCCGCGCAGGCCGCGCTGCAGTTGCTGATCGCCTACGTGCCCGACCTGCTGCCGGTATTCGCTGCGGCGTTCTCGTTCGTGATGTACGCGCTGGTGTTCGCGGCGATGTACCGCTGGCTGCCCGATCGCCCGGTGAGCCGCAGCCGCGCGGTGTTCGGCGGCGCGTTGACCGCCGGCTTGTTCATGCTCGGCCGCAGCGCGATCGGCCTGTACTTGGGCCAGGCCGACCTGGGCACCGCCTATGGGCCGGCCGGCGGCCTGGTCATCATGCTGGTGTGGATGTACTACTGCGCCGTGGTGTTCCTGCTCGGCGCGCTGATCACCGCGATGCTCGACGAGCACGCGCGCGTGCGTCACCGGCTGGCCCAGGAGCGCGTGGCGGCCGGACTGGAAACATCGGCGGGTTGAGCAGGCGTGTCGATTCGCGTCGCCGCGGTTCGTCGTTGTGATACCTGCAACGGAGCGACGACATGAAAATCTACTGGATCCACGCCCAAGCGCCCCGCCGGGTGCTGGCGCTGGTCAAGCACCTGGGCATCGAGGCCGAGCTGATCGAACAAGACGTGGTCGCCGGCCAGATGCAGCGACCCGACTACACCGCGCTCAATCCGAACCAGAAGGCGCCGACCCTGGTCGATGGCGATCTCGTGCTGTGGGAATCCACCGCGATCATGGCCCACCTGTGCATCCGCGCCGGCTCGGACCTGTGGCCGGCGCACGCACCGGCCGAACAGGTCGAAGTGCTGCGCTGGCTGGCCTGGAACGACTGCCACTGGGCGCCGGCGATCGACGCGCATTACTTCGAGCGCATCGTCAAAGCCCGCTTCGATCTGGGCGAGCCGGACCAAGAGGCGATGCGGGGGCGCGAGGCCGACATCGCCAAGTACGCCGCGGTGCTCGACGGCCACCTGCGGGGCCGCGATTACGTTGCCTGCGGCCGGCTCACCATCGCCGACTTCCAGCTCGCCTCGATGGCGGTTTATTGGCGCGAGGCGGACATGCCGTTGCAGCCCTATCCGCATCTGGTGCGGTGGCTCGACGGATTGATAAGGATTCCGGCCTGGGCCGAGCCGTGGCCGGATCGGCCGGGGCCGTAAGGCGCCGCAGCCGCTGGTGAAAGAGCACGTGGGAAGCCGGCTGTTGTGGGAGGGGCTTCAGCCCCGACGCTTTTCGTCCAGGTTGCCGGATGGGCATGGAAGAAATCGGTCGGTCCCGGCGATCTGGACGAAAAGCGTCGGGGCTGAAGCCCCTCCCGCAAAAGACTTCAAGCCACACAAGCCCTTCCGCAAGAGCCTCCCCACAGGCACCGCACCCTGAAAGCCGCTCCGGCTGGAAGCCGTCCGCGCCCTGGCGCCCGGTCGAGCCGCCCCCAGCCGACCCGATCCGGGCGCGGCCTGAGCCGTCCGCTCGTGGCATCCTAGTCGCCGATCCGCAACGAGTTTCCGCCGCCCGTCCAAGGCGGTCCCCGGCATGGCCCGCATCCCCGACGGCTTCATCGACGACCTCCTCGCCCGCACCGACATCGTCGAGGTGATCGGCGCGCGCGTGCCGTTGAAACGCCAGGGCAAGGAATACTCGGCGCGCTGCCCGTTCCACGACGAGCGCTCGCCCTCGTTCACGGTCTCGCCGACCAAACAGTTCTATCACTGCTTCGGCTGCGGCGCGCACGGCACCGCGATCAGCTTCCTGATGAATTACGACCGCCTCGAGTTCCTCGACGCGGTCGACGAGTTGGCCAAGCGCGTCGGCGTGGAAGTCCCGCGCGACACCCGCGCGCGCAACGAGGATTCCGAGACCTCCGACCTGTACACCGCGGTCGAAGCCGCCCAGCGCTTCTTCCTCAAGCAATACGCCGTCAGCGGGAAGGTCCAGGGCTATCTGGACAGCCGCGGGGTCAGCAACGAGATCCGCGACCGCTTCGGGATCGGCTATGCGCCGGACGGCTTCAACGGTCTGCGCGATGCGCTCGGCACCGACGATCGGCGGATGAAACTGCTCGAGCGCGCCGGCCTGTTCTCCAAGAACGACAGCGGCCGCGTCTACGACAAATTCCGCGATCGGGTGATGTTCCCGATCCACGACCGCCGCGGCCGGGTGATCGCCTTCGGCGGCCGCGTGCTCGACAAGGAAGACGGGCCCAAATACCTCAACTCGCCGGAAACCCCGCTATTCCACAAAGGCCGCGAGCTGTACGGCCTGTGGCAGGTGCGCCAGACCCACAACAAGATTCCGCGGCTGATCGTGGTCGAGGGCTACATGGACGTGGTCGCGCTGTTCCAGCACGGCGTCGACACCGCGGTGGCGACCCTGGGCACGGCGACCACGCCCGACCACGCCGAACTGCTGTTCCGCAACGCCGCCGACGTGTACTTCTGCTTCGACGGCGACCGTGCCGGACGCGGCGCGGCGTGGAAGGCGGTGGAGTCGGTGTTGCCGCGCATGAAGGATGGCCGCCAGGCCTTCTTCCTGTTCCTGCCCGACGGCGAGGACCCCGATTCGCTGGTGCGCAGCGAAGGTGCGGAAGGGTTCGACCGCCGCCTGCGCGAGGCCACGCCCTTGTCGCAGTTCCTGTTCGATTCGCTCGCCGCCGACGTCAACTTGAACACGCTCGAAGGCAAGGGCCGATTGGCCGAGCGCGCCAAGCCGCTGCTCGCGCAGATTCCCGACGGCGCCTTCGGCGATCTGATGAAGCAGCGCCTGACCGAACTGACCGGAGTCGGCGCGCGCGCGTCCTCGCCGGAGACGCACATACCCGCGCAGCGCGCGCACTCAGGCTCGCGGCCGGCGCCCACGCCCAAGCGTTCGCTGGTGCGCAGCGCGATCGCGGTGCTGCTGCAGAAGCCCTCGCTGGCCGCCGCGCTGGAACCGCCTTACCGTTTCGCCGCGTTGCGCCAGCCGGGCATCGAGTTGCTCACCCAGATCGTCGACCTGGTGCAACAACGCCCCGAGATCAGCACCGGCGCGCTGCTGGAGCATTTCGCCGAACACGAACAGGCCGGCGCGCTGCAGAAGCTGGCCAGCCAAAGCCTGCCGGGCGGCGACGATACGCTGCAGCGCGAGTTCCTCGATGCGATCGCGCAGTTGGACAAGCAGACCGTGGTCCAACGCCTGGACGAGTTGCAGGAACGCAAACGCGAAGGCGGTCTCACCGATGCGGAAAAACGCGAACTGCTGACCTTGCTGCAGGCGCGCTTAGCATTGCCCAGTCAAACCGCGGTCGAATAAAACGCGCATACCTGCGTCGCGCCGGCCGCCCCCTGTAGGAGCGGCGCAAGCCGCGACCAATCGAAGCGATGTACGCGAGCGCATTGGCCGAAGGTTGGCGGAAGCGATCGAGAGCGCGGTGCATCTGGACTTCGAATGGCACGCTCTTATCAATCGCTTCGGTTTGTCGCGGCTTGCGCCGCTCCTACAATCGGGCTTCGGGCATTCGCCGCGAGCGGCGGCTCAGCCCCACACCTCGCCCATCACCCGTGCGAAATTGCCGCCGAGGATCTTGCCGATGCGCGCATCGCTGTGGCCGCGCGCGGACAACAGGCCGGCCAGGGTCTCGAACCGGCGCGGGGTGTTGAGATCGGGAATGTACAGATACACGCTCTCGCTTTCGCCCGGCGCGGAGATGCCCAGCTTGCGGCGCTCGCGGATCGATTCGGCGTGCTGGCGTTTGTACTTCTCGGTCAGTTTGACCGGCGAGACGGTGTTGTCGGTGCCGATGCCGACATGGTCCTCGCCGCAGACCTGCAGCGCGTGTTCGATATGGCGGATCACGTCGGCGGCCATCGGTTGGCCGCTTTCGCGCAGGAACGGCATCAGATAGATCCCGATCACACCGCCGCGATCGGCGACCGCGCGCAGCTCCGCGTCGGTCTTGTTGCGCGGACGTTCGACCAGGGCCGCGCAGCCGGTATGGCTGATCAGCACCGGCGCCTTCGAAGCGGCGATCGCCTCAGTCGCGGTGCGGCGACCGCTGTGGGCCAGATCGATCAGGATGCGGCGCTCGTTCAAGCGCTCGATCAGACTGTGGCCGAACTTGCTCAAACCGGCGTTGCCCGCTTCCATGCAGCCGTCGCCGGCCAGGTTGCGCAGGTTGTAGGTCAGCTGCACCGTGCGCAGTCCCAGGCGATGGAAGTCGTCGATGCGCTCGAGCTTCTCGCCGATCGGCGCGCTGTCCTGGAACTGACAGACCACGCCGACTTTTCTCTCGCGCCGCGCGCGCTCCAGGTCGGCGCCCGTGCGCACCGGCACGAACAGCTCCGGATGGCGGACGATTTCGTTCTCCCAATAGGCGATATCGCGCACCGCCTGCTCGAAAGCGCCTTCGTACTGGGCGACCGGCCCGACCGTGGTCTGCAGCACGCGCAGGCCGCTGGCCCGCACCTCCTCGACCAGCACCTCGGACAAGGCGTCGCCCGGCTGCGAATCCACGCTGCCGACGAAGCCGCAGCCGTCGATCACCATCGCGTCCGCATAGGGCGCCCAGCGCGCCGCCGTGGCCGCGCGCGACGGCCCGGCCGATCCGCCGGCGAACACGCCGGCGCCGGCCAGCGCGCCCTGAATCAGGAACGTCCTGCGATCGAGCATCGATACTCTCCCTGTGTGAATTACCGCGCGGCGGCGCCGCGCATCGCGGCCGCGAACACCGCGCACCGAATGCAATCAACGCACTCTAAGGCCATCAGCGGCCTTCCCCGGCCGTGACTTTCGGGGGAGATCGCGATCCCGCCACACAGCGTTAAGCTCAGGCTCCATGCGTCCGCGCCACGGCCGGACGCGGCCCTTGCACCTTCGCACTACCGGGGAGAACGCCGATGTCGTTGCGCCATATCCTGACTTCCACCGCGCTGGTCCTGGCCTGCGCCGGCACCGTCCAGGCCCAGACCGCCGCGGCGCAGACCCAGCGCGTCGTCCAGGGCAACCGGGTCAGCGAGAACGTTCCGGCGATTCCGGCCGAGCTGCTGGAGCGGCTCAACCGCTACCAGAACACCCGCGGCGCCAACTTCGGCGCATGGACCCAGGACGGCTGCCTGTTGATCGGCACCCGCTTCGGCGAAACGACTCAGGCTCACCGGGTCTGCCAGCCGTTGGGCATGCGCGAGCAACTCACTTTTTATCCCGAACCAGTCAATTCGCTGGCTGCCGCGCCGGGCTCGGGCAATGGCTTCGTGTTCGGCAAGGACGTGGGCGGCAACGAGTTCTGGCAGTTGTATTACTTCGATCTGGCCACCCGCCAGACCCGCCTGCTCACCGACGGCAAGGCGCGCAACGAAGACCCGCTGTTCTCGCACGACGGCAAGCAGTTCGCTTACAGCAGCACCGTGCGCAACGGCCGCGACACCGATGTGTGGGTGATGGACTTCGCCACCGGCAAATCGCGCGCGGCGGTCGTGGAAGGCGGCAACTGGAGCGCGCAGGATTTCTCGCCCGACGGCAAGCAACTGCTGGTGCTCAAGTACGTGTCGGCCAGCGAGTCCTATCCGGGCCTGGTCGATCTGGACAGCGGCAAGCTGACCTTGTTCCCGGTCGATGGCGGCAAGGCCTCGATCAGCGATTTCCGTTTCTCCCACGACGGCCGCGCGGTGTATTTCGTCTCCGACGAACCGGTCGACGGCAAGCCGCAGGAATTCCGCACCTTGCGCCGGCACGAACCGGCAAGCGGCAAGTTCGAAGTGCTCAGCGCGGACATTCCCTGGGACGTGGACCAGTTGTCGCTGTCGGACGACGGCAAACATCTGTTGTTCGTCAGCAACGAAGACGGCATCGGCAAGCTGCATGTGTTGTCGCTGCCCGGGCATAAGGAAGTGCGGCTGCCCGCGCTGCCGATCGGCGTGATCGGCCGCGCCGATTTCTCGCCCGACGGCAAGCGCATCGCGCTGGCGATCAACACCGCGACCTCGCCCAGCGACGTCTACGTGATCGATCTGGCAGCCGGACAACTCGCCCGCTGGACCCGCAGCGAGGTCGGCGGCCTGGATTCGACCAAGTTCGTCGCCCCGAGCCTGATCCACTATCCGACCTTCGACCAGGCCGGCGGCAAGCCGAGGTCGATTCCCGCGTTCTACTACAAGCCGGCCGATCTGCCGACCGGCAAGAAAGTACCGGTGGTGATCCAGATCCACGGCGGCCCGGAAGGACAGTCGCAACCGACCTTCAGCGCCAACGCGCAGTTCCTGGCCAACGAGCTCGGCGTGGCGATGCTGGTGCCCAACGTGCGCGGCTCCTCGGGCTACGGCCGCACCTATTTGAGCCTGGACAATGCGGAAAAGCGCGAGGACTCGGTCAAGGACATCGGCGCGCTGCTCGACTGGGTGGCCAAGCAGCCCGAACTCGACGCCACGCGGGTCGGCGTGTACGGCGGCAGCTACGGCGGCTACATGGTGCTGGCGTCGTTGACCCACTACAGCGACCGCATCCGCGCCGGCGTCGACGTGGTCGGCATTTCCGATTTCACCACTTTCCTCAAGAACACCGAAAGCTACCGCCGCGATCTGCGCCGCGCCGAATACGGCGACGAGCGCCTACCGGAAATGAAGGCGGTGTTCGAGCGCATTTCGCCGCTGAAGAACGCCGGCAAGATCCGCTCGCCCTTGTTCGTGGCGCAGGGCAAGAACGATCCGCGCGTGCCCTACACCGAGGCCGAGCAGATCGTGAAGGCGGTGCGCGGCAACGGCCAGCCGGTGTGGTTCTTGATGTTCGACGACGAAGGCCACGGCTTTCAGAAGAAGGTCAATACCGATTACTTCGGCGCGGCGATGATGGAGTTCTGGCAGCGGCATTTGATCGGGGAGAAGTGACGCCGGGGATGGGCGATCAGGAGCAAATCCCCCCTGCCCCCCTTTTCAAAGGGAGGAACCGGTCTGGGAGATTTGAGCGGAACCGACTCGAAACGAAGCGACGGCGCGGAGAACTTTCGCGCCGCCGTACCGGCGAAAAACCCGCCGCGCAGAACCGCAGCGATCAATCGATCTCGCTGATGTCATCCGCCAGCCCGTTCGCATCGCGACGGATCTCGGCGCGGTCGCGTTCGTCGGCCACGCCGCCGAGTGCGCTCTCGCGGAAGGCGTCGGCCACAGTCTGGCGTTCGGTCAGCCGCGCCAGTTCCGGGTTGGAGTCGATATTGCCGTAGAGCTGCTGCTTGGCCGCGTCGGTCAATTGTCCGGTGGCGGTGTCGATGACCTCGCCGGTCAGGCCGGTCAAGGCCTCCTGCACCAACGGATTGTTGGCGAACAAGGTCTCCAGTTGACCGGTCGCGCGCGCTTCCAACCGCGCCGGCAACGGCACCGCGACCAGGGCCAGATCGACTACGAAGGCGATCGCTTCCTTCTTCGCGTCCATATCCGCCTGCAGCTTCTCGAAGCCGCGGTCCACCGCCACGTCGCTGGCCGCGGAGATCACCACCAGACGGCCCGAAGCGTCTTCATAGCCGGGCGAGTTGGTCTGGCCGCGCGAGTCGTTGATGATGTCGGACTGATCGCCGACGTAATCCAGGATCGCCTGACGCGCGCTCTGTCGGCCCGCGCTGGAGATGTCCGGATTGAACGTGGTCAGCTCCAGCACCGCGGCCAGATCGCGGCCGTTGACCTCGTACTGCTTGCGATCGGTGTCCTCGCCCAAGCCGCGCGCGCCGCTGTCGTCGTACTCGCTGAGCGCGTCGAGCACCTTGTCCGAATGGGTGCCGAGCATCTGCGCCAGCGCCTCGTTGCGCGAGACCTGATCCTGCTCGAACCAGTCGCCGTGCTCGCCCGGCAGGCGCGCCAGTTGCGCGGCCAGGTCGCCGGCCTGCGGGCGCTCGTCGCGCGCCACCGCCGAGAAGATCGTCGCCATCATGTCCGGCTCCGCCTGCGGCAACTGCGCGGCGATGGCGATCACTCGATCGAGCTGGTCGGCCGGCAGGCCGCGCAGGAAATCGGTCAACACCTCCGGATGCTGCGCATCGCCGCCGGCGACGTTGATGGCCAGTTCCAACTGGCGGTAGTTGTATCCGTGGAGGCCCAGATCGGTCGGATACTGCGACTGCGACCAGGTATCGAAGATGCGCTCGGCCAGATTGCCACGCAGCTCGAGCGTTTCCGGGCCGCTGGAGCCGTTGAGGAAATCGGTGATCTCCTTGTACTCGCGGACCTGATCCGGGCCGTAGTCGATATCGGCCAGACCGTCGAAGGAATCGGCATCGATCACCCGGTCGTTATAGGCCTTGGCGATCTGCTCGGTGATGTCGGCGCGGGTGGCGGCGTCGATCTTGCCGTCGGCGGCCAGACCCAGTACGCCGCTGGGGGTGAGCCAGGATTTGACCGCGCCGTGATCGCGTTCGAGCACGGCCGCGGTCAGGTATTCGCGATAGGCCTCCGGCTCGCCGCGCACGGCGTCGGCGAAGGCGGCGCGGCGCGCGCCGTAATCGTCTTCGCCATCGCGCTTGCCGACGTCCAGGATGGCTTGCGCGTCGTTCTGGGCATCTTGTTTTACCGTCGGAATGCGCGCTTCGCCGAGCAGATCGGCGGTGCGGCCTGGCAGCGCCTCGGCGACGATGCCGGCATCGCCGATGCCGCCGACCATTTCCACGTACTGCTGGATCTGGTCGTAGGCCTGCATGCGCTGCTCGGTGCTGGCGTTCGGCGAGATTTCGCGATCGACCGCTGCGAGCACTTCCGGCCGGTAGCGCGTGGGCAGGTTTTCCTGGCGCAGGGTGTACAGGGCGATCGACTTCATCGAGGTCGCGTCGATGACCTCGTAATCGCCGCCGCTGGCTGCGCGCTCCACGTAAGCCTGGGTTTCGCGGTACGCGGTATTGCGTTGTTCGACCGTGGCCTCCGGGCTGATGGTGGCATCGACCGCGGCCTGCACGTCTTCGTGCTGGGTGCCGGTCGGCGGGACCACGCCTTCGGTGGCCTGCGGCTTCGCCGCCGGCGGCGGATCGGCGGCTTGCTGGAACAGCACCGGATTTTGGTAGATCGGATGGTTGAAAATTCCGCTCATGGCCGCGCCCGTCCGCACAGAAGTGAAACTGCACGCTAGACCTGGACACGGGCCGCAGCCAGATGGGGCGAACCCTATCCGATGCCGACGAAGTCATTGAACTGTCACGAATTACTGGGGTTTTCCCCACTGGGGCACAGCAGGTTTTATGGATAGTTTGTGTGTTTGATTCGTATCGATCAGGCACATCCATGACCGACCCGATCCAGTCCGGCCCGCTCCTGAATCCGGCCCCGTCGCTGGTGCCTGTTCAGGCTCTACCCACGCCGCAGACGCTGCGCCAGACGCCCGCGCCGCAACTGCGCGAACAGATCGATGGATGGACGCCGCCGCAATGGGACACGCTGAGCGAACAGGTCGATGCGTTGCCGCTGGCCGAGCGCGAGATCCTCGCCAACGACCTGGCCGGCAAGCTCGACGCGCCGCGACTGCGCACGCTGGAAACCGCGTTCGGCCAGGACACGATCGCCGCCGCGGTCGAGCGCGGCGGCAGTCCCGAGGTGCGCGACGCCTATGCCGCGTTGCCGCGCGAGGACACCGGCGGCGGCGCTTTCGTCGACACGCTCAAGGATTGGCTGGGCCTGAGCGACCCTGAGCCCGGCCAAACCCGCGAGATCTCCGCGACGGTGACCAACCCCGACAGCGGCGAGGTCAACAACGCCACCTGGACCGTCGACGAGCAGGGCCGGCCGGTGCATGCACAGGGCACCCTGCGCACCGTGTTCAGCAAGATCGATCGCAGCGACGCGGAAACCGACGCCCAGCGCGCCGCTGCCGACCGCGGCATCGACGGCGATCAGGGCGGCCACGTGTTCGGCCACCGCTTCGTCACCGACCAGGGCCTGAAGAACCTGTTCCCGCAGAACGGCAACTTCAACATGGGCGCCTACAAGACCCTGGAGAACGAGTGGGCGGCGTGGGTCGACAAGGGCATGGACGTGCGCATCGACATCGATCTGACCCCGCGCGACGTCGACCGACCGGACCGGGTTCGCATTTCCTATGAGGTCATCGACCCGAGCGACGGCAGCAGGGTTTACGATCAACGCGTGGCCTTCGACAACCGCGCCGGCCAGCAGTACGACCGGGTCGACGGTCCGCAAATGGACGAGATGATCGCGGCCGGTTCCTGAGCGGTACGTGCTTGATCGGCGCGGCCCTGGCCGGCACGGCTCCGACCGGCACGCTCCCAACCGACACGCCCAAGGCAGGACATGAACAGAGACGAATTGCTCGGCGAAATCGCGCGTTTGATCGTGGTCGACCCCAAGGCCGGCGAACGCCCCTGGGACGGCTATTCGCTGATCGCCTGGTACGGCGACGGCATCAGCCGGCTCAACGGCTTCCGCTACGACAAGGGCCAACCCGGCGAGGCGCTGACGCCGTCGGGGGTGGAGATCGAAAACCGTCTGGAGGAACTGCGCCGGGTCACCCAGACCAAGGACAAGGCGCCGTGGCGGGTGTGCATCGTGCGCATCAATCGCGAAGCGGCCGAAGTGGCGATCGATTTCGAGTACGAAGAACCGGGTAAGTGGTACGTCACGCCCGACAGCGCCGCCGACATCGCCGAGCGGGTGCGGCCAATTTAAGAGGTGCAATACCACTCAAGCCACCGAAGCGACGACCTTCGGTGGTTTTTTACGCCTGATGCGCAAAGGCCTCGAAGGTCCAATACCACCGAAGCGACGACCCTCGGCGGTTTTGCCGCCTGATACGCCCAGGCTTCGAAGGTGCAACGCCACCTAAGCCACCGAAGCGACGACCTTCAGTGGTTTTGCCGCCTGATGCGCTCAGGCTTCGAAGGTGCAATGCCACCTAAGCCACCGAAGCGACGACCCTCGGCGGTTTTGCCGCCTGATACGCTCGGGCTTCGGACGCGGCGCTTGCGTACGTCACTTCGGTTGGTCGCAGCTCGCGCTGCTCCTACAACCGCCCTTCGAGCCTGCGAAACGATCCGATACGCTCCCGCGCCCGGCATCCTCACGCCCGCACCGAACTCGCCGCCACGTTCCGCCATGGACCCGGCCGCGCGCGCCGGCCAGAATGAGGCTCAGGCCCGCATCGCCGCGCGCTCACGGACGACCGCCGCGGCCCTGCGCGCTTCCTCTTTGCGAGGCGCTGATCGATGTCGTGGCTCCAACGTCTGCGCGTGGACAGCTTCACCCTGGCCCTGCTGGCCGCGGTCGCGCTGGCCTGGTGGTTTCCGCTGCAGGGCATGGCCGCGCGCGGGCTCGACGATCTCACCAACGTGGCCATCGCCGCGTTGTTCTTCCTGCATGGCGCGCGTCTGTCGCGCGAGGCCATCGTGGCCGGCGCGCTGCATTGGCGATTGCACCTGCTGATCTTCGCCAGCACCTTCGTGCTGTTTCCGCTGTTGGGCCTGGCGCTCAAGCCCCTGTCGGGCCTTTGGCTGACGCCGGAGTTGTACCTGGGCCTGCTGTTCCTGTGCACCCTGCCCTCGACCGTGCAGTCCTCGATCGCGTTCACCTCGATGGCCGGCGGCAACGTTCCTGCGGCGGTATGCAGCGCCTCGGCTTCGAGCCTGCTCGGCGTGTTCCTCACGCCCTTGCTGATGAGCGCGCTGGCCGGCTCGCACGGCGCGATGGCGCACCCGGGCGAGGCGATCGGCAAGATCACGCTGCAGTTGCTGGTGCCCTTCGTGGCCGGGCACCTGCTGCGACGCTGGATCGGCCCTTGGGTCGAACGCCAGCGCGCGGTGCTGCGCTACACCGACCAAGGCACGGTGCTGCTGGTGGTCTATACCGCGTTCGCCGCTTCGGTCAGCAGCGGCTTGTGGCAGAGCACACCGGTGCAGGCGCTGTACGTAGTGATCGCAGTATGCGCGCTGCTGTTGGCGGTGGTGATGGTGGCGACCACTTTCGCCGCGCGCCGGTTGGGGTTTTCGCGCGAGGACGAAATCGCGATCGTGTTCTGCGGCTCCAAGAAGAGCCTGGCCACGGGCGTGCCGATGGCGAAGATCCTGTTCGCCAGCAGCACACTCGGCGCGATCGTACTGCCGGTGATGATTTTCCATCAGATCCAGCTGATCGTCTGCGCGAACATTGCGCGGCGGTATGCGCGGCGTGCGCGAACGCAGCCCATGCCAGAACAAGCCGCGGATTAGACCCGCCAAGCATCTCCCCGAAGGATTCCCCCCTTTGAAAAAAGGGGCCAGGGGGGATTTGCTTTTGCTCCTGCGCGCTCCGCGCAAAAAGCCCCCGCGCCACGGTTCTTCACTTTGAAACGAAACTGGCGCCGGGCGCTCGCCCCTTTTTCAAAGGGGGCAACGGTTCAACGCGCGTCCTTGACCACCTCGCCGCCCTTGATCACCACCGGCACCGACTCCAGCAACCTCACGTCCTGAGTCGGATCGCCGGCCACCGCGATCAAATCGCCCCACCGCCCTTTCTCGACAATACCGACGTCATTGCGGCCCAAAGCCTCGGCCGCATTCGAAGTCGCACTCTGGATCGCCTGCGCCGCGCTCATCCCGTAACGCGTCATCACCGCGAACTGGCGCCCGTTGAGGCCGTGCGGGTACACGCCCGAATCGGTGCCGTAGACCATCTTCACTCCGGCCGCATGGGCGCGGCGGAAGTTTTCGCGCTGGAGGTCGGCGACCTCGCGATCCTTGCGCAGATTGTCCTCAAGCACGCCGTTCTTCTTGCCTTCGGCCTGGGTGTAGTCGGTGTTGTAGATGTCCATCGACAGCCAGGTGCCGTGTTGCTTGGCCAGGCGGATGCCTTCCTCATCGATCAGGCTGGCATGCTCGATGGTGTCCACGCCGGCGCGGATCGCGTCCTTGATGCCGGCCGCGCCGTGCGCGTGCGCGGCCACGCGCAGGCCCCACTGATGCGCTTCGGCGACGATCGCCTGCATGTCCTGCAGGCTCAGCTGCTGCTGGCCGGGCTCGGTGTTGCGCGAGAACACGCCGCCGGTCGCGCAGATCTTGATCACCTGCGCGCCGTACTTGCGCAACTCGCGCACGCGCTGGCGCCCCTGCTCGGGCGAGTCGGCGTTGTATGGGTTTTTCTGCGCCATCGACGGCGGGAAGAAAGTCGAATCGCAATGGCCGCCGGTCGCGCCGAAGGCATAACCGGCACCGACGATGCGCGGGCCGGGCAATTGGCCTTCGTCGATCGCCTGCCGCAGGCCGACATCGTTCCAGGCATCGGCGCCGACGTTGCGGATGGTGGTGAAGCCGGCGTCCAACGTCTGGCGCGCGTGCTTGACCGCGAGCATCGACCAGAAGCGGTCGCCGAACTGCAGATAGGTGTAGCCGCCGTAAGCGGGATCGGAATCGATGTGCGTGTGCATGTCGATCAGCCCCGGCAGCAGGGTCATGCCGGGCAGATCCAGACGCTCGACGCCGTCGGGCGCCGCGTCGCCGACCCGGCCGACCTCGACCACGCGGCCGTCGCGGATCAGCACCTGCGGACGATCGACGAGTTTGCCGCTGCGCGAATCGAACAGCCTGGCCGCGGTGACCACCAGGTCGCGCGGCGCGGCCAGCGACGGCTCCACGGCTTGCGCGCGCGCCGCGGTCAGCGCGGCCAACGGCAGGAGCGCCGCGATGGAATGGAGGATCGTGTTCCTCATCGACAGCAACTCCTCAGATTTATCAGACGCAGGTTTGATTCGGCGTCTGCCGGCGCCCGGCGGGCGCGGGCGGTCAACGCACCGGCTGCAGCTCGAACGCCGCTACCGGCTGCAGCACCGGCAGCAGCCAATGGTCGACCATCAGAAAAGCGAACAACGCCATCAAGTAGACGATCGAATAGTTGAAAACCCGCATCGCATACAACTCGTCCGGCGGGTCCATGAGCTTCCATGCGTAGTACAAGAACATCGCGCCCAGCACCAGCGCGCCGCCGAGGTAGAACAGGCCGCTCATGCCTACCGCCCACGGCATCACGGTCACCGCCACCAACAGCACGGTGTAGAACAGGATCTGCCAGCGCGTGTACTGCACGCCGTGGGTGACCGGCAGCATCGGCACCATCGCCCGCGCGTAGTCGGCGCGGCGGAAGATCGCCAACGCCCAGAAATGCGGCGGCGTCCACACGAAGATGATCAGCACCAGCAACAGCGCATGCGCCCAGTCCCACGGCCCCTGCATCCCGGTGACCGCGGCCCAGCCCAGCAGCGGCGGCGCGGCGCCGGCGACGCCGCCGATGACGATGTTCTGCGGCGTGGCGCGCTTGAGGAAGACGGTGTAGATCACCGCATAGCCGATCAACGAAGCGAAGGTCAGCGCCGCGGTGATGACGTTGACCCACAGCACCAGGATCAGCATCGAGGCCGCGGCCAGGATCAGCGCGAAGACCAGCGCCTGGGTCGGGGTGACCTGCCCGGCCACGATCGGCCGCCACGAAGTGCGCGCCATCTTCGCGTCGATGCGCGAATCCAGCAGCTGATTGATCGCCGCCGCCGAGGATGCGGCCAGCCAGATACCGAGGAAGCCGAGGACCGATTCCTGCAACGGCGGCCAGCCCGGCACGGCCAGGAACATGCCGACGATCGCGGTGAACACGATCAGCGCGACCACGCGCGGCTTGGTCAGCGCCCAATACTGTCTGGCGGTGGGTCGGGTGACAGCGTTCATCATGGCTCCGGCGTGCGCAGGCGCGCGAGCAAGGACACCAGCGCGAACAGCAGCAGCGCGGCGCCGCCGTTATGCGCCACCGCGACCGCCAGCGGCAGGCCGAGCTTGACGTTGGCGATGCCCAGGCCGACCTGCAGCAAGGTCAGCGCGAACAGCAGCGTGGCCCAGCCGCGCAGGCCCGGGGTGCGCAGCAGTTTCACCGCCAGCCCGATCAGATAGAAGAACACGATCACCGCCATCGCCCGGTGCGCGAGTTGGATCGCGATGCGCGCCTCGCCGTCGAGGATGCCGCCTTCGTAATCCACGCCGATGCCGCGCCAGAGCACGAACGCTTCGCCGAAGTCGTGACGCGGCCACCACTGGCCGACGCAGGTCGGAAAATCGTTGCCGCAGGCCAACGCCGCGTAGTTGGCGCTGGTCCAGCCGCCGAGCGCGATCTGCACGCCGAGCACGGCGATGCCGGCCATGATCAGCGCCCGCACGCGGCTCGCATCGGCCAATCGGATCGGTTGGTTGGTCGCGCGCCAGGCGATCCACACCAGCAACGAGAACGTCAGCAGGCCGCCCAGCAGATGCGCCATCACCACGATCGGCTTGAGCAGCCAGGTCACCGTCCACATGCCGAGCAAGGCCTGGAAGATGATCACCGCCAGGGTCAGCGACGAAGCGCGCGACAGATCGGTATTGCTCCAGCGCAGCGCGGCAGCGAGCAGGATGCCTTCGCCCACGATCGCCAGCGCCGAAGCGGCCACGTGCTGGCCTTTCATGTACAGCGGGATCGCGATGGCGACCACCGCCGCCGCGACCACCACCTGCAACAGGCCCCTGCTGCGCCGGCGCGCCGAGACCAGCGCCAGGGCCAGCACCAGCACGCCGAGCAGGCCGGCGATCATGCGGTGGAATTGTTCGCGCCAGGCTTTGTGCACTTCGACCGGGCGGATCGCGGTGGCGACGTGGTCGTTGACTTCGTGCGCGGTGCTCGGCCATGCGGCGCGGCCGTAGCAGGTCGGCCAATCCGGGCAGCTCAGGCCGGCGTTGGACAGGCGCACGAAGGCGCCGAACACGATCACGCACAGCGCCAGCGCGACGGCGAGCCACGCGATGCGATGGAAATTCTTATTCATGCTGGTCAACGCCGGACCCGAACCACTCAGACCGGTCATGCTGGTTACGCTCATTCGAAAACTCTTTCCTGCTCGATGCTTGCTAACGGATCGCCGGCGCGCCGCGCCGGCCCACCGGTCACATCAGTTTCAGCAGCTTGGCGAGGTCGGCGCGCAGGCCGCCCGGTTCGAAGCCGGGAGGGTAGCGCAGAATCACGAAGCCGTTCGGGTCGATCACGTACACCGGCGGCCCGGCCGGGTCGTCCGTGCGCGGCAGACGGGCCCGCAGCTCCGGCGAAGGCGCCAACACCCGCAGCGAAGCGGGACGGGCCGCGCCGGCCGGCAGCTCGCCCAGCCACAGCAGCTCGACCCGGTCCGCATCCTTGCCGAACAACTGCCAGACCGTGTCGAGCTGGCGCGACAATCGGACGCAGCGCCTGGCGCAGCCGGGTTGCGGCGCGACCGTGATGCGCCAGATCCGCGCCTGCGGGTTCCAGGCGTAGGGCTGGCCGTCGGCAAGGCGCAGGTTCAGCGCGCGCAGATCCGGCTTGGGTTCGAGCAGTTCGCCGTGCTGGCGGTTCACCGCCGGATGATGGTCGGTGAAACGCAGGATCCCGGCGACCAGCATCGGCACGAAGAAGAACGCGGCGATCAGCAACAGCACCAGGCGGTTGCGGTTGCGTTGCCGGTGCGACACGGGGTCTGCGGCGGAAGGATCGGAATCGGTCATGGGCGGTCGACGTCGGAAGGGCGCCGCTTGCGGCGGAAGGTGAGGATCAACGCGGTCGCCAGCACCGCCGCGGCCAGGGCGAACCACTGCAGCGAATAGCCGCGGTGCTGCTGCGGCGGCAAGGTGTTGGCGAGCAGTTCCAGATCGCGTTCGTAGCCGAGCTTGAGCGCCGGGTCCAGGCGCAGCACGCGCGGGGCCAGTGCCACCGACATTCCGGTCTGACGCGCGATCGCGGCCGGATCGACCCGGGTCAGCAGCCACTGCGAGCCTTCGCGACCCAGCCCCGGGCCCAGTGCGATGCCGGTCGACGGCGGCGCGGTCAGCAGGCCGGACAGCACGAGTTCTCCCTCGGGTTTGCCGATCGCCGGCAGTTTGCGATCGCCGCCCAGCGGCAGCCAGCCCAGGTCGACTAGCAGCGGGCCGCCCTGTCGCGGCACGAAGATGCGGTAGATACGCACGCCGGCGCGGCCGCCACGCTGCTGGTTGTCCAGCAGCAACGCGTCGCGCTCATCGAAATACCCCAGACCCGAGGCCCAGTCGTAATCGCTCACGCGCGCGGCATCGCCGGCGACGGCCAGAGAGCGCGGGATACGCTGTTTCAACACCGTGGCCGCGGCGTCGAGCATGGCCTGCTTCTCGACCGCGCGCCGCGATTGCCACAGCCCCAAGTGCACGAACAACGCGATCACCGCCAGCGCCAGGATCCAACCGAACAGCCGGCCGCCGCGTCGTTTCATCGCAGGCCACCGGTGCCGACGCCGAGCCGGCCGAACTGCGATAATCCGCCGATCGCATCCGCGCGCGCGCCGCGCGCACCCGAGGAGGCCGCGATGAACGAGTCGCTGAAGATCCTGCTGGTTGTCGCCTTCCTGATCGTCATCGTTTGGAATCTGGGCGCCGGTCTGTACTACATGCTGGTGGACAAGGGGCAGAGCAAGCGCACCGTCAACGCCCTGACCCGTCGTATCGCGCTGTCCGTGGCGCTGATTCTGATCATTATCCTGGGGATCTACATGGGCTGGATCACGCCGCATGGCGTGGGGTCCAATCCCAACTGAGCGCCGCCGGCCGCGTGACCGGCCCGGCTCTTGTGGGAGGGCCTTCAGGCCCGACGCTTTGGGCCCGGATCGCCAAGATCGGAACGAAGGCGTCGGGCCTGAAGGCCCTCCCACAAAAACCTTGCAACCTTCTCAGCGGACTTTAACGGCCCGCCACAAAAGCGAAGGGCCGGCGACTGCCGGCCCCCTCGCAACCACCGCCGTATCCGCGCTTACAGCACGTACACGAACAGGAACAACCCCAGCCAGACCACGTCGACGAAGTGCCAGTACCAAGCGACCGCTTCGAACGCGAAATGGTTGTCTTTGTCGAAATGGCCCTTCAGGCAACGGAACCAGATGATCGCCAGCATCAACGTACCCAGGGTCACGTGCAGACCGTGGAAGCCGGTGAGCATGAAGAAGGTCGAACCGTAGATGCCCGAACCCAGGGTCAGGTTCAGCTCGGTGTAGGCGTGAATGTATTCCTCGGCCTGGAAGAACAGGAACAGGCAGCCCAGCGCGACGGTCAGGCCCAGCCAGAACAGCAGCGACTTGCGATGGCCGCCCTTGAGCGCGTGGTGCGCGGCGGTGACGGTCGAGCCGGAGGTCAACAGGATCAGGGTGTTGAGCAGCGGCAGGCCCCAGGCCGGAATGGTCTCGAAGCTGCCGCCGACGCCGGCCGGGCCGCTGCTCGGCCAGGCCGAGCTGAAGTCGGGCCACAGCAGGCTGTTGGTCATCACGCCGTCGCCGTCGCCGCCGAGCCACGGCAGCGCCAACTGGCGGGCGTAGAACAGCGCGCCGAAGAACGCGGCGAAGAACATCACTTCCGAGAAGATGAACCAGACCATGCCCATGCGGAAGGACACGTCGACCTGCTTGTTGTAGTGGCCGCGCACCGACTCGCGGATCACATCGCCGAACCAGCCGAACAGCACCGCGATCAGAAACGCGATGCCGACGAAGAAGGTGGGCTTGCCCCAGCTGACTTCGTTGAGCCAGCTGGCGACGCCGATCATGGTCGTGAACAGACCGATCGAACCGAGGAACGGCCAGCGGCTGCTATGCGGGACGTAGTACATGTTGGCGTCTGGCGTGTGAGCGTGGGCCATGGCGGCGTTCCGTGATTAAGTGGTGCTGAGCCAGCTCAGGGCGCGGCCAACGGCGAGGATGGGGTCTTGGAGACCGCGCCTTGCTGCAGCCGTGCGGTGAGCACGTCGTTCTTGAAGAAGGTATAGGACAGCGTGATGGTGTGCACGTCGGCCGGCAGATTGGGGTCGACGATGAAACGCACCGGCATCTCGCGCACCTCACCGGCCTGCAGCGTCTGGGCGGTGAAGCAGAAGCATTCGGTCTTGTTGAAATAACCCGAGGCGCGCGCCGGCGCAACCGAGGGCGAAGCGCTGCCGACGATGGCGCGGTCGGTGGCGTTGCGGGCGTGATAGGTGGTCTCGTACTGCTCGCCCGGACGCACCTTCATGCTGAACTGGTTGGGCTTGAACTCCCACGGCAGCTTGGAATTGACGCTGCCGTCGAACTGCACCGTGACCAGACGGTCGGCGACCGGTTTCATGCCCTGGCCGGCGTCGGCGACCGCGCCGCGGTCCAGGCGGATGCCGAACACCTTCTCGCAGGCGATGCGGTACATCGGCACCAGCGCGAAGGTGAAGGCGAACGCGCCCAGGGCGACGAACACCATCAGCCGGGTCATCTTCGGGCTGGCCTGCGAGCGCGCTTGGTTCAGCTGCGCCTGCTCAAGGCCGGCCTGCTCCAGGCGGACCTGTTCGAGATCCTGCGGCGAGGGATCGTGCGGCGAACCCGAAGCGCTCATCGTGCCCCCGTCGCGCCGAGCACGCCGCTGAGGATGAAAGCTGCATACACCGCCACCGCGGCCAGCCCGAACCACAGCGCGGTGCGGCGGGCGGCCGAACGGCGTTGGGCGAGATCGTGCGGGTCGCGAGGCTGGGTCATGGTCTCCGTCTCGGGTGGCCGGTGCGCGCCGCGGTCTTCATCGACCCGGCGCGCCGCCTGCACCCATCTGGATCAGTGGGTGATGTCGCCGTGGGCCAGATCGCCGTCGCGGATGACCGGCGGCGTGGCGAAGGTGTGGTGCGGCGCCGGGCTCGGCACCGTCCACTCCAGGCCCTTGGCCGATTCCCACGCGCGCGCTTCGGCTTTGGCGCCGGAGCGCTTCGAATGCAGCAGGATGCCCAGCATCATGAACGGGGTCAGGAACATGCCGAACGCACCGATCGAGCTGATCAGGTTCCAGTCCGCGAACACCACGTTGTAATCCGGGATACGGCGCGGCATGCCGGCCAGACCCAGGAAGTGCTGCGGGAAGAACAGCAGGTTGACGAAGATCATCGTCCACCAGAAATGGAACTTGGCCATCGGCTCGCTGTACATGCGTCCGGTCCACTTGGGCCACCAGTAGTAGACCGCGGCGATGATCGAGAACAGCGCGCCGGTCACCAGCACATAGTGGAAGTGCGCGACCACGAAGTAGGTGTCGTGGTACTGGAAGTCGGCCGGCACGATCGCGAGCATCAGGCCGGAGAAACCGCCGATGGTGAACAGGATCACGAACGAGATCGCCCACAGCATCGGCGCCTCGAACGAGATCGAGCCGCGCCACATGGTGGTGACCCAGTTGAACACCTTCACGCCGGTCGGCACCGCGATCAGCATGGTCGCGAACATGAAGTAGATCTCGCCACCCAGCGGCATGCCGACGGTGAACATGTGGTGCGCCCACACGATGAACGAGAGGAAGGCGATCGAGGCGGTCGCGTAGACCATCGCCTGATAACCGAACAGCGGCTTGCGGCTGAAGGTCGGGATGATCTCCGACACCACGCCGAACGCCGGCAGAATCATGATGTAGACCTCGGGGTGACCGAAGAACCAGAAGATGTGCTGGAACATCACCGGGTCGCCGCCGCCGGCCGCGTTGAAGAACGAGGTGGCGAAGAACTTGTCGGTCAGCAGCATCGTCACCGCGCCGGCGAGCACCGGCATCACCGCGATCAGCAGGAAGGCGGTGATCAGCCAGGTCCAGCAGAAGATCGGCATCTTCAACAGATCAACGCCCGGGGCGCGCATGTTGAGGATGGTGGCGATGACGTTGATCGCGCCCATGATCGAGCTGATGCCCATCATGTGGATGGCGAAGATCGCGAAGGCGACGTTGGAACCACCCTGCAGCGACAGCGGCGGATACAGCGTCCAGCCGCCGGCCGGCGCGCCGCCCGGCAGGAACAGGGTCATCAGCAGCAGGGTGAAGGCGAACGGCAGGATCCAGAACGACCAGTTGTTCATGCGCGGCAGCGCCATGTCCGGCGCGCCGATCTGCAGCGGAATCATCCAGTTGGCCAGGCCGACGAAGGCCGGCATCACGCCGCCGAAGATCATCACCAGCGCGTGCATGGTGGTCATCTGGTTGAAGAACTCGGGCTTGAGGTGCTGCAGGCCCGGTTCCATCAGCTCCCAGCGGATCAGCACCGACATGCCAGCGCCGATGATGAACATCACGAAGCTGAAGATCAGATACAGCGTGCCGATGTCCTTGTGGTTGGTCGAGAAGAACCAACGCTCGATGAAGCCCTGCTTGTGGGCGTGATCATCGTGGTGATCGTGATGATGATCGGCGACGGGGTGCGTGGCTGCCATGGCCTACCTCTGATGAATGCTTGACGATCAACCCGCGACCGCGACGCCCTTGGGGGCGGCGGTCGGGGCGTCGGAATTCGGGGCGGTCGCCGCGGCCGAGGCCGGAGCGGCGTCGGTCGGGGCGGCGGCAGGCGCAGCAGCCGGAGTCGCTGGCGCGGCGGCGGCAGGTGCGGCCGGAGCTGCGGGCGCGTTCTTCGCCTTCTGCTCGGCCAGCCATTGCTGGTACTCGGCCTTGGGCACCGCGCGCACGACGATCGGCATGAAGCCGTGGTCCTTGCCGCACAGCTCGGCGCACTGGCCGCGGTAGATGCCCGGTTCCTTGATGTCGGTCCAGGCCTCGTTGACGATGCCCGGAATCGCGTCCTGCTTCCAACCCAGCGCCGGCACCCACCAGGCGTGGATCACGTCGTCGGCGGTGATCACGAAGCGGATCTTGGTGTCGGTCGGCAGCACCAGGACGTTGTCGACGTCGAGCAGGTAGTGCTCGTGGTCGGCCCGGGTGACCAGCTTGCCGCTCTGGCGCAGTTGGTCGCTCTTGCGGTCCAGGCGGCTGGTGAGCTGCACGCCCTCGTTGAGGTACTCGTACTTCCACATCCACTGCACGCCGGTGACCTTGACGGTCATCGCCGAGTCGCGGGTGTCGTACATGTTGATCAGCTTGCTGGTGGCCGGGAACGCCATCGCCACCAGCAGCACTACCGGCACGACCGTCCAGACGATCTCCAGTTTGGTGCTGTGGACGAAGTCCTTGTCGGCCACCGCGCCCTTGGAGTGGCGGAACTTGACCATGGCCACGGCCATCGCGCCGAAGACCAGGATGCCGATCACCACGCAGATCCACAGCGCGAGCTGGTGGGCCGAGTAGGCGTTCATCGACTGGGCGGTGACGCCCTTGCCCATATTCAGCTGCCACGGCTTAGGGTCCGCAGCCTGGGCAAACGCGAGGACCGGCAGCGCCATCGAGGCGATGCCCGCTGCCCACTGCTTGAAACGACCGGCTTTCATCAGTTCGAGCCCCGAAAAATCAGTGTGGTGATCTAACGCGCTCCGCGGGCTGCCTCTGCTCCCGGCACCGACCGCGCCTGGGAACGGCGCGCGGAGCATTGCGAGGGGCTAAAGGTGGCTGGCGAGCCCTGGCCGGGCCCATCACGCCGGCATCGGCGCTACGGATAACCGATAAATGGTAGCGGCGACCCCGTCCTGCGGCAACCCGCCACTTGCGCCGCGCCCGCATGAGCGACCCCGCTCCAAGCCCGAAACCGCGCGGTTTTGCCGGGTGTTCGGCGACTTGCACGGCGCTCAAAGGTAGGCGCCGCAAACGTGACGGGTGCAAGTTACGGTGGCGATAAGGCGCGAACGGCGAGACCTTCGCGACGCCGAGGCGACCTTGCCCGGTCGGTCCGTTCGCACCGGCGGCGCCGCCGGAGCGTGTGCCGGTGCGCGCAGCACAGTACTCCCGCGCACGGCCGCCGCCCCGGCTGCCGGCCGAAAAAGTGCAGATGGCGCCCGAGAGAAAGCTCTAAAATGGCGGACTTCCCACCCCAGTCCCGGGCCCGATGTCCACCAACGCCTCCTCCACCGTCGCCAGCGACGGTCCGCCGCCGCGCCGTGGCGCCCAGCCGCCGTCCAACACGATGATCAGCCCCGAACTGCCGCCGCCGACCAGCGGCCCGCGCGCCGCGCTTACCGAAGGCTGGGTCCGCGACGAAGCCGAGCACGTACGCCATCTGCTCGAACTCGCCCGCCTGCCCGACGCCGACCGCGCCGCCGCGCAGGCCACCGCGGCCGACCTGGTCAAGCGCGTGCGCGCCCGTGCCCAGGACCAGGGCGCGATCGAAGCCTTCATGCGCCAGTACGACCTGGGCAGCGACGAAGGCGTGCTGCTGATGTGCGTGGCCGAAGCGCTGCTGCGCATTCCGGACCAAGAGACCGCCGACAAGCTGATCCGCGACAAGCTCGGCGAAGCCGACTGGAAGCGCCACCTGGGTCAATCGGACTCGGTCCTGGTCAACGCCTCCACCTGGGGCCTGATGCTGACCGGCAAGCTGGTCGACCTGGCCGACGACACCAAGCGCGACGTCCACAACGCCTTCAAGCGCCTGGTCGGCCGCGTCGGCGAACCGGTGATCCGCCTGGCCGTGCGCCAGGCCATGCGGATCATGGGCCATCAGTTCGTCATGGGCCGCACCATCGGCGAAGCGCTGTCGCGTTCGAAGAAGGGCGACAACGCGAACTACCGTTATTCCTTCGACATGCTCGGCGAAGGCGCGCTGACGACCAAGGATGCGCTGCGTTACCAGCAGGCGTATCGCGACGCGATCCACGCGATCGGTAAGAGCGGCAGCTATCTGCAGGCGGACGTGTTCGCCACCCCGTCGATCTCGGTCAAACTCTCCGCGCTGCACCCGCGCTACGAGCACGCCAAGCGCGAACGCGTCTTCGCCGAACTGACCCCGCGCGTGCTTGAACTGGCGCAACTGGCCAAGAGCTACGGCATCGGTTTCACCATCGACGCCGAAGAAGCCGATCGCCTGGAAATGTCGCTGGATCTGATCGCCGCGGCGTATTCGGACAAATCGCTCGACGGCTGGGAAGGCTACGGCCTCGCCATCCAGGCGTACCAGAAGCGCGCGCCGGAAGCGATCGACTTCATCGCCGATCTGGCGCGAAAAACCGGCCGCAAGATCCCCGTGCGCCTGGTCAAAGGCGCCTACTGGGACAGCGAGGTCAAGCGCGCCCAGGTCGATGGCCAACAAGGCTACCCGGTGTTCACCCGCAAGCCGAACACCGACGTGTCGTACCTGGCCAACGCGCGGCGCATGCTCGAAGCCAGCGACGCGATCTATCCGATGTTCGCCACCCACAACGCGCAGACCATCGCCACCATCCACCGCCGCGCCAAGGCGATGGGCCGCGAGCAGCACTTCGAATTCCAGAAGCTGCACGGCATGGGCGACGATCTGTACGCCGAGGTGATTCCGGCCGATCGCCTGAACGCGCCGTGCCGCGTGTACGCGCCGGTGGGCTCGCATGAAGATTTGCTGCCGTACCTGGTGCGTCGCCTGCTGGAGAACGGCGCCAACTCCAGCTTCGTCAACCGCATCACCGACGAGGCCATCGCGATCGACGACCTGATCCAGGATCCGGTCGAAACCGTCGCCGCGTTCGACAGCATTCCGCATCCGCGCATTCCGCTTCCGGCCGATCTTTACCGTAGCTTTGGCTTCGACAGGACCAATTCCATGGGCGTCAATCTCGCCAACGATCAACAACTGCAGACCCTCGCCGCGCAAGTGAACGCCGCCGCGGCCGCCGATTGGCGCGCCGCGCCGCTGGTGCCGGGCGCGAACACCACCGGTCCCGATATCGCCGTGACCAACCCCGCCGACCGCCGCGAAATCGTCGGCCAGTGGAAGGCCGCCGACGGCGCCACCGTCGAGTTGGCGCTGAAGAACGCGGTCGCCGCGCAGGAAGCCTGGGACACGATGCCGGCCGCCAGCCGCGCGACGATCCTCGAACACGCCGCGACCTTGCTTGAGCAGCGCATGCCGCAATACATCGCGCTGTGCACCAAGGAAGCCGGCAAGACCATTCCCGACGGCGTCGCCGAAGTGCGCGAAGCGGTCGACTTCCTGCGCTACTACGCGGCGCAGGCGCGCAAGCTGTTCGCGCCCGAAGCCCTGCCCGGCCCGACCGGCGAATCCAACACCCTGCACCTGTCGGGCCGCGGCGTGTTCGTCTGCATCAGCCCGTGGAATTTCCCGCTGGCGATTTTCGCCGGCCAGATTTCCGCCGCGCTCGCCGCCGGCAACAGCGTCATCGCCAAGCCGGCCGAGCAGACCAATCTGATCGGCTACTACGCGGTCAAGCTGCTGCACGAAGCCGGCGTGCCCGAAGCGGTGCTGCAGTTCCTGCCCGGCGACGGCGCCACCGTCGGCGCGGCATTGACCAAGGATCCGCGCGTGGCCGGCGTGGCCTTCACCGGTTCCACCGACACTGCGCGCGCGATCAACCGTTCGCTGGCCGCGCGCGATGCCGCCATCGGCGTGCTGATCGCCGAGACCGGCGGGCAGAACGCGTTGATCGCCGACTCGTCCTCGCTGCCGGAGCAACTGGTCAAGGACGCCATCGGTTCGGCCTTCACCTCCGCCGGCCAGCGCTGCTCGGCCGCGCGCGTGCTGTTCGTGCAGGACGACATCGCCGACAAGGTCACCACCATGCTCGCCGGCGCGATGGCCGAGTTGAAGGTCGGCGATCCCGGCCTGCTCTCGACCGATGTCGGCCCGGTGATCGACGAGGACGCGCTGAAGACGCTGCGCGATCACGCGCAGCGCATGGACACCGAAGCGACCAAGATCGCCGAAGTGCCGGTCGAAGCCGACAGCGCCCACGGCAGCTTCTTCGCTCCGCGCGCGTACGCGCTCAAGTCGCTGGATCAGCTGCACAAGGAAGTCTTCGGCCCGGTGCTGCACGTGATCCGCTGGAAGGCCGATCAACTCGATATGGTAATCGACGCGATCAACGCCACCGGTTACGGCCTGACCCTGGGCATCCATTCGCGCATCGACGAAACCATCGACCGCATCAGCTCGCGGGTGAAGGTCGGCAACTGCTACGTCAACCGCAACCAGATCGGCGCGGTGGTCGGCGTGCAGCCCTTCGGCGGCCAGAACCTGTCCGGCACCGGCCCCAAGGCCGGCGGCCCGCACTATCTGCCGCGCTTCACCACCGAGAAGACCATCACTGTCAATACGACGGCAGCCGGCGGCAACGCTTCGCTGCTGACCTTGGGCGATTGATCGACGAACCCGACGCGGCGGCATGAAACCACGAACGGCGCGATCTTCGGATCGCGCCGTTTTTCGTAGGCTCGACAACTCCCTGTAGGAGCGGCGCAAGCCGCGACCGCGAAACTACGCTTGCGTCGTATATGCGATGTCGCGGTCGCGGCTCGCGCTGCTCCTACAGGAGGGCGCGCACCGCGTCGATCCGATTGCGGGCGGCAATGCCGCGATGGTGCGACGGCGCCGGTTGCAGTCGCGACGATCGTGGCGCGCGGCGATCCGCAGCCCTTCGCACCCAGGCGATGGACTTGAGCGAGAGCCTGCGACGGCCATCGCAGATCGACCGTGCCGCGCGCGAAGCCGGCGGACGCGCTTGCTGCCAAGATAGACGCAATCCCCAGGAGATACGGACCATGTCCTGCAAGCTCGTAGTGTCCGCGTTGTTGCTGTGCGCCCTCACCGCCTGTGCCTCGCTCGCGCCGCTGCCGGTCAAGCCCGGCGATCCGAGCGCCTGCGGCGAACGCCGCCAGGATCGCGTGTTGTTCGGCATGAACAGCCCGGACGGCCCGGTCAGCGAAGCGCAGTGGCAGACCTTCCTGGCCGAAGTGGTGACGCCGCGCTTCCCCGCGGGGCTGACGGTGTATCAGGCCAAGGGCCAATGGCGCGGCGACAGCGGTCAGGTCGAACAGGAAGACTCGCGCGCGATCGACTTGATCCATGCCGACACCGCCGAGGAACGCCGGCGCGTGGTCGAGATCGCCGACGAATACAAGCGCCGCTTCAAGCAGGAAGCGGTGTTGATCGTGAGTACCCCGGCGCGGGCGTGTTTTGCCGGGCTGGCGAAAGGCAGGCCATCGGCTGGTTGATTCGTTATCCGCTGGGCGAAAAGCGTCGGGGCTGAAGCCCCTCCCACAAAAGACCTCATGCTCCCAGGCTTTCTGCAAAGCCATACTGCGCAAGTCCGATGTCTTTTGTGGGAGGGGCTTCAGCCCCGACGCTTTGCAACCGCCGCGAATCCAGCCTCACCGCTTGAACTCGGTCGGCCGCTCCAACTGATAGATCGCATCGCCCAACTCGTCCAGCCGAGCCGCCAGCACCGCCTGCGCATCGTTCAAACCGCGGTTGTAGTAATAGCCGCCGATTTCCTCGGAGATGAAGTCGAGCAGGAATTCGGCGTCGAACCGGCCGATCTGCTGGTTCAGCTCCTCGCTGAAATACCGCTGCAGCTTGCCGGCCAGCAGGGCTTTTTCTTCCTTGGAGAACTTGATTTCGCCCATGCACCACCTTCGTCGTTCGATCTGCCCGCAAACACCGCACCCCACGATACCGCTTCAATCCGCCACGGGTCCCTCGATCCGCGAACGCCAATCCTCGACCGCGCCGCGCGCCAGCCGCGTCTCCACCAGCTTGCGCCACGACGGCACCAGCGGCAGCGCCAGTGCGGCGCGCAACTCGTCCATATCCAGGGTGCGGGTGTAAAGCATCGTCGCGATCCGCTGCAACGTCCACTGCGGCCACGGGCGTTCGATCAGCGTGAGCGTGTCGCCGGCGGCGATCTCGCCGGCCTGGATCACCCGGTAGTACCAACCGGTACGGCCACTGGCCTGCACTCGCCGCGCCATGTCGGCCACGCCGAAGCGATCGTTGAGCTTCCAGCACGGCTGCCGGCCCTGACTCACTTCCAACCACGCATCGCCGATGCGATAGCGATCGCCCAGGCACACCTGCGCCTCGGTCAGACCATGGCTGCTGAAGTTCTCGCCGAACGCACCGGGCGCTTCCAGCAGCGGATGTTCGCCGATCTCCTCGCGCCACAGCGCATAGTGATCGCGCGGATAGTGGTGCACCGCCTTGTCCGGTCCGCCGTGCACGCGGCGATCGCCTTGCTCGTCGCCGTCCACGCCCATCTCGCCGATCCGGACCCGTCCTTCGAAGCGCGTCTTGGCGATCGCGCTGACGCTGCCCGGGCGCGTATACGGTTGCGCGCGACCGCGCAGCAACGAATCGACGATGGCTGGGGTACTCGACACGGCGGCAGCGCTCCCGAACGACCTCATGGCCGGCGCGGACCCGGCGCGATGAGCATCGTAACGATTCATCGCGCGGGTCGGCACGGCCGATGCGTCCATGCTCGCATCGCGCGCAAAGAAAAACCCCGCCGAAGCGGGGTTTTTCGTTCAAGCGCGAGGCAAGGATCAGAACTTGTACTGAGCCGCGATGCCGAACAGATCGGCGTGGCCCTTGAACTTGCCGACCAAGGTCGAACGGCTGGAGGACACCACGTTCACGTCCGGGCTGTCGATCTCGATGCGGGTGTAGGCGGCATCGATGCTCAGGTGCTCGTTCGCGTTCCAGGTCAGGCCGAGCGAATAAAGCATGCGATCGTTGTCGGGCAGACGCGGAGTGCGATGAGTGTCGTTGGTCGGCGACTCGTCCTGGGCGACACCGCCGCGCAGGGTGAACGAATCGCTGAAGTCGTACTCGGCACCGAGCGCGTACATCATCGTGTCGTCCCACAGGAACGCTTCGCTGGAGATCGGCGTGCCGTCGGCGCGCTTGACGTCGACGGACTGCAGCGAATGCCAGTCGGTCTTCTGCGCGTCGAGCATCATGCGGAACTGTTCGGTGAAGGCGTACGACACGCTCAGCGTATCGGTGCTCGGCGTGGTCAGCGCCGCGCCGCCCGGACCGTTGTCGTAGGTGCGCACGCCGCCGGCAGCGAACACCGCCGAGACGTTGCCCGGCTTGGTGAAGGTGACGTTGCCTTCCAGGTCGTGATCGATTTCCGAGCGGTGCGCGTAACCGATCGACAGCTGGTCGGTCGGCTTCCACTGGAAGCCCAAGATCCAGCCGATACCGGTGTCGTCGCCCTTGACCTTGGCCAGGCCGTCGTTCTTCTGCGGGCCGAACGCGGCGGTCGCCGGCGTCGGGGTGCGGCACAGCGCGGCGGTGGTCGGGCTGGCGCAGATGCCGGAACCGAAATCCACCGCGTTGGTCAGCGTCGCTTCCGCGCGCTCATAGATGAAGCCCGCGCCGATCGAGAAGCGGTCGGTCAGCTTCACCGCCGCCGACAGGGTCAGATCGATGGTCTTCACTTCCGACTCGATCGCGTTGTAGCGGCCGACCCAATCGGCGTCGTATTCGGTCTTCAGGCCGAACGGTGCGCTCAGCTGAGCGCCGAGGGTGAGCTTCTCGAAGGCGCCATGCAGCGGCACCACGATCGACATCGCCGGAACCGCGGTGGCGTCGCCCGGGTCGCCGCCGTTGCCGCCGGTCAGCGCAGTGCCCGCCGCGCTGCGGCCGCCGCCGTTGAACTTGGCGGTGAGGTCGATCACGGTCACGTCGGTGCGGATCGTGGTGGTATCGAGGTTGACCATCGCGGCCGGATTGTTGGACACGACCGAGGCGTCGTCCTTGGCCACGGCGCTGCCGGCGAAGGCACGGCCCTGGTTCTTGACGCTGTTCTCGCGAATCTGGAAACCGGTAGCGCCGGCCGAACCGAAGCTGATGACGCCAGCGATGCCGAGCGCGATCGCGGTCAGGCGGGTGTAGCGGTGTGAGGGTTGCATGCGTGTAGTCTCCGTTGGAGTATTTTTCGTCTGACTCGGCCGTGTGCCCGCGGACGCCGGAGCGAACCGCGAAGCCGCCGGAAACCCCTCCCGACGTACGACGCCGTATGCACTATAGCGCGGCCATTAACCGAACGCTAACAATACGCCCAAGACTGCAAAGCCGTCCCGTACCGATGTCGCAAACCCTGGTGTTACAAACACTTATGCCGTATTTCTACCTTAACGGGCGCACCGTTCGCGTGCCTGTCCCGGGGAGCTGAACGAGTGTTCGTCGCCATACCTTCGCGAGAGCGCACCCGCCTGCGTTGGGCCACGCCGCTGCTGTTCGCGTTGTTGTGGATCTGCTTCATCGTCTCGGCGGTGGTGCTGCCCGATCCGGAACAGCGCCGGCTGATGCTGGAATGGGGTGCGTTGTCGGGTGGCCTGTCCACTCCGACCGCCTGGTGGGATGCGATCCGCGACGGCAGTGCCTTGCGCCTGTTCAGCGCGCTGTTCCTGCATGCGGACTGGGCCCATCTGCTCGGCAACTTGGTGTTCTTGTTGATCTTCGGCCTACCGGCCGAGCGTGCGATGGGACCGTGGCGGTTGCTGGCGTTGTTCCTGCTCGGCGGCGCGGTGGCCAATCTGGCCGCGGTGATCGCCATCGGCACGCCGGACCGGCTCATCATCGGCGCCAGCGGCGCGGTCTCGGCGTTGATCGGCGCCTACCTGGCACTGTTTCCCGGCGCCAAGCTCGGCGTGGTGGTGCCGCTGGGGTTGTTTCTGCAATTCGTGAAGGTGCCCGCGCCGCTGCTGATCGGGGTGTGGGCGCTGCTGCAAGTGGTGTTCACCTTCATCGGCCCGGCGTTCGGCGCGGTGGCCTGGTCGGCGCATCTGGCCGGCTTCGCCTTCGGCGGCGCGTTCGCGCTGATCGCGCGCGCGGGCATCGCGCGGCGGTTGCGGCGCAAGCGGGGCTATTGAAGGCCGGGATTCGGGATTGCGAGAGTCTGCAGGCAAAGCCCTATTGCGTTAACGGCGCATGGCCCCACGCTAGTCTGGTGCCACCGCCGATCCGCTGCGCGAATCCCGCATCCCCCATCCCGAATCCCGCCCCATGGCCACTCTCTATAAAGTCACCTTCCTCAACGCCGGCAAGATCTACGAGCTGTATGCGCGCAAGATCGGCTCGGGCACGCTGTGGGGCTTCACCGAGGTCAGCGAGCTGGTGTTCGATGTGCACGAGGGCCTGGTGGTCGATCCCACCGAGGAGCGTCTGCGCGACGAGTTCGGCAACACCCGCGTGCTGCATTTGCCGATGCAGAGCATCGTGCGGATCGAGGAAGTCGAGCGCAAAGGCCAGTCGGCGATCCGCGACGCGGCCACCGGCGAGAAAGTGGTCACCCCGTTCCCGTTTCCGGCCAAGCCGCGCTGAGCGGCTAGACTGAAAGCCGGCGACATGCGGAGCGACGCGCGATGACCGGCACCACCCTTGATACGATCGAACTCAAGGATCTGCGCTTCGCGGTCGAACGCGCGCAGGTGCATGGCTGGCTGTACGACGACGCCAGCGGCGAAATCTGCTGGATGATCGAAGTGGCCGGCGCCGCGAAGCGGTTCGGCGAGGCCCCCTACAGCCAGGATCTGCGTCCACGCTTCTACGACGAAGTCATGCCGCTGCGGCTTAACGACTGGCGCCAGCTCGAAGGCAGCGGTTACGTGTTCGACCTTGCGACCGACGACGACGAGGGCGACAGCGCGCCGATCTTGTACCTGTGTTCGCACCTGTCGCTGCCGCGCTCGCAGATCGATTTCGGCGCGCGCCGCGGTAACCGGTTTGCTTTGCGCTGGCACGGCCTGGCTGAGGCGAATTGGGACGACGACTACGGCCTCGACATGCCGTTCCGGATCGAACTGGATATCGAATTCGCGCATCAGGAAGTGCGCTTCTGGCATCGCGACGAGAATGAAGACTTCGAAGCGGCCGCGCGCGCGGTGATGGCGCGGCGCGGATTGTCCGACCGGCACCTGCGCTATCGCGACTATCAACGGTTCCGCGACGATCCCACCGATGAGAACTACCGGCTGATCCGGACGTTCTTCGTGCCGATCGACTGAACCTGCCGCGTGTTCGCCATGGCGAATGCGGCGAAGCATTCAAGGTCGAAGCATCAAGGTCTTTTGCAAGAGGCCCCGCCGAAACATCGAGGTTTTTGTGGGAGGCCTTTTATGAGAGGTCCTGCCGAAGCACCGAGGTCTTTTGTGGGAGGGGCTTCAGCCCCGACGCTTTTCGCCACGACGAAACGGATCCAGCGCGACCGGATCGAAAAGCGTCGGGGCTGAAGCCCCTCCCACAAGAGCCCCGCCCACGAGAGTCTCTTTCGCAAGCCCCGCCGTTCCGACGTCGCAAACGAAAACACCCGGCCTGCGCCGGGTGTTTTCGATCGCCTCACGCATCACACCGCACGACACGCGGCTCGACTCCGGCTCAAAGCCGGCTCGCACCCGGTGTCGCGCTCTTGCTGACCGCGGCCGGCGCCTTCTTCACCGCCGGCTTCTTCAGTTCCGCCAGCGCCGAAGCGATCGGCGCATCGCCTTCGAGCACTTCGCCGGCGTTGGTGCCCGGCGCATCTTCCTCGTCGCCGTGCAGATGACCCGGCAGATTGGCTTCGGTGTAGCTCAGGCGCGCGGCGGTGTCCGGCGCCTTGGGCGCGCGCAGCACCACGTCGGGCACGATGCCCAGCGCCTGGATCGACTTGCCGCTGGGCGTGTAGTAACGCGCCGTGGTGAGCTTGACCGAATCGCCGTTGTCCAACGGCAACACGGTCTGCACCGAGCCCTTGCCGAAGGTGCGGCTGCCGATCACGCGCGCGCGGCCGTTGTCGCGCAACGCGCCGGCCAGCACTTCCGAGGCGCTGGCCGAACCGGCATCGACCAACACCACCAGCGGCGCGCCGTCGAGGCGATCGCCCGGAGTCGCACCGAATTCGGCGTCGCTGATCGCGATGCGGCCGCGCGTGCTGACGATCTTGCCGCTCTCCAGCAGATCGTCGGCGATCTGCACCGCCGAGGTCAGCAGGCCGCCGGGATTGCTGCGCAGATCCATCACCAGCCCGCGCAACTTTCCGCCGGACTGGGCTTTCAACTTCTCCAGTTGGGTTTCGAAATCGGCGGCGGTATCGGCCTGGAACGCGCTGACCCGCAGATAGCCATAGCCGGGTTCGAGCATGCGGCTCTTGACGCTGGCCACGCGGATGGTCTCGCGCGCGACGGTCACGTCGAACGCCTTGTCGCGGCCTGCGCGGACGATGGTCAGCACCACCTTGCTGCCGGCCGGACCGCGCAACGGGCCGGAGCTGTCGCCGTCGTCGACCTTGAACGGCTTGCCGTCGATCGCGGTGATCAGATCGCCGGCCTTGATCCCGGCGCGCGCGGCGGGGGTGTCGTCGATCGGCGAGATCACCCGCAAGGTGCCGTCGGGCTGGCGCTGCAATTCCACGCCGATGCCGTCGTAATTGCCGCGCGACTGTTCGTCGAAATCCTCCGCGGCGACCTTGTCGAAATAGACGCTGTGCGGATCGAGATCGAACAACAGGCCGCGGATCGCCGAATGCATCAGCTTGGCGTCGTCGACCGGTTCGACGTAGGCCTGCTTGACTGCGTTGTAGACCGCCACATAACGGCGGATCTCGTCGATCGGCACCTTGGAATCGGAGCCCTCTTCGCTCTTGGCGGATTTGGACGCGGGCTTGGCGTTGGCCGGCGCCTGCGCGGGCGGAACCGGCGCGGCGTCTTCGCTGTCGTCGTCGGCCGGCGCGGCTGGCGGATTCTGCGCCGGCGGGGCCGCCGGCGCGTCTTTCGCCGGAGCGTCCTTGGGCGCGGCCGGAGCCGGTTGTTCGGTGGGCGGCGCGGCCGGTCTTGGCGCGGGCGCCTGCTGGGCCAGGGCCGGAACGGCGCTCAGCGCCAGGACGAGCGGTAGCCAGCTACGCGGGGGATGACGCAGGGACATGCACGACGCTCCGAAACAGGTAGCGGTAGGACCGCGCAGCGCGGCCCAGGTTCGATGGTTTATCTGCGCACGTTAAGCGGGCCGGTTGCAAGCTTTTGTTAAACCCCTCGCGGCGCCCCGGCGCGGTTCATCCGCCGGTGCGCTTGCGTGCCGGCCGCGGCTCAGCGCCGCAGCCAGGTATTGGGATTGACCGGCTGGCCGCCGCGGCGCAGTTCGAAGTACAGCGCGGGCCGCCCATGGCCGCCGGAGCTGCCGACGGTGGCCACTGCCTCGCCCTTCTTGACCGTCGCGCCGGCGTCCTTGAGCAGGGCGTCGTTGTTGGCGTACAGGCTCATGTAGCCGTTGCCGTGATCGACGATCAGCAGCAGGCCGTAACCGGTCATCCATTCCGAATACACCACGGTGCCGTCGCCGACCGCCTTGACCGTGGCGCCGGCCGGCGCGCCGATCAACAGGCCTTCGCTGCTGCGGCCGTCGGGCATGGTGCCGCCGAAACCGGCCAGCAGCGCGCCGGACACCGGCCAGCCCAGGCCGCCGACCTGCGGCGCGGGCGTGCTGGCCACCGCCACCGGCGGTTTGCGCACCGGCGCGGACTTGCCGCGCGCGGCGGCGGCCGCGGCGGCGCGGGCCTCGCGCGCTTCGCGTTCGGCCTTGGCCTTGGCGGCCGCGCGGCGCTGCGCCTCGGCGCGCGCGGCGGCCGCGCGCAACTTGGCCAGCAACTGCTCCAGGCCCTTGGCGTCGCGGCCGAGTTCGCGCTCGCGGCTGCTGCGGTCCTGGTACTTTTCGTTGATCTGCGCGACCAACGCAGCACGCGCCTTGCGATCCTTCTGCAACTGACCGAGCTGGCTGCGCTGCTGCTTGTGAGTGCTGTCCAGACTGGCCCGGCGCTCCGCGATCTGTTGCTCCAAAGCATCAAGCTCGCGCAACTGCACGCTCAATTCCTGGATGCGCCGCGCGCGGTCGCGCTGCACATAGCCGTGGTACGTCAGGATGCGGCCGCTGTCGGCGACCTTGTCCTGCGACAGCAACAACTTCAGCGGCGCGTCGTTGCCCTGCGCGTAGGCGGCTCGCAACAAACGCGCGAGTTCCTGGCGCTGCGAGCCGAGCTTGGTATTGAGCGCGTCGCGCTTGCTCTGCAACTCCTTCAACGCGGCCTGTTCGCGGGCGAGCCGGGTTTCGGTATCGCGCAATGCGCGATTGGAATGGCCGACTTGTTCGTCGGCCGCGCGCAGTTGCTGGGTCGCGTCGCCGCGCTGGCCTTCCAGCTTGCGGCGTTCGTCGGCGACCGACTTGAGCTCGGTCTTGATCTTCTCGAGCTTGCGCTCGGCCTCGCGGCTGTTGCTCTGCGCCGCGGCGTGCGCGTCGACGCTCAGCGCCGGCGCGAGCAGCGCCAGCGATGCGATCAGCAACGCGCAGACGATCCGCATCAGCGCTCCAACAGGCTCTGACCGGTCATTTCGGCCGGTTGCGGCAGACCCAGCAGATCCAGAATGGTCGGCGCGACGTCGCGCAGCGCGCCGCCGCTGCGCAACGTGGCCTTGCGCGGCCCCAGGTACACCAGCGGCACCGGGCCGACGGTATGCGCGGTGTGCGGCTGGCCGGTAGACGGGTCGCGCATCATCTCCAGATTGCCGTGATCGGCGGTGATCAGCAGCGCACCATCGACTTCGCGCACCGCGGCGACGATCACGGCGAGCGCCTTGTCGACCGCCTGCGCGGCCAGGATCGCCGCCTGCAGATCGCCGGTGTGGCCGACCATGTCGGGGTTGGCGATGTTGCAGATCGCCACGTCGACCGCTTGTGCGCGGATCGCCTGCGCGAGCTTGGCGGTCACCTCCGGGCAGCTCATTTCGGGCTGCAGATCGTAGGTGGCGACCTTCGGGCTCGGCACCAGGATGCGGCTTTCGCCTTCGTAGGGATCTTCGCGACCGCCACTGAAGAAGAAGGTGACGTGAGCGTATTTCTCGGTTTCGGCGATGCGCAGTTGGGTCAGCTGATTGGCCGCCAGCAATTCGCCGAGAGTGTTGTGCAGATCGTCGGGGCCGAACGCCACCGGCGCCGGCAGCCTGGCGTCGTACTCGGTCAGGCAGACGAAACGCGACAGCTTCGGCCGGCGCGAGTCGTAGCCGTCGAAGTTCGGATCGACGAACGCGGCGGTGAGCTGACGCGCGCGGTCGGCGCGGAAGTTCATGTACACCACCGCGTCGCCGTCGGCCATCGGCTTGGCGTCGCCGATCACGGTCGGGGCGACGAACTCGTCGGTTTCGCCGCGCGCATACGCCGCGTCCAAACCTTCCTGCGCGGTCGCGGCGTGTTGCTCGCTGTCGGCTTCGACGATCGCGTTCCAGGCCCGCAACTGACGGTCCCAGCGCTTGTCGCGGTCCATCGCGTAATAGCGGCCGCCGACCGAGGCGATGTGCGCGTTGCCGGCGGCATCGCAAGCCTGCTGCAGGCGCTGCAGGCTCGGCGCGGCCGATTTGGGCGGCATGTCGCGGCCGTCGAGGAAGGCGTGCACGGCGACGCGGGCCACGCCTTCGCGGCGGGCCAGATCGATCATCGCGAAGATATGCCGCTCATGGCTGTGCACGCCGCCGGGCGACAGCAGGCCCAGCAGATGCAAGGTCGCGTCGGCCGACTTGGCCGCCGCGCAGGCCGCGCGCAGTTCCTCGTTGGCGTAGAAGCTGCCGTCCTCGATCGCCGCGTCGATGCGGGTCAGATCCTGATAGACGATGCGGCCGGCGCCCAGATTCATGTGGCCGACCTCGGAATTGCCCATCTGCCCGTCCGGCAGGCCGACGTGGCGGCCTTCGGTGTGGATCAAGGTGTGGGACTCGCTGGCCAGCAGCCCGCGCCAGTTGGGCAGGTCGGCCTGGGCCAGGGCGTTGTCCTGCGGATCGTCGCGATGGCCCCAACCGTCCAGGATCAACAGCACTACGGGCTTGGGTCGGGAAGTGGCTGACACGTCGGATTTCCTAGTGACTTGGGGCAGGGGCCGCGGCGCGCGGATTGAGCGATTGTAGCGAAGCGGGCGATCAAGCCTCGGCCGCTGCGGCACCGGGGCGGCGATCGGCGACGCAAGTGCTTGATCCTGCAAATCTACGGCAGGAATCGAGGCAAAACATGCATCCGGCTTAAACCGTTCGCCCGCCCACCGCATCTCTAGCCTTGCCCACCAAAGACAACGGAACACCGCCATGACGCGTAACCGCCTCTCTCTCAGCCTGTCGGCCCTGATCGCCCTGTCCGCGGCCGTCGCCGCGCCGGCCGCGCTCGCCGCCGAGGACGACATCAGCAAGGTCAACGGCAGCATCAGCGTCGGCTCCAGCGAACGCCGCGGCGATCTGGAGACCGTCAACGGCAGCATCAAGATCGGCGACAACGCCCGCGTCGAGAACGCGCAGACCGTCAACGGCAGCATCACCGTGGGTTCCAGCACCCAGACCGGCGGTCTGGAAACGGTCAACGGCGGCATCCGCACCGGCACCAACCTCACCGCCAACGACGGCCTGGAAACGGTCAACGGCGGTATCTTCGTCGATCGCGGCGGCACCGTGCGCGGCAAGATCGAGACCGTCAACGGTTCGATCGGCCTGATCGACACCGACGTCAGCGGCGGTATCGAAACGGTCAACGGCGACCTCACCGTCGGCGTCGATTCGCACGTCAGCGGCGGCATCCGCTACCCCAAGCCGCAGGGTCTCAACATCACCCATAGACGCGATCCGCGCGTGATCATCGGCCCGAACGCGCGCGTCGACGGTACGTTGGTGTTCGAGCGCGAAGTCGTGCTGTACGTCCATACCAGCGCCAAGACCGGCGCGATCACCGGCGCCACCGCGATCGCCTTCAGCACGCCGACGCCGCCGGCCAAATAAGGCCGGCGCCAAGGCCCCCGTGTAGGAGCGGCGCGAGCCGCGACCGCGAAACCACGATTTCGTCGTACGCGTGAGGTCGCGGCTCGCGCCGCTCCTACAGGGACTTCGGCCATATGCCCCCGGCCGCCCGGCGAAAAGGCCGCCACGGTCAACACGCGCCCGGCTGTAGCGCCGCGCGATAAATCGCCGCCCTCCGGCGCGATATTTCCCTGACGGCGAGATTGCGTAGGCTGCAAGGAAATTGCGCCAGATGGAAGTCCCGCGCCCAGGCAGGAAGCACCGGGCGCCCCTCGGCCGCCGCGCCAGCCCAGCGACGAAGGCCGCGCAGGGCCGCCACGACTCGTTCAGCATCGCGGCGCCAACGGGTCACCTAGAGCACCTCTAGGGAGACTCCCGTCACCCTCTGACCTTCCCGTGCCGGCGATTCTTGACCGTCGCCCCCAGCCTCTTCCAGGATGGGTACGCGAGTGTTCGAGCCGGCCGAAGTGCGGCCCTGGCGCCCACTTGCACCGGCATGCCGATCGTAGGCGGGCCGCGCAGCGGCAGATCGGACGCCCGCGGACATCCCAAGGAGAAGGCCCATTCCCCCGCTCAACCTCGAAACCTTGACGACCAGGCTGCCTGTACTGGCCTGCCTGCTCGTAGCGTGCGCTTGCACCACCACGGCCGCAGGCCCCTCACCGGTTCAGGAGAAACCCGCTATGACGGCATCGACGCCCGCCGCGGCTAACGACACTCTCGACGTGCATCAGCTCAACGAGCGCGTGCTGGCGTGGGTATTGAGCGTACGGAGCGATCAGGACTTGACCGCGCAGAACATCGCAAAGCACACCGGCCTCAAGTTCTGGTTCAACCCGGGCAATCCGAATGACTTCAGTGCCTCCGGCAAGCTGGTTGGGCCTTGGGTTTACGCGCTGGGATCATTGGAAACCCTTCCGCGGTCACCTCCCTATCCAGTCAGCTTTGAGATGTGGGTTCCGGGTAACAAGGATGCGGACCGAACTGAGGTTTGCGTCGGCTTGGATCAGTACCGGCAGGCGTTAACCGCGGCCGGCTATTCGGCGTCTCAGCACCCGCCCCGCGCGGGCGTGGAGTACTGGTACTTCAAAAAAGACAAGGCTCGGGTCGGGATCTACTTGCGCGGCAAGACCAAGCGCTACGACGAACAGCTGTGCGTATTCAAGGTCATCGTTGGCGCGGCTCAGGAGGAGTAAAGAAGAATGTCTACGGTTCAGGAAGAGCTGGTGGCCCAGCAGAAGCTCGATGACCTGCTGGCCGATTTCGAACGCCGCACAACCACCGACAACGAGCATCCTGGCAAGATTTTCAGCGACATCATCGCGAACTCCCCTGATCTGAAGGCAGGCCTTCTGCGCACCATCGAACGAGGCGATCTGCTCAAGTTCGAAGCGGAAATCGACCCGCGGTTCAATGGAAGCTACGACCACGAGAACCGCACCCTACGCATGTCTGCCAGGTTGCTCAATGAAGCCGATCCGAGGCGGGCGGGCGACGATCTCGACCAGAACATCAACGAAGCGCGTTTCGTTACTGGCCATGAAATCGATCACGCCGTTTCTGCCGACGTCGTTCGACGACAGGGGGAGCAGTTCAAGGAGAAGGTCGCTGCGATCGCCAACGGGCCTTCGCCGCATGACTTCACCGTAGTGGTCAAGGACTACAACAATGGGCGTCGTGAGCGCGAGGCCAGTGCCGAAATCGCAGGATTCAATGCCGTAGCCGCGCACGTTAGGCGGCAAGACCCCAATGCGACGTTGGGCAGCTTGTATCAAGCTGATGGTGGCCTTTCCAACTATATCGACCAGGAGGGAACCGGGAAGCCGTACACCTACGCCCTCATGCCGGGCCTGCACATCAAGCCCGACCTGCAACTGGACGCGGACAAGAGCTTGGAGGCGATGGCGAAGGACTTCTACGACAACAACCCCAACTACCCGGCCCGAAATATCGACTGGGCGTTCGGGGAAATCTATCGCCAGGAAGCCATCGCGCAGGCCGCCCACCCAGGTAGGCCGTTCCCCGAGATCAGGATCAATGTCCAGGAACTCGGCGCGGAGATCACACTGCCGCCCGATTTCAAAGACACCAGCCCAGCCCAGCCGGGTCAGTCCACGCCTCCGGTTGAGCGATCAAATACCCCCCGCGCCGATGACCCCAGTCACCCCGATCACAAGCTGTTGGAAAAGATCAGGGACAGCGTGCGGGGTCTTGAGCAAGGCATCGGAAAACCGTGGGACGACCAGAGCGAACGCCTGAGCGCGAGCGCGTTGTCGATGGCGGTCGCAAGCAAATTCGGCCCTGGCGATGACGTGAAAGTCACGCTTAACCGGCCGACCGAGCAGAACGCGGCGGGCGAACTGCTGTTCGTGTACCGGGAGGGCCGCAATGCCTCTCCCGATCCCGCCGCCAATCACGCGCATATGCCGGTGGCGCAGGCGCTTTCTGTGCCCGCCTCGGAGCGCTACGAGCAGGCTATGAACATGCGCGAGATACAGGCGTTCGACCAACAGCGCGACCAGCAATTGCTGCAAGAAGCCGCGCAGCAGGCCCAGGCGCAGACCGGGCCACGAATGCAGCACTAGAACAGCTGCGCCTGGTCGTCGGTCCAGCTCTTGACGATCAGCTCGCCGGCCGGTGCATCCCGGCCGTGCTGGCCGATCGTGTATCGGACCTGCAGCGGGATGATGTTGAACCCGGCGAACACCTCCCGGATGGCGGGATGGTCGTTGATCGACACCAGGGCCTTGCCGGCGATCGACCGCAGCAGCGCGGCCATGCGCTCGTACTCGCTGAAGGGGAAATCGATGCCGTAGCCCTCGGTCTGCCAATACGGCGGATCGAGGTAGAAGAACGTGCCCGGCCGGTCGTAGCGCGCGACGCAGTCGTGCCAGGGCAAATGCTCGATGACCACGTTGGCCAGGCGCAGGTGGGCCATGCTCAGCTCCTCCTCGATCCTGGCCAGGTTGAGGCGCGGCGTCATGCCGCTGGCCACCACACCGAAGGTGCGCCCGTCGACCTTGGCGCCGAACGAGAGCTTCTGCAGGTAGAAGAACCGGGCCGCGCGTTGGATGTCGGTCAGGGTCTCGGGGCGCTCCATCTGCGCCCACTCGAACATCTCGCGGGACACCAACGACCAGCGGAACATCCGGATCAGCTCGTCGAGGTGATGCCGGACGCAGCGGTAGAGCCGAACCAGCTCCCCGTTGATGTCGTTCAACACCTCCAGGCAGGCCGGATTGGGCCGCAGCATCAGCGCGGCCGCGCCGCCGGCGAACGGCTCCACGTAGCACTCGTGGAGGGGGAAATGCGGGTACAGGTGTCGCAGCAGGCGGCGTTTGCCACCAGGCCAGGGAATGATCGGACCGCCCATGATCTCAGCTCTTGAAATGGTGCCCGGCGAAACTGGCCATCCTCCGCGGAGGGGACAGGGCTTCAGCCGAAGGCATGCGCTGATACGCATGGATGAAGGCGCCGGGTCGACGTTGCCACGTCAGCCCGGCGCCCTGTTCTTTGACGGCGACCGCCTACAAGGCGAACGCCTTGGTTTCGGATGCCACCCACGTCACGGCCGTGAACGACTGAACGGTGGTCCAGCTGCTCGCATTGTCCGAGCCGTCGACGGTGAAGTTCCTCGGCCCGCGGTTGGTGAAACCGCTGTCCGGCCCCGTCAGCACCAGCTGCGCCAGCGACTGCGCGGTGCCCAGGTCGACGTAGAACCAGCCGGTGGAGGCGGTGTTGGTCGACCAGGACGTAACGAGGCTGTTGTCGATGAGGTTGCTGAGTGGCGCAGTGGCGTGCTGAGAGCTGGCCACGATCGGCGTCGAGGGCGAGGTGAGATCGCTTCCCCCCAACTCAGCCCGGAACTGCGCATCGTGCAGGGTTACGAAGCTACCGCCGTTGTTCAACGTCACGTTCACCCGCCAATAGCGGTACGCGGTACCGGTCGCCGCGGCCGCCCGCAACAGCAATCCGCGATGGCCGATCAAGCCGCTCACGCGAACGCCTTGGCCAAGGTGGCCTGCCAACTCGCGCCCTGGTCGAAGGTCGTCAATGCGAGCACGTCGACGGCGCCGGCGGCCGTCGATACGGTGGGGGCGCTGCCGCCGGCCCACTTGAACGATGCGGGCCACGCGACCGTGCGCGCCGTTGCGTCCTGGGTGATCCGCACCATCAGCGTCAGGCCCTTGCCCGCCGGCGGCAGGTTCGCGAACGAAATGGCGGTGACATTGCCCGTCAGTGCGAGGGTGAAGTAGTAGCCGAGTTCGCAGTTGATCGCCACCGCACCGCTACCGGCGAGCGCGCTGACGTTGTTGAGATCCACGCCGGGCGTCGGATTGGGCTGCTGTACCGAAAGCCACAGCTCAGCATCGTCGGCAAAACTGCCTTCGCTGGACTGCAGCGTCACGCCGACTTTCGTATATCCAGCGGCATCGGTCACCGACGTCACTTGCCACATCTGCGAAACGCCCGCGCCTGCAGTGCCCTTGCCCTGCAGGTACACGTACCCGCCGGGCGTCAGGGTGGCCAGCGCAGCAGCGATGTCAGCCGCCGCGGTATCCGCGTCGTCGACGAACAGGACCGTCGCGGACGTTTGCGTCGCATGGTTCCAGCGCACGGTGCCGGCGCCGGGATCGGCGTCGGCGATCGAGCCGGTGTCCGCAACAAACGGCCGCGACAGCAGCAGGACGGCGCCCCGTGGCACGCTGCCCACAGCGAACAGCGGAAGCCCGGCATTGCCGGCGCCTTTGAGTGCGGGGAGCCGCTCCATGCCCGTCAGGGTGCTCGCCGGCGCCGGTAGTTGGGAAATGGCTGTCATCGCTTACTCCAGGGAAATCGGCTCGCCGCCTTCAAGGGTGATCAGAACGCCGTCTTCGGTCTCCAGGAACTGAGCCGGCGCCGGGGTGTAGTAGAACGTTCGCGTCTGCGCCTGCCAGCTGGCGAGCCCGTCACGCGAGGACTCGATCTCAACGCGCACGAATCCCGACCCCGTCGGTGTGTAGGCCTGCGAGGTGCCACCGACCGCGAGATGGGTCTGGACCAGCACATCGTCCAAGTACCAGCGCAGCGTGTACGTGGTGCCGGCCTCGGGGCCGACCGATCCGAACTCGTTGTCGAACAGTTGGTCCGCCTGCAGCAGACGATCGCGGTGCGCCCATTCAACCAGCACCTCGCCCGATAGCGCCGCGGGGGCGGCATCGCCGTTGATTCGCACCCGCGCCGGCGGGTACGGCCGCGCCTGGCGGCCGCGCATCTCCACCACGAGTTCGCTGGCCAGCGCGATCGGCAGGCGCTGCGATGCCGTGTTCGTCAGCAGCTTTGCGTTGACGGTCTCGCCGTCGACGTACTCGGTGTTGTCGGCGAACGCATCGGCGTCATAGAACCAGACCCGATCGCCGGCATCGTGCTCATGCGGCACGGTGTCGCCGCACGCACGGCCGAACGTGATGGTGCCTGCGCCGACGTCGAGGGCATCGACGCGCACCAGCTCGTCGCCCCACAGCGCGGCCGAGCCGATCGCTACCTCCGTCAGACCACGCGCCGCCGTCAGGGTGAACGACCGTTCCAACAAGTCAGCGCCCTCCACGACGACCGCGTTGGGGCACCACTCACCCGTGCCCTGGTCGGCATACTCACCGCCCGCCGGTCGCGTCCACAACGCGTAATCGCGGCTCTGGGAAGGGTCCGCGGCGACGGTGGCCACGAACCCGGCGTCGGCCTGCAGGGCGTTCAGATCGGCGGCGCTCAGTCGCCCCGCCAGTTCGACGTAGGGCACCTCGAACGCGGCCTGCAGCAACACCGGCTTGGGAACCTGCGGCGGCGTGGTGGTCTCGCCCGGCTCCTGCACGACGTAGCTCGTCGACGGCATGCCGAAGGTGTCCTGCACCAGGTTCAACGAGATCGCGCCGCTGCGTAGCGTGCCGTTTTGCTTCTCGTTGATCACGCACACCATGCTGGCGATGCCGCGCTTGGGCAGCTTGGCATGGACGCGGGTTCCTTTACGCCAGGCGTAGGCGACTCGCGTCACTTTCAGGTCGAACTTGCGGGTCGGGGTCGTGTAGATATCGACGTCGCGCTGCCCAAGCCGAACCGCAAGATCGTTGATCGGGACGTCGGGATAGGCATTGGTCTTGGTGATCTCGGTGCCGACGGCTTGGATAGCGCCCAGCGACTGCACCGGCGCCGTGACGCAATCCTCGCGCAGCTCCGGATCGAAGTACTTCACCACCACGCTGTTGGCCGCTTCGTCCAGGATCGACGGCTCCTCGGCGAATTCCAGCACGTCGTCGTCGGTCAGCACCGGGAGCGCATCGATGTCGTAGTCGGCCCGCAGCAGATCCAGGTGGTACTCGCCCGTCGCGTCGTCGGGACCGAAGTTGCCGCCGATGGTGTTGCAGATGCGCTGCTGGAATTCCTCAACGCTGGTCGTGTTGGGGTCGTACTCGGCGCACAAGCCGAACCCCTCGGCGTACAGGATGTCCGCCGCGGCGCGCAGGCTGGCGTCGTTGATCGTGGCGACCGGCTGCCCGTCCATGTTGGGGTGGACGTGGCTGTCGTACAGGATGTGCGCGGGGTTGATGCCGCGCAGGCCAGTGGGGTTGGTAAACCGCAGGTCGAAGTAGAAGAAGTTGACGCCCGGCGGCGGATTGGCCATGTCCTCGCCGGCGACGACGATCGAATTCGGCCCGACCACGAACGCGCTGCCGGGGATCGTGGCCTGGAATGCGTGATTGGTGTCGTCGTAGTCGTGCAGCACCTGCACGCCGTTGACCCAGACCGTGATGCCGTTGTCCACGTAGGCATCGAACAGGAAGAACGGCGGCACGCTCTGCAGCACCATCGTCGTGCGCAGCCACACCTTCTTGCGCTCGGGCACGATGGTGGCCGGCTGCGGGTCGAACCCGTAGTCGCCGGGGTTGGCGCCAGGCGTGCCTGGATTGAACAGCAGTTCGTCGCCGAACGGTGCCGGCCCGACGGCCCAGCCGCTGTCATCCAGCGACGGGCTGGAATAGTCCGTCGGATCGACGACGTCGACGACGCGATACTTCCAGTCCGGCTTGCTCGCCCCAATGCTTCCCATGCCGATCGTGGCGCGCTCGGGATACCAGGGCGTGTTGTCGAGCCAACCCGAAAGGATCCGTCGAAACTTGAACGCCGCGGGCTTCGGGTACGGGTTGAAGGCACCGTAGCGGCCGCCCTTGAACACCACATTGACCTCGCCGCGAGTCGCGGACTGTTTCGGCCCGATGTTCGCGAGGAGGTAGGCGTTGGGTTGTTGGTCGGCTTCGCCGAACAGGATGTCGGCGTAGCCCTGGATGCCGCCCTCGCGCTCTTCGCCGCCCCAGAGATTCGGGGCGTCGATGTAGATGGTTCCGCTGGACGTCAGCTCGCCTTCCCAGGCGTTGCGATCGCCGCCGCGGAACGCCAGGAATGCGTCCATCGCCTGAGTCAACGTGAACTGCAGCAGCAGCTTGTAGTGGTGGCCGACGACGGCCTTCTTGCTACTGCCCATCGCCGGCCTCCTCGACCTGGCGGGCGTGTGCGACCAGGGCCGCGGCCATCGCGTCGCCGGTCGCCAGCAACCGCTCGGCGTCGATCCCGTCTTTGGCGAATTCGCGCCAGGTCAAGTCGTAGCGCTGGAACCATTCCCGCGACTTAGACACGCAGAAACCCGGCTTCTCGTTGAAGCCGCGCACGCCGCGCAGGTGATGCAACCGGACGATCAAGCGCTCGGTCATTTCTTGCCGCCCTTCTTGCGGATCTTGTCCGTGCCCATTTGCTTGCACGCCGCGATGAAGCTGTCGTCCATCCAACAGGTGCCGTAGTGCCGCCGAAGAAACGTGCCGTCCTGGGTGACCGGCGCCTTGAATTGCTGGGCTTCCGGCGGCTTGGGCTTGGGCGCCATCGCGTAAGAAACCAGCGCGGCCACGACCATGATGATGAGCTGCACCCACCAGACGATGGCCTTCTGCGGCTCGTCCGGCGGCGCTGGGTGGACCATCTTGTCGAGGCACAGCAGGACGAACAACAGCGCGAACGCCGCCGCCACGACCAAGTTCGCAATCCGGCCGCCGCGGGTGTCCATCCACCAGTAGCGCGATCGCCACGACCACACGTAGTACAGCCGGCGCCAGCCGGTGCGCGGCGGGGTCACCATAGCGGCATCCCGTTCATTGGATTCTGCTGCGGCTTGTAGACCTTGCCGCCGTAGTTGATCGTATTGCCGCGCGCCTCACAGCCCGACCAGTTGCGCGGGCAACCGACTGCGGCATAGACCTCCAGACCGCTGACGAGATCGAGCGCGCCGTATTGAACGGTGATCGTGTCGCCGGTGTGCGACATGATGCTGCGCGTCTCGGTGGTGCCATCGGCCCGGACCCAGCGCAGGAAGCCGCCCTGCAGCGGCAGCGTCGCATCGGCGAACACGCTGGAGCGCAGCACCACGCCGACGGCGCTGGTGAGCAGCCCCGTCACGGCATAGGTGTCGGGATTGAGGTTGCAGCCGTCCAGGCCGGTCGAGTACAGCGTTTTCCAGCAGTTGCGCTGCATGCGCGGCCCCTGGCCATTGACGCGGCCGCGTGGGCTGTCCTGGCCCAGCACCAGCTCCATCTGGGTGTCGCTGAGGAAGCGCGGCTGCACGACGCGACCCGACCACCGCTCGGACAGCTCAAGGTCCGGATCGTTGGGGTATACGGACGCGCAAACCACCAAAACCGGGCCGCCCGGCGGATACGGATGCCACCAGTCGCCGAGTGCTTGTGTGGGCGGGTATTCGCTGTCCAGCAGGAACGGATTGCGCAGGTACGGAAACCGCAGGCGGATCTGGTTTTGCTTACGCTCGCTGGTCTGGTTGATCCCGGTGCGCTCGATGCTTGGCGCGGCAATGTAGGTGTTGCCGGCGATGACCAGGTCGCGGCTGCCGGTGCAGAAGCGCTGCAGCACGGTTCCCCGAGCGAGCGTGAACAGGTGAGCCTTCGCGACCGGGTTGAACCGCAGCAGTTCGAATGGATTAAACATCGGGCAGCACCGCCTTCCAGCCGAGCGTGCTGGTCGCGACGCCATCGGCGTCGGTCTTGTGCTCGATGTCGATCTCGTCGCTGGCCAGCGTGCTCAGTGCCATGATCGAAACGACCCGGACGTGTTCGGGCGCGATCGATTCGCCGAGCGCGCTGTCGAGCGTCAGCACTTCCTGCTCGCCCGCTTCGGCCGCATCGAGCACACGGCGGAAATAGCGCGTCCCATCGTTCAGTTCGATGCACAGGTCGCGGCGGTTCGGCTTTTGCCGTCCCGAAAAGGTGTAGGCAGACCAATCCACGACCAGGCTGACGCTGTCGCTGGCCAACGGCGCCACCAGGCGCAGATCCGGCGCCCAGCTCGGAAGCCAGACCGGAGTGGAACGTCCACGCAGCAAGTACAACAGCGATCGGAACCAGGTGTGCTCGGGCCGGCCGAACAGCGCCCAGTACGTTCGGCGCGTGTTGAAGCTCAACCCCGCCAGATCGAACTCCAGGAAGAGGCCGGTACCGTTGTCGGCGGTGTCGATGAGCCGATCATGGGCGCTGCGCGGATCTTCGCTCTCGTCCGGCCGGCGATCGAGCACGGCATGGCCGCGGTACACAGGCAAGCCTTCCAGCGCGGGCCAGGCGCAGGGCTCGGCGATCGTGAAGCCTAGGCTACGGCGACCGACATCGTCGGACAGCGAGATCTCCTCGGCGCCCTGGTCGACGTAGGAACGGCGTAACGGGTACAGGTGGTCGCCGCGGCGCCACGACCCGGTGACGCCCTGATCCAGCGCGAGATAGTCAGCACCGATCTCGGCGATCGTCACCACCTCGAACTCGTTCACCGCGCGCCAGATCAGCGCGCGGCCGCCGACGCGAAAGTCGAAGCCAGCGGTGTCGCATCCCACCACATCGGTTCCACCCACCAGCGGGGCGCGCACCGCCTGTACGTCCGGCCAGATTGGCAACTGCCAGGCGCCGCTGTGCCCCGCCAGGAGCATGTCCGCAGCGCGGCGCTCGCGGCCCGCCGCCAGCACTTCGAACGAAAGTCGGCGCCGCGGGGTGTCCGCGATCGCGCGGTGGTAGGTGGCCCCGGTCTGGGGCGCCTGGTCGACGAGCGTGCCGAACGCGATCGACTCGCGAACCGGCGCAGTCCAGTCCGGCGTGATCGGCCAGATCGGCGTGGTTCCGGCGATAAAACTCATCCTTCCCACTCCCCGCGGATCTTCGTGCCGTTGCTACCCACGAACGCGACGACCACCTTCTCGAACTTCTCGGACTTGGCGATCTCCTGGGCGAGCTGGTCGCGATCGAACACGGGAATGAACTTGTAACGATCTCCCGAAGAAGCCATTGGCGGACCGCCGGCAGTGACCAGGCCGCCATCAGCGAAGGCGTACTTCGGCGTTGGGCGCTGAATCGGAGTCATGGTTTTCAGCGCGGGCCATGTGCCGGCGTTGATGGCATCCAGGGTTCCCACGCCGTACCGACGAACCGACGCGGCACGCACGACATATTCGTCGTTCGACAAGTTGGCGGTGATGCTGTCGCTGGTACTGGTTCCAGGGCCACGGACTCGGCCACCGCCTGCGAAACTGCCGCCGAAGTAACTCAGCCCGAGCTTGACTAACGACATCCAGCCACCGCCACCGCCACCGCCGTCTGCCGCGCCACCACCGCCCGCCGCGCCGGAAATCGCGAGCTGCGAGGCAGCGGCGGCGAGTGCGGCCGCAGCCGCCTGCAATGGGATCGCGCTGCTGCCCAGAGCCAGTGCGGCGGAACTGATCGGCGCGGCATAAGCCACGCCCGCGGCCGCGGCCTGGGCGGGATCGGGACTCTGCAGACCCGGCACGTTGCTCTTGCCACGGTTGAGCAACGAGAGCAGTTTGCCCTGTGCCATCTGCGCCAATTGGGCGGTGGCGAATTGCGCAAGACCTCGGGCCATATCCGTGAGGAAGCCGCTGACCGCCTCGCTCAAACTCGCGGTGCCCGCTACCAGCTTGTCGAGTGCCGAAGACGCAGCACCCTGGAAAGTCGTACCGATCGTTTGCGCGAGCAGGTCCGTCTGCAGCTGCATGTTCTGGAACTCGGCGCGCATCTGGCGCACGTTTTCCAGCGCGGCAGGATCGCCCAACTTCTGCGCGAGCGTCTCGGCTTGGGGCAGCAATTGCCCCATGACCACGCCCTTCTCCCGATACAGATCCACAATGCGCTGCTGCGCGTCGTACTCGGTGATCAGACCCGCCTGCTGCTCGGCCTGGACGCGCTGCTGTTCGCGGGTGATCTCACCCAGCACGCGCTGCCACGACCGTTCCAGTTCGTCCAGATCGGCCTTGGTGCGGGTCAGATCGATCAGCTTGCCGACGTTGGCCGCGCGGGGGTCATTCAGCTCCCGCAGCTTGGTCTGCAGCAGCGTCAGCTCCTGGGTGGCCTTGGCCACTTCCGCCGCGCCAGTCTGCCCCTGCATCTGCAGCAGCCGTACGTTAACGTCCTTGAGTTCTTTCTCCGCTTCCGTGCGCTTGCGCGCGACATCGAGCAACTGCGCCTGTTCGGCCAGGTCCTGCTTGAGCGATCCCGGCGAATTCTTGAACTTGCCGTCGGAGATCTCGTAGCGGATGCGCTCGGCTTCGGCGACCCGTTTCTCGCCGTCTTCCAACTCGCCAAGCAAAGCCACCTGCCGCTTCAGATCCTCCAGCTCCTGCTTGGCTTGGCGATCGGGATCTTTCGGTGTCGCAGCCTTCCGGGGCGTCCGTTCCTTGTACTTGTCCTCGATGCCTTTGGCGACCTTGTCGTAGGCGCCGCCGGAGACACGGCCGTCGGCGGAGAACTCAACGTCTTTGAGCAGCGGTTCGGTTCGGAACTCGCGAGCGGCCCCATTACGCAGGTCGACGAACTTCTTGCGCAGTTCGTTCAGTTCCTTCTGCTTTGCGATTTCCTTGTCGTATGTCGTCAGATCTCCACGGATTGCGGCCTGGGCCTTGATGCCGCCCTCGATGATTCGATTGGTGTACGCAACCGTTGTGGCCTGATCGTCTGCAACCTTCTTCTGCCCCTGCATCACAGCCAACTGTTCGCGGAGCATGCGCGTGCGCGCATTGTCTGGAAGGACGCCACCGTTCGCGAACTTTTGAAGATCCAGGTCGGCCTGGGCCAGCTTGATGCGACCTTCGATATCGTCTCGGCCTACAAGCTTGATCGCTTCCCAGGTGCCGAGGATCGACTCTTTGACCTTGACCCAGGCGCGCTCCAGGGCGCCAGCCTTCGCGCGCATTTCCTCGACACGCTCCGACGTCGCCTTGGCCAAGGAATCGGTAGCCAACTTCGCGGCGTCCTGCACTCGGCCTTGTTCCTCCAGCGATCGGACGTTCTCGAACACCTCGGCCGTCAAAAAGTGATACTGCTCGTTGAGTTCGAGCAGCGCAGCCGTGGGCGACTTGGCCAGTTCCTGGACCTTGCCGACCGTTTCGTCGATGCTGCGGCCCGTCAACTGCGCCAGGTTGACCGCCGCCGTGGCGGCGCTGTCCAGTGAATCGCCGGTCGCGCGGCCTCCGCTCACCAGCAGCTGCAACGCCTTCTCGGCGTTGCTGTACTGCGCGCCGGCCGCACCGATCTCGTCGGCCATGTTCGCGAGTTCGCCGGACGTCTTACCGACCGCGTTCCCGGTGGAGATCAGCGCCGCGTCGAACGACCGAATCTCCATGTAACTCGACGTCGCGGCCGCACCGAATCCCACAACGACGGCGAGCGTCGCCGCGATAGCCGCGCCCAGGCCGGTAAACAGCGTGCCGGCGATGCCGGCGCTGTTCCCGATTTGCAGGAGCTGGCTTCCGGCGAGCTGCCACTGCCCGGTCACACCCGCACCGACCAGTTGGGCCAGATTGCGCTGGGTCTCTGCAGATTGCAGGTTCACCGATCGCATGTTCTTGTCGAGATCCTGCAGCGCCTTGATTCGCGCGCGCTCGCCGGCCACGTTGCCGATCGCGCGGTTGTACTGCTCGCGGCTGATACGGCCCGAATCGACCGCAGCTTTGAGGCGGGTTTCGTCGCGCGCCAGGCGCGCAAGTCCGTCGCTCACCGGGTCGTAACGCCGCATCAGTGCCCCCAACTGCGCGTCTTCCTTCTGCTGGGTGGCGATCAGCTGCTTATGCTGCTTGTCCAACTGGACGAGGATGTCGGCCTGTTCCTCGGCCGTCACCAGCCCCGCGGCCATCGCGCGATCGAGACGGCGTTCGGTATCGGCCAAGTCATCGAGCGATCGGGCACCGCCTTCCGCGCGGGCGGAAAGATCGGCGATCGAGCGAATCTGTGCAGTGACCTGCGCTTGCTGCGCATACGCGGCCTGGGTCGCGGCACGAAGTTGGTTGGCCTGCTCTGCGCTTGCCGCCGCTCCGGCGCGCGTTGCGCGCGCCGCCTGCTGCTGCGTGGCGATCTGCTGGTTGACGGCGCGCTGGTGATCGAGCGATGCCCGCACCATCTCGCGGATACGGCTCGCGGCCTCGTCGGCGCTCTCAGCGGTTTGCGCCAGGCCGGTGCTGGCCTGGCGTGCGGAGGCCGCGGTTTTCGACAGGTCAGCGGTGCCGACCTTCTTCAGCGCATCCCCGGTCTTGCCCGCGGTCTTGCCCAGTCGGTCGATGTCGCCGTCGAACGCTCGCACCTGGTCGGCGGCCGTCTTCATATCGACGGAGACTCGCAGGGCAAGATTCATGTTGGGAGCGGCGGAACCAGACGACACGGGGTTTACTCCTGGCCCGCGTTCAAGTCAGCGAGCAGCGATTTGGCGTGCTTTTCTCCGGCGAAGCCGGCGTTCACGTCCACGATTCGGGCGGCGCGCAGGCGGCGGGATCTGCGCTCGGCTTCGCGGAAGAACAGCATCAGCTGGCGGAAGGTGAGGCATCCGAGTTCCGCAGGGCTGCGTCCGTAGCCGGCGCCGATGAGGGTGTCGTAGATGCGGGTCCACCGGACGGGCCTGCCGGTCGATTGGCGACCAGGCGGCGCATCACCCATCGGGTAAAAAAACCGGAGTTCGCCAACCACCAGTTCACCGCGACCAGCTCTCCGTCGGCGTCGGTGAGCGCGTTGAGCGTCTCGACCGAAACGTTCGCCGATCGCGCGATGAGCTGAATTACCAGCTCGCCGTGGGCGTCGATCAGATCCGCGATCTCGGCGAACGTCGGCGCCCGGCCAGGCTCGGCGTACATCGCGTACAAGTCCATGAGGAACGGCTTGGCCATCGCACGCACCAGCAGGCCCTCGGCGAACCCATATTCGCGCAGGACGAACGTTTGGTCGGCGATCACGACTTCGCGGTCGGGGTGGAGGATCTCCAGCTCCGTCTCGGCGGCGCCCTTCTTGGGCGCCGCCGACGTCTTGGGCATTTTCCTCGCCATCAGGTCGCCGCCTTCTCTTGCATGCGGCCCAGGCCACCCAGAATCGGGTCGATGTTGGCCTGCGGATCGAACAGCAGCGCCGCGCTCGACTGCAGGCTGCCGTACTCGGCATGGATCAGCCCGATCTCCTGGAACGGCTCGAACTGCGCCCGGTAGAAGTCGAACATCACCGGCTCGTTGGTCTCGGTATTGATGCCGTCGAAGATCAGGTAGCGTTCCGGCGGGCGGGTCTTGAAGAACGCTAGGCTCGTCGCCGCGGCATAGGTGTACGCGGCTTTGAACGGCTGAATCAGCGTGCCCGGATTGAGCAGTTCGATGACCCGGTCGGAATGGCCGACGAGGCGGTAGTTCGCGGGGGGCACGACGGCCGGCGTGGTCGGTGTGCTATCCGTCAGCACCAGAGCGGACGCGAACGGCCGATCGAGCACGACCTTGTCGCCGGCGATCAGGCCGGTCGGCAGCACTTCGGAAGTGACCGAACCCGAAGCGATCGAGACTGTCGTCGACCAGACACCCAGCGCCCAGTTCTCCGTGGACCATTCGTCCATCGTGATGTTGAGCGTGCCGGTCTTGGCGGTGTACATCTTGCCGTACTGCTGGCGCTGACCGGAGAAGCTCTCGGTCTTGGGCGTGCTTTCCGTGGCCAATGACAGGGTGGCTTCGGGCACGTTGCCGAGCCAGGTGGTTTTGCCCGGCTTGCCGTTAGGCAGGCGCTCGGCCGACATCAGATAACCCTGCAGCGAAAACAAGGTGGGTGTGCTCACTTGGTGCTCTCCTTCGCCGCCTGCGGTGCGACGATCTTTTGCGCGATCAACCAGTCACGTTCCGGCTCGGTGACCTTGATCGGGGTGCCGATGGCGTGCTCGACATCCGCGTGGGTGTGGACCTTGGCGAGGATGACCTCGACCAGGTTCTGGCTTTTCTCGTTGCTCACGGATTGCTCCCGATGAAGTGTTGGGTGATGAAGGTGTCCAGCCACAGGCCGTTGGCGGCGTCGTAATCCAGCAGCCGGCCCTCCTGCCACTGAATGGGCCGCGCCCCGGACAGCTCCGGTACGTAGCCCATGACGGCTGCGCGCGTGGCGCCGAGCAGCTGCACGAACTCGCTGCTCAACTGGCCGCCCTGTTGCTCGCGGTAGTTGCGCGCGGCGATCACAACGCCGAAAGTCACGACCGCGAGCTGGCGAACTTTGATGACCTGGCCGCGCACCGCGGCGCCGATCGGCTGCGGATCGCCACGCTCGCTGGCCAGCAAGACGTAGGCGCACGGCGCCGGGAAGTCCGCGATCGAGCGAACGGCGCCCAAATCACCCGCCAAACCGACGCTGCGCAACGCCGGCACCAAGTCGCGCAGGCGTTCCGCGATGCCGCCGACATCGAACGGCGCCGCGCTCACGTTCCGTAGTCCCGCAGCGTGTGCATCGTGAACTCGCGTTCCGGTGCGCATATCTCAGGACTGCCGGCGCTGGCCGGCGGAAGCGGATCTTCGCCGCCCAGGCTGAACTTGCCCTCGGCGGTCAGTTGCAGGAACTGCAGCGCCTGCTTGTAGTCGCGCACGATCGGATCGTCCTTTTCCTCCGTGCGGCGGTCTTGGTGCAGCAGGTAGCGCGCGATCCAGCGAGCCCACAACGTCACCAGCTCCGGCACCGGGTCGAGCGGGACCGTGTACGGCCGCGGCTTGCGAGTGCGCAGATAGCCGTCGATGGTGCTGTCGGCGTCGCGCAACCGGCGCGTGATGGTGCGCAGGCACTCGTCAGCGATCGCGATCTCGGCCGCCGACCAGGCTGAGCGATCGGTGCCGCGCAGCGTGGCTTCCATGAGTTCGTCCGCGATCACGCGTACGCGCTCGGGCGTGGTGACCTGCGCCAGCTCGCGAGCGAGCCGCGCATCAGCCAATTGGACGGGGGTTGCGTAGGTCACGGCGCTACTTGCCTTTCCCCGACCGGCCCGATTTCTTCTGCTCCGACGGCACCACGGCAGGCGGGGCAACCGCCGGCTCGGTCTGTTCGGCGCCCGCGTCGATCGGCGCAGCCAGCGCCTTGAGAAGCTGATCCGTCGCCTGCGTGGTTTCCGGGTCGGTCTCGCCGTAGACGATGTCGTACCGCACCGGGGCCGGTTCGAACTGACCCAGCAGTTCGTCGACTTGGTTACGATGGAACAGCAACTGCTCCGGGGACATCGTCTGCGCGAGCGCGAACGCCATTTCCACGGCGGTCGGCACCGGTTCATTGACGCCGAACGTGCTTAGTGCCGAGTGGGCCGCCGAGGCGGCATCCGGCATCATGGCCAGATCGCTGGCGATGAGGCCGAGTTGCTGCAGTTCCCTGCATTCCTCGGCGTCGGGATGGATCGGATCGCCGCCCGGCTTGACGATCACACCGCGAAACTTGAACGGGCTCAGGACCGCGTAGCCGCGCTCCTCGCTGGACTGGGACATTGAAGTACTCCACAGATGGGAACGCGGTTCGCCGCGAGCCGGAACTGCGCCGCCGATCCAGCCAACGCTGGATCGGCGGCATGGGTCACCGCGTGTGCGGTGAAGAGGCTGTTACGCGGCCGCCTTGCCGGCGTCTTTGATCAGGTAGCCAGCGGTCATACCGCTGTTGACCGGCGTGTTGTCGTAGTTGCAGCCGTAAACCCACGACTGGGTCGAGTTGTCCCAGTAGGGCTTGCGCACCAGCGGGTGGCCCTTGATCACGTAGGTGTAGCCGTAGCTCGGTTTCGCGGTGTTGCGACGACCGTTGCTCGCGGCCGGCGCCACGTAGGCGACGATCACGTCGTCGCCCCACACATCACCGAAGTCGTCGTTCTGGCCCGTGGCGACGACGGCCTCGCCGACCACCACGGTCTTGACGTTCCACAGCTTGGCCAGCAGTTCGACGGTCACGCTGTCGCGGCCGGTGTACTTCAACCGCTCGATGATGCTGGGGTTGGTTTCGCACGCGGCGAACGCCGTGGCCGACAGCAGCACCGTGTTCGGACGAACGCCGATGGATTCGCGGATGGCGTTTTTCGCCACGCTGATGTCCTTCGTCGGATCGCTGGTCGGCGAAGTCCAGCGACTGGCGCCGGGCAGCGTGACCTTGTGCTCGGCGTCGTAGTTGTTGGTGTCGCGTGCGAGGGTCGCGCAGTTGACCTCGTGCTCCAGGTGCAGCGAATCGAACACGACATCGACCGAGTCGCTGGCCAGATCCAAGCCTGGCACCTGGGCCGCGTCGTTCTGATGTTCGATCGGCACCTGCGCTTCCAATGCGCTGGGAACGATCGCGTACTTCTTGCCTTCGTAGCCGAGCGTGATGCGCTTGGTGGCCGAACCCGGCGCACGGCGCGAGTTGTACAGGCGGAACGCCGCCTTATCGAATTCCAGCACTTGGCCGCCGTAAGCGGCGACCGGCGCGAGCGGGAAAAGGTAGGCGCCGACGTTACCGGGGCGCTCGTAACCGCGGGCGTGCTCCGACAGAATCGGATCGACCACGCGGACCTGTGCAGTCGTCTGCTGAGACATGGGTTCAACCTTGAGGTGGTGTGATGCGGTGGGTGGTTAAGAGCCGACTGATCAGTTCGCGATCAGCAGCACCTCGATGCGGTCGCCATCGGCAAGGGCCGCCTGCAGGGCGCGTGCGACCGTGATGCCGGCGGTCTTGGTGACCGCCTTGCCGGCGGCACCGACCTCGATCGCCGCGCCGTTGGCGATGGCGCCGCCTGCCACCACGACCGTGGTGCCGATGACATCGGCGGCGGTGAGTTCGCCGGCCGCCGCGATGGTGGGGTTCACGCCGATCGCATTACCCGCGGCCGTCGCGACGGCGCCGGTCGCGGAGATGAAGCGCTCGGCCAAGAGCGCCGCGGTGGCGATGATGGAAATGGTCAGGAGGGAGGTCTTTTGCACGGTGCGTCTCCGGCCAAGGGCCGCTAGGAAGGAAAGGGATTAGCCGCCGACGGCCTGCACCGCCGCGAGCCAGCCGGTGCCAGGGTGCTGGGCTTGGTAGGCCTTCGCCCGCGCGTGCAGCTGCAGCTCGCCGGGGTCCACCATCAGACCGTCCGGAGCGGCGAAGGACACCGCGCCCTGCTGACGGGGCTCGGCCGATTTCTCGGCGTAGTCCATCTGCTCGGGGAGTTCGCCGAGGAAGGTGCGCAGCGCATCGGCCGCCGGCTTGGTGACCTGCTGGTCCCCCTCGGCGAAGCTGAGCGAGGTGCCGACGGGCAGCGCCAGCAGCAGCTCGACGATCGGCGCGCGCTGCCGCGGCAGAATGCGCCCGCTGGTGACCAGGCTCTCGGCGAAGGCGACGGCATCGTTGCGACGCGCCGTCTGCTCCCGCTCGTTGATCGCGCGCTCGCGTTCCTGCAGGGCGGTGGACTGGGTTTCGATCTGCTGCTCGCGCGCAGCGATCTCGGCAGTCTTGTCGGGTTGGGACATAGTGGTGGACTCCAGCGTGAGGCCGCCCTCGGGAGCGGCGTAGTAGGGATCGGCGATGTCACCGGCTTCGCGGCGCGTGATTTCGCCCATCTCGCGGATCTGCCATTGCGGAATGATCAGATCGGTCTTCTCGATTCCGAGCGTGTCGATCAGGTGGTCGCGCAAACGCTGGAAGAGATCGGTCAGGGTGTAGCCCAGGCGGCCCCACGGCGCGGAAAACTCCAGCGCGCCGTCGCCCTCGGCGAACTGCGCGGACTTAAGCCCCTTCACTGCAGGAGGCTGAGCGCCCAGGAAACCGATATGACGCAGATAATGCTTTCCGGGCTTCGGGTTGCCGGGCGAACTCGGCAGATAGATCGAAGCGCTGATCTTCTTCATGCGGCCGGCGTTGACCAGCTGCGCGAACTCCGCGTCGACTTGGTGCGGTTCGGCGTACAGCATGCCGTTCTGCGCTTTCAGCGCTTTCGCCCAACCGTAGGCGGGCGCGTCCAACTTCGGATGACCCGCGACCAGCGGCGCTTCCGACAAAGCGGGATCGTAGCTTTCTGCGATCTCCGCGATCGCGGCTTCGCTGAAGGTATGCGTCGTGCCGTCGACAGCAGTGTGTGTGCCGGCCTTGAAGATCTCCAGGCCGGTGGCGTTGTCGGTGTTGGAAGGCGTCGTCATGACGTGCATCCTCCGCATCGCGAAGGCGCAGGTCATTTGCCCCAGTTCAAAACTTTTCGGGCCTCGCGCGCGCGAGATCGTCGGTGTTACGCGATAGGGTATGGCGACACCGCATCAGAACGCGGCACGCTCGCTCGCAATCGCGTGTCTGACACTCGTGCATGGCCATCGTCGTACGGTGACCGCACTGAGGGGGGCTCTTGCGCTTGCAGCGCGGGAAAAATTTATCGGCCGAACGCAGCCATGACGTGATCTTTCACGATCAGCGGGATCTCTTCGTGGTCCGCCTTGGACAATCCCAGCCACGGACGGGCCGGGATCGGATCGCGACCGAACTGATGCGTCGCGCCATAGATCGCATTCGTGCCGACGTACAAGGTCGATCCGATCACCTGGTATGAGAACTGATCACCCAGCATGTGGAAATCGAACTTGAGGATCGGAACACCAGGCCGCTTGTGTTGCTTCCTGGCCTTGTAGGGCGGCGAGAGCGTTTCCCACAGCTTGCCGTTCGGATCGCGCTGTGTAGCGGCACGTTCCCGCGTGGAGCGCAGCAGATACTCACCGATGTCTTTGAACAACAGGGTGCGCCCCTTGTCGCCCAGTGTTCCGGTGAGCGCCTGCATCGCGCGATCGACGTCTCTGCGATCGAACTCGATTCGTGCGCCGGCCATCAGTCGAGTTCCCCATCGACGATCGACAGGCGACCGGCGATTACGTCCGCCTGCAACGCTGGCAAGTCCACCGCGCCGGCAGTGACGAAGCGATTGGCGCCGGCTTCCGACACAGCGATCGACACAACTGCGCGGCCGCGCCCTCGGGCGGCGTTCGTCGCGACGAGATACAGCAGCCGGCCCGCGACCTGATCGAAGAAGATGGCGAGCGGGCTGCGCAACATCGCCGGCAACCGCGCGAGATCCGCTGCGCCAAACGCGGGCGTAGCACGCCAGCCCACCAAGTCGCTATCGCGTACCTCGATCGCCGCTGTGATGGATTTGGAGTAGGAACCAGCGATTCGTTGAGCGACGCCGGGATGGACTGCCCCTGCGATGTAGCGCTCGCCATTCGCCTTTCGGGCCTTACGCACCTGGCGCTGCCAGTCCGCGTAACCGTCATCCAGGGCTTTGGTCAGGCGCGGCCGATCCAGTACCACCTGCGCGTTCGCCGCGGCCGGCGCCGCGCTGAGGCGTTCGGTCTTGGCGAGCGCTGTCTGAACGGCTGGCGCGGCACCGCCACGACCTGGTGCGTATCCGAATCCCGGGTCGATACCGAGAGGCGTTTGCACCGCACGTGGGCCGCCGGGACTGCGCTGCCCCACGATGACCGTTTGCATTTCGATCGGCGGCGCCTGGTCGGGTCCGTTTTTGCCCAGCCGTTTCAGGTCGCGTTCGTTCAGCGCTTCGATATAGCACTGGCAACCCCAGCCATTCATCGGGGAATGGGTCTGCCAGAACGGATGATCGAAGCGCAGCACCAGTCCATCCCAGCCCTGATGGATCGGGCGCGGATGTTCAACCGCATCGCTGTGACGGTACCGCCAGAACGGCCGAACGCCCGATAGCTCCAGCAGTTGTTGCCGGCGGCCGGCGTGGTAACTCTGCCGCAGGTTGGTCTCGTAGATGACCCGGGTGCGCCAGTTCCGGCCGCCGTTGTACGTCCATCCGTAGCGATCGACGATCGTGTCGAAATCCTTGCGGAACTCTTCCAAGGTGGCGCCGCCATCGACAACCTTCTGCAGCGCCTGCTGGAAGTCCGCGACCAGATCGACGCGGTTGGCTCCCGCCACCATGAAGGCGCCATCGTGCGCGGACTCCCACACATCGAGATAGCTGGTGGTGGGCACCAGCTTCTTCGCACGGAAGAACGCGATCTGTTCGGCGAATGGCAGTGAGCCGTAGGCGACGGTGGCCATCGATCACTCCGATCCAGAGGTGGACTGCTGGACTTGGTAGCGCCCGGCCAGTTCCGCGGCGACCGAAGCCTCCCGCATCACCGCGGCGTACTCCTCCAGATCGAGTTGCTCGGCCATGCGATCGAGCGCGGCGCGCGCTTCTTCGATCGACGTCGCGCGCTGCAGTGCGACCCGAATCTGCTCGATCCAGCCTTCGATCATCGGCTGCAGCGCGGGTTCCAGCTGCGCGGCCATTCGTGCGGCGGGATCGGCCGTGGCCGAATCCTCCGCGAAGCTGGCCGGCGGTGTCGCCTCCGGCGACAGCGCATCGACTACCGCGGGTTGCGGCGCGGGCTTTTCTTCCCACTCGCCGCCATACGTGTCCTGTACATAGGCCAGTGTCGGCTTGAACCCCATGCCGAAGATCGCAGTGTCCCGATCGGCACGGCTCTTCAGATCCTCGGGCGCTTCCGTCACGCGGTACACGCGCGGCACCGCGGCACCGGGGAAGTTGCGCTCGGTCAGCCAACGCGCCGGACCGGTGTTGAAGCTCTCGCAGATCAGATCCGCATCGGCCTTCACGATATCCGCGCGCACGTCCGCCTGCAGGTCTTCGTTGCCGAGCTTGCCGGGCGTGCCCTGCGAACTGGCCGTTTGGCCCAGGATGACCTTGGCGATGGTCGCATTCATGGTGTCGTGCAGCGTCTTGTAGTCGGCCGTGCCGCTACGCGCCGCCTCCAGCAGATCCAACTCCATGCCCTTCGGGATGATTACGCCGCTGTCCACGGTGATGGCGCGGGTCGCCTGCAGCAGACGCGCACGCTCGGTATCGCTCGCGGTCGGATCGTACTTTCCCACGCCGGTGGGCATGCCGAACTTCTCCAGGAAGATCAGCCAGAACTTGATCCCGTTCCGCTTGAACAGCACGGGCCAATAGAGCCAGTGGGCCAGGCCCAGGCCGTACGGTTCATCATCGTGGTCGGCGCCCGTGGCGAAATGCCAGAAGTACGGTGCAGCGGCGGGGATACCTTCGAGCATGGAGTTCAACGTCATCAGACGCAGATCGCCCATCTTCCCGAAGCGGAATCGGCGACGGTTGCGGACCTTGATCCGGTCGATCACGACGCGGTCGCCTTCGGGCTTGTAGATGATCTCGGCCACGGCGTAGCCGTAGAAGACGCCGGCCAACATCTTGGTGGTGATGTTGTCCCAGTTCAGGCGCTTGAGCTGCTTGCGCAGATCGTCGGCTGCAGCGATATCAATCTTACGTTTGCCGCCGGGCTCGACGATCCATTCGCATTGTGTGACTGCCAGTTCGCGCTGGTTGAGCGCGCCCTTCACGTCGGGATCGGAGTAGATCTGCTCGTACAAGCTGAGATCACCACCACCGCGCGCGTTGAGCAGGCTGTCGCTGGAGACCATCAGCGGGCCCGTGTAGCCGCGGGTGATGTCGATGCCGTCAGCGGTGGTCGCGATCTCGCGGTTGGTCTCGATCTGTTTGGTATCGCTCATACATAGCCCTCAAAGTCATTTCCGCCCGCGACGGTGCCGAAGCCGGTATCGGTGAGTTCCGCCGCCAGCGCCTGATGACCGAGGCCGCCGCGGCTACCGGCGGAGGCAAACTCAAGCGGGATGCGTGGATTCCCCACCATCTGGTTGTAAGCACCGGAGAACGCGTCGACCTGGTCGTCGTGGCCGCCCTTCGGGAAGCTCTCCAACTCGTCCAGGAACGCGGCGTTCCACGCGCCTTTTACGATGCGGAAACGACCGTGTTCCGCCTGGGCAGACGCGGGGCTCGCCCGGGTTTCCTTGTCCCCTTGCGGCGGCACGGCGAAGACCGAAAATTCTTGGAGCAGGGTCAGATACGTGGCCGCTTCGAACTTGCCGGCCGCGGCGGGATCTTGTTCGATGCCGACGGCGACCCCACGGCCATCCGACTCCGCCGTGGCGCGGATGCGCTTGGCGACCTGGCCAGGCGTGCCGCGGAATCGCTCGACATGCTCGATGTAAAAGTAGCCGTCGCCGGGATCGGACAACCGCACGCCGGCCGTCCAGTCGGGATCGGGGTTGGACTCGCTCGGCAGCGTCGCCGCGCGGTCCCAGTAGCGAATTCGCCGGGCCTCGGCGGGCGCATGGTCGACGGTGGTGAAGTAGCTGCGCTTGAAATAGTCGCCCGCAGCCGCCTTTACCTTCCAGTTGCCGCGCAACAGCCGCTCTCGCTCGACCGTGGGCAGCGACATCAGATTCGCCACATACCCCGGATCGGCCTGCAGGCCAATCTTGTTGTCGGTGAACGAAGAAGCGATGAAGGTCAGGCTCTTGGCCGGAATGTCCGGGAAACGCTCGGCCAGTTCCTCGGCGGTGTCCGCCCAATGCAGCAGATTGCCGACGCGGACGAACCACCGCAGCACACCGGACCGTTCTGGGATCGCGTAGCCCGTCTCGGGATCGATCCACCACGCGATCAGTTCGGCGACGAAGCTGTCGGGGTCCGGGTTGCAGGTCGCCCGCACGTACGGACGCACGCCCGAAGTCGATCGGTTTCGGCTGATCAAGTACCAAAACTGACCTGCGGTGAAGTGCGTGAGTTCGTCGAAGCCCAACAGCGCGATCTGCGAACCCTGCCAGTCGAGCTTGTTCTTCTCATGCTCCAGGTGCGCAAACGACAACGCGGCGCCCGATGGCCACGTCCACGTCAGCGTGGACAGGTTCGGCTTGGCGTCCATCTGCGGGTACACGCCGCTGGCGGTATCCCACAGAGCGCCCTCGTTGGTGATCTGCTTGGTCGTTCGACGGAAGATGACGGCGCCGAACTTCGGGTTGTCCGAATGCCGCGCGCCTTCGAGCAGCAAGGCGAACGTCTTGCCGCCGTACGCCGCGCCGCCGTAGATGGCGATGTCCGCCGAACTGGCGAGGAATGCTTCCTGGGGGCCAGGCTGTGGACGCAGAACCGGCGCGCTGCTCATCGTTTGTTGTCGGGCAGATAGATGCGAATGCGCCCCTGCACTTCCGCCAGGGTGCCTTCGTCGAATCCTTCCTTCTTCATCGCGGCCAGGGCCGCTTCCAACTGCTTGCGGATCTCGTTGGCCCACTTGTGCCGAGCCACACTCGCCCGCGTCAGGGTCGCAATGTTCTTCGCCGCCTTGCCGAGAATCTCGACCCGCTTAGCAGGGTTGGATTCGTCCTCGGCATCCTGCATGGCGAGCAACCCTTCGAAGATCTGGGTCTGCACCAGGCTGATGATGGCGTTGCTGCGATCGTCCGCGTCGTCGGGGGCCGCTTCGCTAATCATCCGCGCTGCGTCGGTGCTGGCTTTGATGGCCCGCAAGCGGCGTTCCAGCTTCTGGCCATAAACGCCCACGGCGGATTTACCGATCTCATAGCCGCGGTCGGTCAGCCATTCAGCCAGTTCGTTGTAGTTGCTGAAGCCATTGGCGATGAGGCGCTGTTTCAGCTCATCGCGCAACGCCTCGGGCAGTTGGTCCACCTTGCTGCGAGGGGGCATGGCGGCACCTCACCAGTACTTCTGCGGGCGGGCGATGCCCGGCTCGCAGTCGATGGTGTACTCCGCAATATCGGTGCCCTTGGAGGTCAGATCCGCCGCCCAGGTTCCACTGGGTCGCTTGTCCAGATCCACCAGATCGCGATCGCTGAGATAGTCCAGGTGCTGCCGCACCTCCAGGCCAGTCGCGTCCTGGTATACCGCCTGCAGGGTCGCCACCAGAACACTCTCGACCGTTCCGTAGGGCCGGGCGTGGTTCAACGCCAGCAAAATCAGCCAGCGCATGTACTCGCGGCGAATGCGTTCTTGATCGATCTTGGTCACCGCTGTGCTCCCTGAATCTGTACGAGCTTCACTTCGCTGCTGATGGCGTCCAATTTCGATTCGATGACCGTTTGGCCCCGGATGTAGTCCTCACGACGGACGAACTTCTCCGCAATCTCGGCTTTGAATCGCAGCAGCTCCCTTTCCTGATCGCGCCAGCCGGCCGCGTCTTCGGACAGCACCATCAGGCGCTCCGTAAAACGGCGGTCGAATTCAGCGAGCAGCATTCGACCCAAGGCCATAAAGGCGGTGATCACCGTGATCGCCAGCGTCAGCAGGTGCCACAGCTCGAAGGTCACCTTCATGGTCTGGGCTCTCCGTCGCCGTCGCTGCGATTGTTGAGATTGACGGCTGCGCTTCCGAGCCGGCCAGCGGTGGCCCGATCGTCGTTTGCCTTGTCGCGCAAGGCTCTCCAGTCATCGATCCACAGCAGCCCATCCTCCGCACACACGGCAAGATGGCCAATCGAGTTTCGGCAGTTGCGGGGCGGCGGCGCGGGCATGGGCAACGGGTCGGTAAGCGCGGCGGGCAGTTCGGCGTAAACCGATACCGGCACCTCGATTACTTCAGTTCGCACCAGCGGCGTCGACGCCGAACAGCCGATCAGCGACAGAGTCGCAAACAGGCAGCTCGCGAAGCGGGCGGCAATCGTCATGGTCGGTAACCTGTTTCCGGAGGACGGCCGTGCGCTTCTTCGCAGCGGCGTCGATGGTGGTGTGGCGAACACCGCGGCTGGCCAGTTCCTTCTCGCCGGCCAGGCGCACCTGGTCGCGGACGGCGCGCTCGCGGGTTAAGACCCCCGTGACCGCGTGCAAGCTGTCGGTTTGCAGCTGTGCGACCAAGGAGCCGGCCGTGGACTGAAGCCGCAGCTCGCGAATTTCGTCCGCCAGGGAGGCGCGGCCCGCGAACACACCGCCGGCGAACACGACAATGGCGGCTGCAATCAGCGGCGACACGGTGAAGTTCGTCACGGCTGCACGGCCTTTGCGCGCCGCCGCATGTTCCAGAACGCATAGCCCGACGCCAGGACGCTGATCAGTACCAGCGCGCCCACCGCCACCCGCATCCATGCCGGCATCGCCGAAGTGGACTGAGTCACGGTGCTGACGGCCTGCACCGCCGGCAATATTTGCTGGATGCCTTCCACGACTGCCGCCGTTCCGCCGGCAGTCAACGCGGTTGCGGTTGCGACTGCAGCCGGCGACCCGATCGCAGGCGTGGCCACGGACTTGACGACACCCGCTAGGCGAAGGCCTTCGTCGATCACGTCGGACGGATAGGTCTGCCCTGCATTCTCATGCTTGATGATCGCCTCGACCAGAGGTCGCAGGTAGCGGAATTCGTGCGTATCGATCGTGGTGAATCGATCCACGCCGACCGCGCGCGCCACCGCTACGGCGTAGGCGTTGGTGTCGTTCTCGACCGGCGGAGCCCACCGATTGATCAGCGCCGTGATCGTGCGCAGGCCATGCTTGTCCTGGTAGTTGATGAGCAGAATGGCGAGCGCTCGAATGCCCCAAGCCGGGGCCTGGAACACTTCGAACCGCGTTTCGGCGGCCTGCTCGGGAGACATCCGGGCGCGCGGCATCCGCCCTTGCCATTGATTGGACGGGCTGCGATCGATGTTTCCGGGATTATTGTTGCGAATACCGCGAGGCGTGGACATACCGGCTCCGAAGATGGGAGACCGGCGGCGGCTGACGAGGGTGTAGATCCGCCGCCGGTCGATGCGCGGGCAGCGCATGAACGGGACGGATCTAGTCTGCTTAGCGGCGGGGCAAGAGTCTTTTGCCCTAGTTCCAAAGACTCCCACGCGCGCGCGTGGCAACCTGCGACTTCCCGCGACGATGAGCGCGATCACAAGTGGAAGAGAGGGGATGGAAAATCAACATCGGCAGATCACGGGATACCGCGAACTCAGCCAGAGTGAAATTGCTCTGATGAACGAGGTGAAGCAAGAAGGCGAGCGCCTACGCGCGTTGCTCGATCGACTGCGAAAGGAAGACGCGATCGATAAACGATGGATTTCGATTTCCGAAACCCATCTTCAGCAAGGGATGATGGCTGCCGTACGGGCGATCGCGAAGCCGACGACGTTCTAGCTTCGATCCCAGCGCTTGATCTTTGGCGTGACCGCAGCAAAGCCTATGAAGCGAAGGCTGCGGTCTTACCCAGCGATCTATCGCCGTGGCCGCTCTACGCTTAGCCGATCGATTGGGTTGGGCAAACTGCTTTGATCTTCGGCATTAGCTCAATCAGTCCGGCAACTTCGAAGTGTGCGGTAACCGTGCTCATTGCCGGTGATCTCACATTCAACACAAGGCTCCTTCGCTTCAGAAGCTCGGCCAAAAACTCATGCGCCGGCGTCGCCTCAGCAAATCCCTCATAACCCCTCCAGGGCTGTGCGGTGCGGCCGGTGTCTGCATCAAAGCGATAGTTGACCAGGAATGGAATTTCACTCCCCGGCGTCAGATTGTCGTTAGCGACGACGACTGCGAGCGCACCAGAAGAGCAATTCACCAGGAGCTTAGAGTCACCTTCAGTCGATGTGGTTTGAAGCGTGACCGTACGAGCGTCGGTAACCTCGTCTCGTCGATCGATGACAGACCAGCGTTCCGCATTTGCCGCGGTCCTTGCCACTTCGCTTTTGTCGGCCTGCGCGGAGCAGGCTGCCAGATGTGTTGCCATGAGTGCAGGCACCATCAGCAATAAAGTACTGCGGATCATCAGTCCCTCGACTTATAGATAGAGTCGGTTTGCGCTTACTTCTTTACCTGCCGCGCAGCAGCTACGCCTTTAACGCGCGCCGGTTGAGCAGGAGCTATTTGATTGCTTTTGGCCGCTGCGAAGCGACTGGCCATCTGTCGCAGCACTGCTTGGTCCTCTGGCGAACAACAACGGTAATCCTTAAGAAGCTGATGCTCGGCTTCGTTCGCTTCTCGCGTTGTGCGCAGCTGCTCGAAGATCGCGACCTGGTTGGCGCTTACTTCGGACTCGGTGCCACCGATCGACACAGCCAGTTGCGTTGATGCCTGTACGTCGCCGAGAGCTTGCCGGAGAGCCGGTGTCTGCCCAGTAAGTATGTAGGCGATATCGGCCCCTGCCGCCGCGATGCCCTCGAAATATGCGGCATCTGGCTTCCTTCCGCCCTGCTCGTACTTGATCTGCGCCAGTTTCTTCACGCCGCCAAGCGCCCCAAACGCTTCTTGGCTGTAGCCAAGGCGTTTTCGTTCCGCTTTCAGGCGCTCTCCAGGGGTGTTCATTCGAATACCAATCCCTCTTGACAAGTATGCAAACGCATACCATGCTTGTGTTCAGCCGGCAGTAACCACCGAGCGACACAACCGGAACAAGAGGATACCCCCAAATGAATCTCTACCAACCGGGCTTACCCCTTCTTACGAAGGTGAAGGCTGGTTTTGTTCTCCAAGAAACCACGCTCACTCGTTGGTGCCGAGAAAACGGAACTCACGTATCAAACGCGCGGAACGCGCTGATCGGCACTTGGAACGGTCCGAAAGGGCGAGCTCTACGTCGCCAGATTGTTACGGCTGCTCGCCTCCCGGAGGCGAAATGAAATCCGCTGCCCGGGCCACCGCCGATCTTGTCGCTCTGGTCGATGTCGAGGCCAAGTTACGCGATGTCGAGGCCAAGCTACGCGTCGCTGTCGCCGCGAGATCCGCGGCGCACTTGGCCGTGCTCGACGCACGCAAAGAAGAAGGGGAAGACAGCTGCGCGCTGGCGCTCGAATGGTCGGGGATTCTCTCCGCGTGCGAGCGTGAGTGCGACCGATTGCAGCGCCTGCAACGTCGAATTGAGGCTGCTGTCGCGCTGGAATGCGAGCCCAGCAAGGCCCTCGTTCTCAAAGTCCGCGCTGCTTTTGTCGCTAGCGGCCGGACATTTACGGGCTGGTGCGAGCAGAACGGCATCCGAGTTACGAACGCACGCCAAGCTCTTCTGGGTTCCTGGGACGGCCCCAAAGGTCAGGCACTGCGTCACCAGATCATCAAGGCCGCCGGCGCCAAGGTCGTGCGGCCATGAGCCAGCAGCCGATCCGCCGCGCGCTGCGCCTGCTCCTTCTTCTGCAAGGGCACTCATTCGACGGACTGCGGTTGAAGCAGCTCGCCGAAGCACTCGGCACGACTCCATCCACCGCGCTGCGCGATCTCTTAGTGCTGGCGGAAGAGGGGATCGCAGAACGCATTCCGGGTCGCGATGAGTACTGGCGCCTTTCACCGCGCCTGGTCCAGATCGCGGTTGCGCACCAGGAAGAGGTACGCCGCCTGCAGCAACGAATCGACGAGTTCTCCCAGCGCTACTCGCGCAATCCCAACTGATACGAGGTTCCGACATGCCCGCAAAGAAGTCCGCAGGCCGCAACGCCCTGGTCCCCGCCGAAAAGGTGGGCCCGGAGTTCATCGGCAAGACCCTGCCCGAAACCGCCATCGACGAAGCCAACCTGCGCCAGGAGACCGAGCAGTTGGTTGCCGTGTTCGGCGACGGCCTGCCCTGGCAGCTCGACCATTACGAGGCCGCTATCCGCAACGAAATGCACCGGGGTTGCGAAGCCTTTTTGCGCGCCGGCCGCTACTTGACCGTAGCGCGCGGCTGCGCGAACCACGGTGAATGGGGCGGAATGCTGGAGCGCCTGGGCATCGCGCCGCGCCAGGCACACCGCATGATCGAAGCCGCACGCAGGATCTCGCTGATTCCAAATCGGTCGCGCGCGACCGATTTGATCGAGGCGGCGGGATCGCAATCCAAGCTGATCGAGATGCTGTCCCTCCCAGAAGACCAGTTCATTGAGCTGGCCGAAGAGGGTGAATCCGGCGATTTGAAGCTGGACAAGATCAAGGGCATGACGCGCGACGAGCTGCGCGCCCTGGTTCACGACCAGGGGGAAACGCTCAAGGCAAAAGACGACGTGCTGGCGAAAACCCAGCAGCGACTGGACAAAGCCGAAACCGACAAGGCGAAGGCCCAGCGTCGCTGGCGCGAAGCGCTGCCCGCCGAACAATCGGAAATCTTGCGGAAGGCGGTGCACGACGCGGCCAGCGCGGTCCGCACGGCCATCGCCCCGGAGAGCGACGAGGTCGGCTTGCGCGGCGCAGTGGTGGCGCTGGCCGAGCATGCGGACAAGAACGGTCTGAACGTGGCCGATTTCCTCGGCGGCGTGCTCGCCGACTTGGTCGGCGATCTGCGCATGCTGCGGGACGACGAGTCGGTGTGCGCCACCGTCATCCGCGACCAGAAAGTCGCGGTTTGGTCGGCGGAGGGCTGATGCCATGCGGGCAGCGGGGACAGCCAACGCAGCACTGATCGAGGCAGCGGCGACCGCAATCCTGACCGCACAGCGCGGTCAGAAGGGGGCTGTGACCCAGCGATTGGCGGAGCAGCTCGGTTGCAGCGTGCAGACCGCGCACAGGTACATCAGCGGCGCGCTCTCGGGCGTACGAATCCGGAAGCGTCGTTCCGATCGCAATACCTCCGACTGGACGAACGAGGAACTGAAAACGGTCTCCGGCTTTTTGCTGGAGACCAACCGTCAAACGGGCAAGCAGCTCGGCGACGTAGCCGGCGCGCTCGACACGCTGCGTGCGAACCGGCTCATTCGCGGCGAGTCGATCGACGTCGCTACCGGCGAAGTTCGACTGCTCAGCCCCAGTTCCTGCGCCAAAGCCCTGCGTGCCAACCGCCTGCACCCTGGGCAGCTGCGCGCACCGACTCCGAAGATATCCCTCAGTACGGAACACCCCAATCAGGTATGGCAGGCGGACCCGAGCCTGTGCGTCCTGTACTACCTCAAGCGCACCGCCGGCCTGTGCGCGATGCCGGTCGCCGAGTTCAACAAGAACAAGCCGAAGAACTTGGACCGCATCGCCAACGATCGGGTGTGGCGCTACGTCTTCACCGATCACGCGTCGGGGGCCTTCTACGTCGAATACGTGCTGGGCGCGGAATCCGGCGCGAACTTGTGCAGCACCTTCATCAATGCCATGCAGCGCCGCGGCGCCGATGATCCGATGTGCGGCGCCCCCCGCATGATCATGGTGGACCCGGGTAGCGCGAACACCAGCGCGATGTTCAAAAATCTGTGTGCCGCGCTCGGCGTCCAGGTGTGGGTGAACCAACCGGGGCAACCGTGGGCCAAGGGGCAGGTCGAGAAGACCAACGATCTGGTCGAACGCAAGTTCGAACATCGTCTGCGCTTCCAGCCGGTTCCGGATCTCGATGCGCTGAACATCGCGGCCTGGGCCTGGATGCGAAACTTCAACGCGACAGCTCAGCACAGTCGGCACAAGTCCTCGCGCTACCAAGCATGGATGACGATCACGCCTGCGCAGTTGCGCATTCCGCCGAACGCTTCGGCGTGCATGCGCCTGGCGACGCGTGCGCCCGAGGATCGCGTGGTGAACGCGCTGCTGCAGATTTCGTTCCGCGGTCGCAAGTTCGATGTGTCGGGAGTGCCAGGCGTCATCGTCGGCGAGAAGCTGCGGGTCGCCAGCAACGCATTCAGTACCACCAATGGCGCCCAGGTGCTGATCACGGGCGAAGACGACCGCGATACCTGGTACGAGGTGGAACCGCTGCTCGCCGACAGCTATGGCTTCATCAATGCGGTCCCGGTCGGAACATTCCATGCGCACCGCGAGACCCCGGCCGATACCAATCGTAAGGCGGTCGAGCGCTTGGTGATGGGCGCGGAGACCGACGGCGAGGCCGTGGCGAAACGCAAAGCCCGGGCTCTGCCATTCGGCGGCGCGGTCGATGCCAGCCTCTCGATCGCACAAGCGCCCAGCGTCGCGCACCTTCCCCGCGCCGGTACGGCAATCGACGTCCAAACACCTGACGTCAGGGTGGCAGCGCCGCGTGTCGAGGTTCCAGCCATTCGTGCGGAACTGGCGCCGCTGAACACCTACGAGGCCGCAACGCGGCTCAAGCCGCTGGTGGAGCGCAGCGGACACACCTGGACGGCGGAGATGTACGCGCGGACGGCCGAGCGCTGGGCAGATGGCCTGCCGATCGACCAGGTCGAGGCATGGGCCACCGAACTGACGACGCAGCCGCGCAACGGCTTGCGTGTGGTGGGAGGTGCCGCGTGACGCTCCGATTGAAATCGATCCTCGCCGACGCCGCCATCAAGCAGGGCGCGCTCGCCAAAGCCGTCGGCCTCAGCCGTCCCGCGCTGAATGCCCTCATCAACCACAACCAGCTCCCGCGCGGACTCGCTCGCGACAGCGTGGATCGGCTGATCACCCAGTACCTGAAAAACCACGGCGCCGACTACGGCCGCTGGAACGAAGAGGAGCCGCCGTGCGCGAACACGGCGGCCCCGGACTCCCCGCAGCTCACTACCACCGACGAGGAAGAGCAGATGCTACTACGCAAACACAGTTTAACACCGCAGGCCCGGCGCCACTTCCAGCTGGCCGGCGACCCGTTCGCCGATCCGGTCACGGCCGAAGAGGTCTTTCTCAGCAGCGACATCCGCTATGTGCGCGAGTCGGTCTATCAGACCGCGCGCCACGGCGGGTTCATCGCGGTAGTCGGCGAAAGCGGCTCGGGCAAATCGACCCTGCGCGAAGAACTGACCGATCGCATCCACCGCGAGGAGGTGCCGATCATCCTGATCGAGCCGTACGTGCTGGCGATGGAAAGCAACGACCAGGTCGGCAAGACCCTCAAGAGCCAGCATATCGCCGAGTCGATCATGGCAGGGGTGTCCCCGCTCACCAAGTTGAAGAACAGCCCGGAGCAGCGGTTCAAGCAATTGCACGAAGCGCTGCGCGACAGCGCCCGCGCCGGCCACAGCCACGCGCTGCTGATCGAAGAAGCCCACGCCCTGCCGTTGGCCACGCTCAAGCACCTGAAGCGCTTCCGCGAGTTGAAGGATGGGTTGCGCCCGTTGCTGTCGGTGATCCTGATCGGTCAGCCCGAGTTGGGCGCGAAGCTGTCCGAACATAACCCGGAAGTACGGGAGGTCGTGCAGCGCATCGAAGTGATCACGATGCAACCGTTGGATTCGGAACTGGAGAACTACCTCTCTTTCCGCTTCAAGCGGTTGGGCATGCCGCTCAACAAGATCATCGAGACGGCCGCGATCGAGGCTTTACGCAAGAAGCTCACGCCCGCTCGCGGCGTCGGTTCGCTGCTGTATCCGCAGGCGATCCACAATGCGTTGGCCGCTGCCATGAACCGCGCGGCGGATCTCGGGGCGCCGGTCGTCAGCAAGCAGCTGGTGGAGGCCGCCTGATGGAACTCAGTCACGCACAGCTGCGACTGATCGCGCAGATCCACGACGCCAACGCCGAGTTCGGCGTCGCACACATCATCGAGCCCCACCAGCGAGCCGACGCCGAAGCGCTGCGCAGCGTCGGCCTGCTGTGGGAACACACGTCCCCGCCGAGCCGATCCACCGGCTACAGCGTCACGATCGCCGGCCTCGACACCTACAACCTCGCGATCCGCGCCCGCAATGCTCAGGGCGCTTGGAAAGCCATCAGCTGACAGGAGTCACCATGTCCATGTTCAACAACGAGTGCGCGGATCGCGCGGCTCAAACCGCCCTGCAGTTGGTCACTTTGGAGCGCGCGCGCCAGGTCACCGTCAAAGGCTACGACTTTCACCACGACGACGAACACGACCGCGGCCAGCTCGCCATCGCGGCGGCGGCATATCTGCTGCCCCTGTGGCTGAATCCCGACGTCGCGTTTGTCGAGAACAACGGTCTCAGCGTCCTGCCGGTGATCGACTTCATCGAACAACACACATTCGGGCCGTTCGAGCGCCATGACGGGGACTACTCAGAGACGAATGTGCAGGTCGACCTTCGCGTCGAAACCCTGATCACTGGCGTCGCTCTGGGACTGGCGGAGATCGAGCGGCTTCTGCGCCTGAAGAGCGCAATGGAGGCGAACAGCTGATGCAGATGTCGCTGCTCCTGCGCGAGATCACTCCCGAAGCCGTGCTGCACGCGCTGGAAAGCGCAGTGGGCGAGGCCAAGGGGCTGAGTGCGCAGGTGTTGGTGACTTCGATCATGGGCGTGCACGCACCGGCCGATGAACGTCGGCTGCGCCAAGTGATCGAGAAGTTGCGCATTGACGGTCATCCGATCTGCGCGACGCCGAGCAGCGGCTACTTCCTCGCGGCCAACGGCGAGGACATCGACAAGACCGGCGCGTTCCTGGTGAGCCGCGCCATGACCACTTTGCGGCAGGTGTGCGCGATGAAGCGCCGCGCCGTGCCGGATCTGTATGGGCAGCTAGGGCTGCCCCTCCCTTCGGATTCTGACGAGGTTTCATCATGAGCAATCGAGGCATTCAATCCGCGCTGACCGCTGCATCCACCGCGATCAAGCGCCTGACCCGGCAGGGCATCACGGTCAAGGGCGTGAGCTACGTCGCCGTGCCGGCCGGCAAAGGCCGCAAGGCGGTCCTGACGGTGGATCGCCGCCCGAAGTTCTCGCGCTTCGGCCTGAAATCCAGCCGCCCTAGCGCAACGTGCGTCGAGCACGTTTGGGCAGCGCCGTTCTACGGCGTGCAACTGGAGTACGTCGAGTATCTGCCGATTACGCGGGCGGTGGGTCATGGGTAAGTTCGTGGCTCTTCCCACCCGCAATGTTGGCGCGTTCCGGCAGTTCGACAATGCCGACGAAGCCGTGGCTTCCGTGGCCGCGCAGGTCGATCGCGAGCGTCTGACCTATGTCGTCGTGCAGTTGGTGTGCGCTGTCGCGCCCTCGACGCTGCCGCGCGTTGTCGTCACACCCATCGACACCCCGGAGGTCGACCATGTTGGGTAATCCCAGCCCCATCACCAAAGCCATCGGCGCCGCGTTATTGGCCGCAGGTTCTGGTTTGCTGCAGCGCGAAGTCGTCGAGGCTTGCTCCGAGTATTCGCCCAGTTCGGTTCGGCAAGCGTTATCACAGAGTTTCGCGGGCGGCTGGCTGATCCGCAACGGCGCGTGGGGGGCCTATCTCTACGAACCGTCGCCGGAACTTCGCGCGTATCTGGGCGGGAGCGGTGCCGAGTTGGAGCCGGCGAGCGTCGGCCCCGCGCTCAGCGCCCCCAACACTGCGGCCTCGATCGGACTGGTCTGTACGCCGCCAGGGCCGCCGCCCAGCCCTGCGGACGCGCGCGACGCGGTCAAGCGCAGTCTCGACGACGATATCGCGTACACCCAGCAGGACATCGAGAACGAGCTGGGCGACCGATTTCCATCGCACCTGGTGCGCTCGGTACTCGCCGACGGCGTCATGGATGGCTGGCTGGTTTCGCGATACGACGCCGATGAGAAGGCCCGCGTCTACCGTCTTGCCGACAACACCGGCGCACCGACCCTCGCGGACGCTCTGGCGAACGCCACCCAGGCAGCGGCTTCTAAGGCCCACGCCCAACCCGAGGAGCGTTCGCTCGTTGCCGAGCTGGACATGCTCACGGCTCAGCTGAGCAAGGTGATCGATGGACTGCCCGCCGAGTCGCTCGGGCGCGCTCCGTTGCATCTGAATCTCGCATTCGGCGCGCTTTGCGCTGCGCGGTACGAGGCCGCGCGCTAACCGAATCCAACGCGACCGGTGGCAAACGGACGCCCCCAGCAGCATCAATTTTGGAGCATTGCAATGAGCAAAAAATCCACCCGTGTAAAGGCCGATGCCGTGGAGCATTGGGTGCCGGGCAGCCGCGACGAAGTCAACGCCGCGATCGGCGAGATCGGCGCGCTGCACCGCAAGCGGCAGCGTTTGGAAGCCGGCATGAACGACACGCTCGCCAAGGTCAAGGCCACGTTCGAAGATCAGGCCAAGCCGCTCGGCGAGCAGATTGCCGAGAAGATGCGCGGCGTGCATCTGTGGTGCGAGGCGAATCGCGCGACCCTGACGCGCGACGGCAGGGTCAAATTCCACGACTTCGCGACCGGCCAGGTTCGTTGGCGTTTCGCGCCGTGGAGCGTGTCGATCAGCAAGGCGGCGGAGCTGGTCAAGCGCCTCAAGGACGATTACCAGGGCAAGTACCTGCGCACCAAGGAAGAGATCGACAAGACCAAGCTGCTCGCCGATCGCGAGTCGCTCGACAAGCCGATCAAGGGCGTGACCTTCAAGCAGAAGGAGGAGTTTGCCGTGGTCCCGCACGAATCGAAGATCGAGGAGGTCCAGTCGTGAAGAAGCGCTATTGCGTCTCCGACGCAGACACCGATATGTCGGTGACTATCGAAATCGATCACGACGTGATCGATCCATACGCCGCCGAGATCAATAACTTCTGGACCGGATCGGCGGAACGGTTGGCTGCCGCTAACGGCGATCTGACCGTGGTGGTGGCTCGCCTCGCCGGTGCCAGCTTTCTCGACTTCGTGCTCAATGGAACGCACGTCCATTACGCCCTTCAGGATAAGTTCGACGCGCTGGAGGGCTGGCCCGGCCAGGGTATTCGGATCATCGACTTCGATGCCAGTTACCTTCCCGAATTCGACGACGTGGACCTGGTCGTGGTGGAGGTGCCCCGATGAGCTACGCCATCACGCCTACGGCCAGCCGTGCGCTGCCGCCGTTGCCCAAGGCCGCAGCGGATCGCACCGGGCGCCCGGCGGCGGAGCTGCAGCAGTTCGTAACCGTCGAATCGCTGGCGTTCTCCATCGCGGACGAGTCGGCACGCGCGGACATCGAGACCATGTGCCCGTACCAATACGACGCATCGGGGCGCCCCTGGTTCGATACCACGCTGGTGACCGACGTCGACGATCGGCCTTATGTCGAGGCGGCCCTGCAGTACCTCATTCTGCGCGACCTGATCCAGCTCAGTCCGCAGTCGCCCAATCTCGTCGGCTTCGCGGAGATCCAATCATGAACACCCACGTCGATGATCAGATGCCCGTGCAGCTCATGACGGTCATTCACTTCCGACAGGACGCCGACCAGAAAGCGGAGTTCTACATTCGTGGCGATACGCTCTGGAAAAGCCCCGCATGCATGGCACAGGGCCTTGATCCGTTGGAGTGCCTGGTGGTCGGCACCGCGATGGTGACGATGCTGCCCACGCCGCTCCCGGCCGCTGTGTTCAAAACCCAGTTGCTGGCGAGCGTTGCATCGGAGCCTGCACCCACGCCCGTGCCGAATGCGACAGGCGCGGGCTCTAGGTCGGTCGGAATCCTGATCGACCTGTCGGACGATGGTCGCGTTGTCGATTTCCGCGCAACCGTAGAGGTCGACGGCGAAACGATGGTGCTTTCGGGTCTCTCAAAAGGAGAAGCGGCCGCGCTCCGCCCGCTTCTTGGCCAGCGCGTCGAGATTGCGATTGGCGCCGTGCAGCAAGCGGTGGCCGGCGCTGTCGAACCTTATGGTTACCTGCGTGAGCAGGATGGTCGCGTGCAGCTCAGCATCGGAGCGGAGCGGCCCGCCGACCGTTCCAGCGGTTACGCGACACCGTGGGCGCCCATCTACTCCAGCCCGCCCACGGCCCATTTGGTGCGAGCTGATGCAACCCAGGAGCGCGCCGATGCCTAAACGTCGCGACGGCGGGCGTCCGAAGTCCGATCGCAACCGCCAACTGGCCCGTATCCATATGGCCCAGCAGCAGGCTGGCCTGGACGATGATGCCTATCGCGACCTGCTGGAGCGTGTAACCGGCAAGCGTTCGGCCAGCGCCATGACCCCAGGGGAGCATTTGGCTGTCCTGGGCGAGTTCGCGCGCTTGGCGCCCCGGGGCCGGGCGGTCCGAGCAGCGGCGAAGAAGGGACGGGCTTACCTGGGCCGCCCGCGTGATGTGGCCGCGGTGCCGCTTCTGACCAAGATCGAGGCACTGCTGGCGGACGCCTCCCGCGAATGGGCCTACGCCCACGGCTTGGCCAAGCGGATGTTCCGGGTCAACCGCCTGGAATGGTGCAACGCCGACCAACTGCGGCGCCTGGTCGCCGCCCTGCAGATCGATGCAAACCGACGGGCCGCCACCGCGGCCGATGCGGACCAGGGGCCGAGCGCCGCCCCATGAACGCGATGGACGTCCGCCGCAGCGAACTGTTCTCCCAGGCCGCCGCCCGCGCCGCGGAGACGGCCCGCCTGCTGGGTGTCGCCGCCGACGTCGCCGAGCAGATCGGCGCGGCGGTGGCTGACGCGCTCGCCCAGGACTGGGCGGGGCAGGTCATCAGCATCCCGGTGGACTATGCATTCAGGCTCGCGCAACGCGATCGCCTGATCCTTGAGGAGTACCGTCGAGGCGGGTGCTCCTTTGCCGAGCTGGCACGCAAGTACAATATGACCGACCGTGGTATGCGCAAGCTGATCGAGCGCGCCAGGGTTCGGGATCGACAGCTTGCTCAGTTGGACATGTTCGGCTCTCAGGGCTGATTGCACGTCCTGCAATCCTTTGCCAGCCGCCCGTCGTCTTCCTCCATCATCCGGCGTCTTCCAGGCTAAATATCTCTCCTGGCCTCCCCGAATATCTCACCCCCGAACACCCGGCCCAAACCCTAGAATGGACCTCCCCCACCCCCGGCCCACCCGCCGCTCCTGGAGGTTCCGCTCTTGTCCCGAACGACCCCGTTTTTGAAAGCCACCTCGCTGGTGGCCGCCGCTCTGGCGCTGTCGGCATGCAACCAGCCCGCCGGCAACGCGCCGGCCCCGGCCCAGCCGTCCGCGGCGCCGACCCAGACTGCCGCCGATCACGCCTTCGACGGCGCGATCAATGCCGCCGACTTCGCCCAGCACGTCAAGACGCTGGCCTCCGACGAGTTCGAAGGCCGCGCGCCCGGCAGCGCCGGCGAGGAAAAAACCGTTCAGTACCTGGAAGCGCAGTTCAAGCGCCTGGGACTGAAGCCCGGCAACGGCGACAGCTATTTCCAGACCGTGCCGATGGTGGAAACCACCGCCGATGAAACCACCACGCTCAAGCTCGACGTCAAGGGACAGGCGCGCGAGCTGAAGTTCGGCAGCGACATGGTGGTGGGCACGCGTACCGGCCAGCCGGAAGTGACGATCGACGCCAGCGACCTGGTCTTCGTCGGTTACGGCGTCAACGCGCCCGAGCAGCAGTGGAACGACTACGCCGGCGTCGACGTCAAGGGCAAGACGGTGGTGATGTTCGTCAACGACCCGGGGTTCCATGGCCAGGACGCGACCTTGTTCGAAGGCAAGCGGATGACCTATTACGGCCGCTGGACCTACAAGTTCGAAGAAGCCGCGCGCCAGGGCGCGAAGGCGGCGTTGATCATTCACGACACCGCCGGTGCTTCGTATGGCTGGGAGGTCGTCAGGAACTCATGGTCGGGCGCGCAGTTCGATCTGCCGGCCAAGGACGATCCCGAACCGCGCCTGCCGGTGCAGGGCTGGATCACCAGCGATGCCGCGCGCAAGCTGCTCGGCGATCTGGGCCAGAACCTCGATCAGCTGTATCAGGCCGCCGGCAAGCGCGGCTTCAAGGCGATCGCGCTGCAGGCCAAGGCCTCGGTGGATATGAAGAGCAAGATCAGCGAGAAGTCCTCGCGCAACGTGATCGCACGCCTGGACGGCGCCAAGCGTCCGGACGAAGCCATCGTCTACATGGCGCATTGGGATCACCTGGGCAATCACACCGGCGAAGGCGGCCACGAAGGTCATGGCGCCGACGCCAAGACCACCGGTCCGGACACGATCTACAACGGCGCGGTCGATAACGCGTCGGGCGTGGCCGGCATCCTGGAGATCGCCGAGGCCTTCACCAAGCAGACGCCGCCGCCGGATCGCTCGCTGCTGTTCCTGGCGGTGACCCTGGAAGAATCGGGCCTGCTAGGTTCCAAGTACTACGTCGCCCATCCGACCGTGCCGCTGAACAAGACGGTGGCGGTGATCAATCTCGATGCGATGCCGATCATCGGCAAGGCGCGCGATATGACCGTGGTCGGCTACGGCAGCTCCGAGCTCGAAGACATCCTCAAGACCGTGGCCGACAGTCAGCAGCGCGTACTGCATGCCGAAGGCACGCCGCAGGACGGTTTCTATTTCCGCTCCGATCATTTCAACTTCGCCAAGGCCGGCGTCCCCGCGCTGTACGCCAAGGGCGGCGACGATCTGCTCGAAGGCGGCGTGGAGGCAGGCCAGAAGGCCCAGGTCGACTACCGCGACAACCGCTATCACAAGCCGGCCGACCAGTTCGACGCGGCCTGGAAGCTCGACGGCGTGGTCCAGGACCTGGACGCGCTGTACGGCGTGGGCAAGGTCCTGGCCGGCAACGAACAGTGGCCGAACTGGTACGAAGGCAACGCCTTCCGCGCCGCGCACGACAAGCTGATGACGCCGGCGAAGTAAACCGTGCCAGCGTCCGCGCCGATCGCTGCAAGGATCGGCCTGGACGCAGCGGCACGTCGAAGCGACGACGGCGCCCCCTGGGCGCCGTCGTTTTTCCGCTACGCTGAGCGGGCCGCGACGTCGCGGTCCGGCTGCAAGGAAGGTTTATGTCGATGACGATCGCTTATTGGTGTCTGCTGGCCGCGGCCCTGCTGCCGTACCTGTGGACCGCCATCGCCAAGGCCAACGGCCAGCGCTACGACAACCGCGATCCGCGCGGCTGGCAGGCGCGCCAGGACAATCCGCGCTCGAAAGCCGCCTACGCCGCCCATCTCAATGCGTTCGAGGCCTTCCCGGCGTTCGCCGCGGGCGTGCTGGGCGCGCAGTTGGCCGGCGTGGACACCCAGTGGATCGTGATCCTCTCGGTCGCCTTCATCGTCTTGCGCATTCTCCACGGCGTGTTCTACCTCGTCGGCAAGGCGCCGCTGCGCAGCCTGGCGTGGGTGGGCGGATTCGCCTGCGTGATCGCGCTGCTGGTGTTGGCGGCGTTGGCGGCGATCTGAACGCCAAGGCGCACGGCATGCATCGACGGGTCCGAATGGCGTTGCGATGGCGGCGGGGCGCCTGCGATCCCCGCCTTGCGCGCTAGCCCTCGCCAGCCGCGCATCGCCGCCCCTGCCCGTTTCGTTGCGCCGCTTTTCGCCGAGTCCGACCATGCCCTCGCTTCCGTTGTCCGATCACCACGAGTTCGCCCGTTCACTGCACGACAGCGGCTTCCGCTTCGTCGCCGGCGCCGACATGCGCACGCACTTGTTGCAGCATGGTTCGCTGGCGGACTGGGATGCGTTCGCCGCGAGTTGGAGCCAACTCGCGCCCGATGCCTACCTGGCCCAGGTCGGTCGCCATCGCCGGCGCCGGCACGCGGTGTTCCGCGCCGGGCGCGAGGGCGCGATCGAGCGACAGGCGCATCAGCCGCACTATCAGAGCCTGAACTACAACGCGTTGCAGGGCGATATCGAACGCTGGTTCGAGCCGGTCGGCGATGAGATCGCGCAAGGCGACAGCATGCGCACCGTCCTGGCGTTCTGCCGCGATTTCTTTTCCGCGCTCGCGCCGCAGACCTCGACCTGGCATGTCGAACTGCACCAGTTCCGGATCGAAGCGCGCGCGGATCAGGAAGGCCAGCCGACACCCGAAGGCGTGCACCGCGACGGGGTCGACTATGTGCTCGTGCTGCTCATCGACCGTCACAACATCCTCAGCGGGACCACCACCATCCACGCGGCCGACGGCGCGGAACTGGGCAGTTTTACCCTGACCGCACCGCTCGACGCCGCCTTGGTCGACGACTCGCGCGTGTTCCACGGCGTCACCACGGTAACGCCGCAGGATCCGCAGCGCGAAGCGCATCGCGACGTGTTGGTGGTGACGTTCCGCAAGACGGCCTGATCGCGGCGCCGGCCGCGCGCCGGCCGCGTTTGAAGTTTGATTCACAACCGGCGTCGACACTGAGGCCTCCTGATATCCGGAGCGCCTCCATGACCTCGCACCTCCTGCACCGTGCCGTACTGGCTTTCTCGCTGCTGCTGGCCGCGCTGCCTGCGCTGGCCGCCGACAAGATTCTGATCGTGGTCAGCAGCGAAGGCCGCGACCAGGGCAAGACCCGGCCAGGGTTCGAGATGGACGAATTCGCCCAGGCGTATCTGATCTTTCGCGACAACGGCTATGTGGTCGATGTCGCCAGCCCCGCAGGCGGTCGCGTCGAGGCCGACAAATACGACGCCAAAGAACCTTTCAACGCACGCCTGCTGACCGATCCCGACGCCTCCAAGCAGTTGGCCGCGACCCGCAGGACCAGTGAAGTGCGTGCCGCCGAGTACGCCGCCGTCTATGTGGTCGGCGGCAAGGGCGCGATGTTCGACCTGCCCGTCGACACGGCCCTGCAGAAGGTGCTGGCCGACATCTACGAACGCGGCGGCGTGGTCGCCGCGGTCTGTCACGGCCCTGCCTCGCTGGTCGAGGTGCGCCTGGGCAACGGCGCGTGGCTGGTCGACGGCAAGCGCATGACCGGTTTCAGCAACGAAGAAGAAGCGGTGTTCGGCAAGCGTTGGGCAAAGCAATACCGGTTCCAACTCGAGGACGCGCTCAAGGCGCGAGGTGCGCAATGGCAGGAAGCGGCGTTGATGATGCCCAAGCTGGTGGTCGACGGTCGCTTGATCACCGGTCAGAACCCATACTCGACGCCCGCGGTCGCCGAAGCCATCGTGACCACGCTGGGCCGTCGGCCCAAGGCGCGTACGCCGTGGCGCGACGAACGCACCCTGGGACTGGTGCAACGCCTGCTGTCCGGCGATTCCGACGCCGCGCGCAAGGCGCTGGCCGACGACCGCGACGGTTATCACGTGCAGCTGATCGGCCTGCTCGGCTATTACCAACTCCAGTCCACCCAGGATCCGGCCGCCAACCGCGACGCGCTGGCGATCATGCAGTTGGCCGCGCCGTACATGCCCGAGCCGCAACTGCGGCTGGGCATGGCCGAGGCGCATTTGCGATTGGGCGATCGCGAACGCGCGCGATCGCTGGTCGGCGAGGTACTGGAAAGCCACCCCGACATGGCCGAAGCTAAGCAACTGTTGCAACGCATCGGAAGCTGAGCGGCGATGGTGGAGCGTCTGCGCATACTCGTGGTCGAAGATCATCTGCCGTTGCGGGCGGCGATGGCGGCGATGTTCGAGTCGCACGGCCATCGGGCGGACTTCGCAGCCGATGGCCGCACCGGTCTTCGGTTGGCCCTGGACGATCCGCCCGACGTGTTGGTGCTGGATCTCAACCTGCCCGGCCTGGACGGCTTGCGGGTATGCGCCGAACTGCGCGAACGCGCCGACCGGCGCATCCCAGTGCTGATGCTCACCGCCCGCGACACGCTCGCCGACAAGCTCAAGGGCTTTCAGGCCGGCGCCGACGATTATCTGGTCAAGCCATTCGCTGGCGAAGAATTGCTCGCCCGCTGCCTGGCGCTGTCGCAACGCCATCGCGGCGGCGAAAGCCATCTGCTGCGCATCGGTCCGCTCGCCATCGATCGCCAGCTCGGTCGTGCGCAGCGCGACGGCATCGCGCTCGATCTGCATCAGACCGCTTATCGGATCCTGCTGATCCTCGCCGAGGCGTGGCCGCGCACGCTGACCCGCACCGAGCTCATGCAGCGGCTGTGGGGCGAACAGAGTCCGCCTTCCGACCCATTGCGCTCGCATCTGTACCTGCTGCGGCAAGCACTCGACAAACCATTCGTCTGGCCGATGCTGCACACCGTTCATGGGGTCGGCTTCAAGTTGCAGGAACGCCCGTGAAGCGCCCGCGGCGGCGTCTGCGCAATCGGCTCATGCTCGCGTTCGGCGGCTTCGCCGTGCTGGTCGCCGGCTTGTTCGGTCTGTATGCGATGAGTTTCATGTACGCGACCGAGGACGCATTCTTCGAAGCGGCTCTGCAAGAAGAGGCCGTGGCGTTGGAACGCGCGCGGCGCGCTCATGGCCGTTGGGAAACCCCGCGCAGTCCGTACATGAAGGTCTACACCGCTCTAGCGCAGTTTCCGGACGATCTGCGCGAGCGTTACCAGCGCGAATTCTGGCGCGAGGAGTTCGCCGGGCGCGACGGTCGCCACTACCACATCAAAACGCTTTCGGCTTCGAATCCTGCCGACGGCGCGTGGCTGGTCGCCGAAGTCAGCCGGCAATTGGTCGTCCGGCCGATTCGCGACCGGGTCCTGCAGCTGCTGGCCTGGTCCGCGGCGGCCGTACTGGCCTTGGCTCTGGCGATCGCTTACTGGTTGGCGCGGCGCACCGCCGCACCGCTGGCGCGGCTGGCCACGCAGGTGGGCTCGATCACGCCGCAGCATCTTCCCGTCCTGGCAGTACCCGAGCGCTCCGACGACGAAATCGGCCTCGTCGCGCAGGGGGTCAGCGATCTGGTCGAACGCATCCGCACCTTCATCGGACGCGAACGTGAGTTCACCCGCGACGCCAGCCATGAACTGCGTACGCCATTGGCGGTGATCGGCAGCACCAGCGAACGCTTGCTGGAAGAACCGGGTCTGTCGCCGGCCGGCCGCCAACATCTGATCCATCTACGCCAATCGGCGCTGCAGCTCGAACGAACCGTCGCCATGCTGCTGAGTCTGGCCCGCGAAACCCAGGATGCTCCGCCCATGACGGGCCCTGTCGCCGTACTGCCGCTGTTGGAACGCGTGATCCTGGATCAGGCGGTGTTGCTTGAAGGCAAATCGATCGAACTCGATATCGACGTTCCATCCGACGTCCATAGCGAACTGCCCGAACCGGTGCTGCACATTGTGCTGTCGAACTTGATCGGCAACGCCTTCGCGCATACCGAAGCCGGGCGCGTGCGCATCGGGGTCGACCACGGTGAACACGGCCGCGGGACTCGTCTTTGCATCGCCAACAGCGGCTACGACATCGCACCCGAGCTGCTCGCCAGCGTGCATCGACCATATCGGCGCCGCGAAGGCAGCGCCGGGCTCGGGCTCGGACTGGCCATCGTCCGACGGCTGTGCGAGCGCTATCGCATCGATCTGGACATCCAGACCTTGGACGGACTTACCCGGGTCGAGTTCGGACTGGCGCCTTTGGCTGAAGCTGCAAAGTAGGCGGTCAACGCCCTTCCGATCGGATCGGGTTTCGAGCGATTCCGGCGACCTCTGATGGGCGACTTCGCGGGTAACGGCGCGGTGTGAATCCGGCGGCCGGTGCTGCCGCTTTGGCGCCTGAAAAATAGGTCCCGCCTGTGGCCCAGGTAGTCATGGGAGGCTCGAATCTTGCCTGGCCTGGGTCGCGTAATAACCGGGCCCGGCAAAACGGGACTGCTGGAGATTTCGGCGAACTTACTGGATTCAAATAATCCGACTTTATGAAGTTCCGATCTCGAATCGCCAATCGACGGCTCTGAGTGAGAGCAGGCGAATCGTCCTGAGTAAGGAGGTATCCACGGTGGCCGCCACATCTTCCCATCATCCAAAACGAAAACACCGCGACGGAATCGTCGCGGTGTTTGTGTGAGCGGCCGGGGCTTTGTTCTACGCCCAAAGAAAAACGCCGCAACCAATGGTTGCGGCGTTTAGGGTAAAGCCCCTGGCGATGACCTACTCTTGCATGGCTTAAGCCACACTACCATCGGCGCATATGCGTTTCACTTCCGAGTTCGGGA